>NZ_JBKQXN010000167.1:0-93362 GCF_046762905.1 Yoonia sp. R2-816 | reverse complement strand
ATCTCCGCCGCGTCGGTGCCCGCTCGTTCACTGCTGTATTCGAAGCCATCGGCCAAATCTGCGACTTATACGATCCCACAGAGTGCTGGAACTACTTCAAGGCTGCCGGATATGCCTCAAACTAATCCCGAAACGCTTTAGGATTGCATCAACGTCCACTCCAACTGAGTTAAGTCAGGCAACGGCGGCATCTAGCTGAGCGACCAAAAAGCGCTTTGCTACTCGCGCTCAAGCATGGCTCTTCCAACCCAATTAGGTTTTTTATAACCGGGCGGACGCGGCAAATCATGTGACAGAATTAGTCTTCCACGATACTCGGCAGGTAGGCTGTCAATTGGAACTTTTGCTGCAATACGGAAACCCAAGTCAGAGTGTTTGGTCCGCTCGCGTTCCTGCAATTCACCAGCGTTGAGAAACGGATCAACTCGCTGCAGATCGTCAAGGAAGCTCCCGCCACGAAGTGGAAATACTTTTTTTCGACCACTGATCACAGCGACAAAACTGGCAGAGTCGTAGCCATCGTGGAGGTATGTCCACTCCCAAACATTACCAATCATATCAACAACCCCGAAACGGTTAACTGATGACTCTTCCCTTGAAACAAGTGCTGGATATTTGCGCCTATCGTAAAGATCATCGGTTAGCCAATTTTTCCTGTCGTAGACTGGATACGGGAAGCCAAATGCTGAAAAATCCCAAAGAGTTGAGGAGGGAACACAACAATCAGATAAGCTTTCAAATTTCGATTGCATCCAGCGGGCATAAGCTTCGGCGTCATAATAGTTGACGCACACCACTGGCTGCTCTGCGTCATTGAATTTGGTGTCCTTCCAGGGATGGTAGGGACCTTCCCAAAAGGGGGAACCGTTCTTTTCGACTAATTCCTCTCCACAGGGGGACTCGTAACCCGTTTCCTCAACGAAAGCCTTATATTGACCATTCGTTACGGGTGTTTTTCCCAGAACCCATGCCATCCCAGGATCTTCGGTGCTGACCCGAGGGATCAAGACAAAGGTATGGCTGTTCTCCTCAGCAATCTCGTAAGGTTCCCAATCGCTAGGATTGTTCGAGATGTAGAATTTCCCTCTCTCTCGGCCAAAAAAGAATGGAGAAGGAACCTTGTCTTCGGGATATTGCCGGTTGTGTAAATTTGCCGCTTCTTCAACCCACTTCCTCATATCAGAAATGTCAATTGCTCCATCACCGTCAGAATCAGCTTCGGAAAAACTGGACGAAAGTGCCTCACAGACTGCTGTTGTCAGAAAGCTTCCTTCAAGAGCGTCAATTTCTTTGGCAGACTCAAGCCGATCACTTGCAAGAAGCGAGACAAAAGCTTCGGAGCCGTCTGAGATGTCGGGCACCAGATCGTTGAGTCTTCGCAGTTGGGATTTCTTGAACCTACTGCCCGCAAAAACCATGCCAGCATGACAGCAATCCAAAACCAGTAATTTGAAGCGAGCGTCACAAAACCTCATTATTCGAGTGATTGCGTCGGCACTAAGAGATGTACTCAGTAACTTGTCCATGCTGGTTTCATCCAGCATAAAAATCAGGCTTCCTTTTTCTATGAGGCCATGGCCTGAAAAAAATACAATTAGGGTATCGTCTTTGCTGCAATCATCAGCAACCTCCGATATAAGGCGTTCGATTTCTTGTGGATCTGATTTGTTTTCTGTTTTGTGAACTGCAAAGCCACAGATTGGGCTAGATAAAGTGCTGACCACTCGGTTCACGTCGAACTCTGAATACTTCAGTTTGCCTGCTGCTTCAGGACCGTTTGAACCAAAAACGACGGCATGGCGAGCCATTACTGCACCCCAATCTTAACTGAACTCAATTTCTATTCCAAAGCCTTTCACGGAGATACTTTGCTTTCTGGCCCCAGGGTCGTCTTGAACCACAACGTCAACCCAGTGAAGGATGGGGTTGCCCTCGCCATCGTTCATGTGGTTCCCATTGCTATCCTCAACTGGGACGAGACGCTTTTCTCGGATAACGGCCTCTCTTCTAGAGACATTGCGGATTACTTCGATCAGGAGCGGGGTCAGCGCAGCAACAACCGCCGCCGACGCCAAAATTATTGTTGCGGGTTCCTTCCTGGGCGACGTTTGCGTTTCTGGGTTGGGAGCAACCTCAATCTCAACCGCTGAGTCTGCCTTCTTGACAAGGTCAGAAACCGAAAAATCATTTTCGACTAAAAACTTAGAAAGGTCCGCACCTAATAATACATAGTGGCCCTTCATTATGTGCTCCAGCCTGTTCAATTTAAGTCATGCTACGTAATGCTACGTAATGCTACGTAATGCTACGTAATGCTACGTAATGCTACGTAATGCTACGCATCGTTAATGATAATGGCAAGATCGACTAAGGGCGGTGCCGCTGCACTCTTTCATCACAGAGCGCAGGTTTGGTATCTTTAGTTGGCTCTTTTGGGGTGGCCAATGCACAAGGAACGTTAAGACGCAGTTCAGCTAACCTGTGGCCAATAACCCCCTGCCAAAACCTCTCGGCCAAAAACCGTCGTTTTTGACACTGTTGGCGATGCGCTCGCAATCATTGAAAAATCTTGTACCACAAACCCTTGGCGAAACCCGGATTGATTTTGTGACGTTTTTGGCCGCAGCCCGAAGAGCGGACATTGGTGCACGGTGCAGCATCCAGTACTAATAGGATGTACCGGCTGCTTCACCCAGCAGGTTAGGCTTAGCCTACGGGCCGATGCTGGACTTTGCAAAGTCCGCTTACTGCGCATTGCAGTCGTCAGAGCAAAGCGCAGCAGCAGTCAAAGTGCCATCTACACCACCTCAAACACCCACCACAAACCCCTAAAACCCGAACGTCACCCGGCGGGTCAGGACGATGCTGCCGGTCACCTGATCCTCTGACTGTGTAATTGGGCTGTTCGCTGCATCATCTCGCAATTGGTCATATTGCACCGTGCCGATCAAACCCCAATCGTCGTTGATCTGATAGGTTGCCTCGGCCTTCAGCCCCTGGCTGATGATGCCGCTACCCGCATCATACGCATCGAAAGCACTTGCACCGGCTTCGACGTCACTGACCCCGAAATAGGTCTGCGCATAATCATCGCTGCCCCACAGCACGCGCGGCCCGGCGGCGATTGTGATCTGGTCTGTGGGACGATAGATGATGTCGCCCCCAATCTCGGCCACCAGCGATTCATGTCCCACGACGCCGTAACGCACGTCGGCAAACAGCTTGTAGCCCGGTTGCGCGAACCGCAGACCGCCGCCCAGTTCCAGCGACGGGTCAATATCCTCCAAGCCAGTCAACTCCGCATAGTCATCCGCACTGCGTTCGCTGATAAACCGAACAGAGCCACCAAAACCAAAGCCGGTCCGATCTTCCCCCCCCAAGGACAGACCACCGAACTGCAGACGTTCCAGCTTGAAGCTGCCGGTCACGCCCAATTCATTGTCATCCGACCCAAAATATTCAGGAGATGATTCCGGACCGAGACCAAAATGAAAGCTGATGCCATTGCCGCCATCCTGCGCCAGCACAGGTTGGCTGGCGATCAGCGCGGTCATCACAAGGATCGTGCGAAATGTCATCTTGGCCCCTCGCCATGTTTCAATCCCAAGGATAGGCCACCTGACCCGGGCGACAACCCCCTTGGCGGTTCATCGCTTTATCGTTACCTCGCGGGGCAGACAGGCGGGGACAGCGGATGCTTTCATATCAACACGGGTTTCATGCGGGCAATCTGGCGGATGTGCACAAGCACAGCCTGCTGGCCTGGGTTCTGGCCTATATGACCGGCAAGGACAAACCGCTGACTTATCTGGAAACCCATGCCGGGCGCGGGCTTTATGATCTGACCGATGCCGCGGCGCTTAAAACGGGCGAGGCCGCCAAAGGGATCGCCATCGCGCAGGATTGGTTCGCCGCCGATCACCCCTACCGGCAGGTTCTGTCGCGGATCCATGCCGCCCACGGGCCAGACGCCTATCCCGGTTCCCCCCTGATCGCGGCAGAGCTTTTGCGCCCGATGGACAATATCCACCTGTCCGAACTGCACCCCCAGGAATTTGCCGCCCTGCAAACCAACATGGCCCCCTATGGCGGCGTAATCCGCCAGCGTGACGGATGGGACATGGCCCTGTCGCTTTGCCCGCCGGACCCGCGCCGCGGTCTGCTGCTGATCGATCCGTCATTCGAGGTGAAATCGGATTACCAGACCATCCCCAGAACGCTCGCCAATATCCACCGCAAATGGGGGGTGGGCGTGCTGATGCTCTGGTATCCGATCCTGACGGACGGCCCCCACAAACCCATGATCGGCGCGCTGAAATCCGCGATCCCCGAAAGTGTGGTACACGAGGTGCGCTTTCCCCCTGCCCGGCCCGGGCATCGCATGGTGGGCTCCGGTCTTTTCGTGGTGAACCCGCCTTACGGCTTCACGCAAGAGTGTGCGCGCGTGACCAAACTCTTCCAAGACAGGCTGTCAGGCACTAAGTAGGGCAGATGTTTACTGATCTCCTGCGGCGTCTGACCGCCCCCGAACCGCAAAAACTGCCCGATCCCGATGCTCGCCTCGCCCTTGGCGCGCTGCTGGTCCGGGTCGCACGATCCGATGGCGATTACGCCGATGTCGAAATTGCCCAGATCGACCGGGCCCTGTCCGCCCGCTACGGCCTCAGCCCGTTCGAGGCCGCCAAACTGCGCGCGGAATGTGAACAGCTTGAGGCAGAGGCGCCAGACACCGTCCGCTTTACCCGCGCGATCAAGGATGCCGTCGATTACGACGACCGCGTCGCCGTGATCGAGGCGATGTGGTCCATCGTCATGGCCGATGGCGTGCGGGAAGAGGAAGAGGACAGCCTGATGCGCATGACCGCCTCACTCCTTGGCGTGTCCGATCAGGACAGCCACAAGGCGAGGCTGCGCATTTCGTGATCGCCAGCCTGCCGATGTACGCCACAACACGCACGGCAGCCGCCGATGCACGGTTCTGGGCCAGCATCCGCGACGCCCTGCGCGCGCAAGGCCAGCCAGCGCCCGACACGCTGACGCCCGCACCGGGTGACCTGCTGACCCATTGGCGCGACCCGGCACTGGTGCTGTCGCAAACCTGCGGGCTGCCTTACCGAAAGGTTCTGCGCGATCACGTTATGCTGGTGGGCACCCCGGATTACGCGGTCGAGGGCTGTCCGCCCGGCCACTATTGCAGCCTTGTCATCACACGGTCGGACGATCCGCGCACCGATCTTGCGGCGCTCACCCAGACGCGCTTTGCCTATAACGACGCGATGTCGCAATCCGGCTGGGCCGCGCTCGCGCTTGAGGCACCTGATGTGCTGCAGGGGCCGCTGATCCAGACTGGCAGCCACCGCGCCTCGGCCATGGCAGTCCGGACCGGGCAGGCCGATTTCGCCAGCATCGATGCGGTGACATGGCGGCACCTGTCGGCCAGCGGCGACACTGCCGGGCTGTCCGTCATCCATCGCACCCGGCCAACGCCCGGCTTGCCCTTCATCGCTGCCAGGTGCCGGGACGGCACCGTGATCCGGCAGGCCGTCAGCATGGCAATCGCGGGCCTGTCCGCCGATGACCGCGCCATATTGGGGCTTCGCGACATCATCGAGTTATCGCCAGACGTGTATGATCTGCCCTTGCCGCCCTCTCCGCAGGCAATCGGAACCTGACGTTGGGTCAATGCGCCGTGAACCGTTGCAAATGCCCCGAAAATAAGCCCTACTCCCCGTCGGAATAACAAGAAGCTGCCACACGTGACCAATACCGCCCCTGTTATCGAAATCCGTGATCTGCATAAATCCTACGGGGCGCTTGAGGTGCTCAAGGGTGTGGATATCACGGCCCCCGCAGGGCATGTGGTGTCGCTGATCGGCTCATCCGGATCGGGCAAATCCACCTTGCTGCGATGCGCCAACCTGCTGGAAGACAGCCAGCAGGGCGATGTCATTTTCTGCGGTGAGCCGGTGAAATGGAAAGGCAGCGGGGCGGGGCGCCATCCGGGCGACCACGCCCAGATGATCCGCATCCGCACCAACCTGTCCATGGTGTTTCAACAGTTCAATCTGTGGGCGCATATGACGATTCTGCAAAACGTGATGGAAGCCCCCGTAACGGTCCTCAAACGCGACAAGGCCGAGGTCGAGGCAGCCGCCCGCAAATACCTCGAAAAGGTGGGGATCGGCGACAAATGCGACGCCTATCCGGCGCAATTGTCCGGCGGTCAGCAACAACGTGCCGCCATCGCGCGGGCACTTTGCATGGAACCCAAGGCGCTGCTATTTGATGAACCCACCAGCGCCCTGGACCCGGAACTGGAACAGGAAGTCGTCAAGGTAATCAAGGATCTGGCCGCCGAAGGGCGCACCATGATCATCGTGACACACGATATGCGGCTTGCCGGGGATGTCAGCGACCACGTGGTCTTCCTGCATCAGGGCAAAATCGAAGAAGAAGGACCGCCCGAAACGCTGTTCGGGCAACCGAAAACTGACCGACTGCGCGGCTTTCTGTCCGCCACAGTCTCATAAGAACATCAAACTGGGAGTATACCTGATGAAAAAACTGATCCTGACGACCGCACTGGCCCTTGTGGGCGGTATGGCCTTCGCCGACGCGCATTCCGTGGTGCGTCTGGGCACCGAAGGCGCCTACCCTCCGTACAACTTCATCAATGACGCTGGTGAAGTGGACGGGTTCGAACGCGAACTGGGGGATGAACTTTGCGCGCGCGCCGAACTGACCTGCGAATGGGTCACCAACGAATGGGACAGCATCATCCCGAACCTCGTGTCCGGCAACTATGATGCGATCATGGCTGGCATGTCAGTGACGGATGAGCGTAAGGAAGTCATTGATTTCTCTGAGCAATACACCCTGCCCGATCCGTCCGCATTCCTCGCCCTCGGTGATGTGGATCTGGAAAACGGCGTCATCGCCGCCCAGTCCAGCACGATCCAGGCCAGCCACGTTGCCAGCATGACAGGTGCCACGCTTCTGGAATTCGCCACACCTGACGAAACTATCGCCGCTGTGAAGAACGGAGAGGCCGACGCGGTTCTCGCCGACAAGGCGTTCCTGCTGCCCATCGCTGAATCCGACAGCGAACTGTCCGTGGTCGGTGACGATGTCCTGATTGGTGGCGGTATCGGTGTCGGCGTCCGGCAAAGCGACACAGAACTGCGCGACAAATTCAGCGCCGCCATCCTTTCAATGAAAGAAGACGGTTCGCTGAACGAACTGATCACCAAATGGTTGCCTGATTCAGCCACATTCTAAGACCTGTTCGAGGGGGCCTTGCGCCCCCTCATCTTCTTTCCGGTGACCGCTTATTTTCAGCTTCTGCTCAGATCCCGCCAGTCTTGAAGGCCTGCCATGGCTCAGCTGCTACCTGACCACGGGCAAGCATATGGCGATGTATTGGGCGGTCGGCACCGTGCTGCTGCTTCTGGCGATCACCGCGCCGGTCGCACTCTTGTTCGGGTTCGGCGGGGCCTCTGCCGCGCGCAGCCACATCGCCCCGCTGCGCTGGTTCGGCAAGACCTATATCGCCATCGTGCGCGGCATCCCCGACATCGCATTCTTTCTGTTTTTCGTGATCGCGCTGGATCAGCTGTTCGAATATATCCGCCACCGCATCAAATGCCCCGACTGGTCCGATGCGGTCTGGCAGGGCAGCGATTTTGTGGTCTGTTCCGCGGCGAAACTGCCCTTGGGCAACGCACCGCAATGGGTGCATGAAACCTACGGCTTCTTTCTGGCCGCGCTGACCTTCGCCATCGTCTTTGGCGCTTTTGCAGGGAACGTGCTGTTCGGGGCGATGCAGGCGGTCCCCCGCGGCCAACTTGAAACGGCAGAGGCTTACGGGATGTCCCGCCGCCAGACTTTCTGGCGCGTGCTGGTGCCGCAAATGTGGGTCTACGCCCTCCCCGGCCTGTCGAACCTGTGGATGGTGCTGATCAAGGCGACGCCATTGCTGTTCCTGCTCGGCGTCGAAGACATCGTCTACTGGGCCCGCGAACTGGGCGGCTCGAAGCAGCCCCAATTCACCGAATACCCCCATCCCGACTGGCGGATGTGGTACTTTCTGGCACTTCTGGTGTTCTATCTGTGCTTCACAAAAGTCTCCGAAGTCGTGCTTGACCGGATCATGGCCCGCCTGACCCATGGACAGGCCACCGCCGCAGGCGAAGCCCAGCGAAAGGCAGCCGCATGAGCTGCTGGGAAACGATCATCGACTATGGCTTGCGCAGCCAGGGGATCGGCGAACGGCTCTTGCCGCGCTCTGACTTCACGCTCTGCCAGCAATTCACCCTGATCGGCTCCGGCATGATCTGGAACATCTATTTCGGGTTCTTCGCCCTCGTCTCCGGGTTCTTCCTCGCCACTGCCGTCGCGCTTGGAAAGGCCGCGCGCAACCCGCTGATCCGCAAACCATCCGAATGGTTCATCTTTGTCTTCCGCGGCTCACCGCTCTTTATCCAGTTCTTCTTCGCCTATTTCCTGTTTCTCAGCCTCAAGGGGGTCTACCCGATCTTCAGCCCGCTGACCTCGGCCTGGGCGGGCGCGCTGGTGGTGCTCTTCCTGAACACCGCCGCCTACTCGGGCGAGATTTTCTACGGCGCCCTGCAATCCATCCCCAAAGGCGATACCGAAGCCGCTGACGCCTACGGGCTGTCCGGCTGGAACCGGTTCCGCCGTGTGATCTGGCCCACCATGCTGCGGCTGGCCTGGCCCGCCTATACGAACGAGGCGATCTTTCTCTTCCACGCCACCACGCTGGTATTCTTCTCGGGCTTTCCGGCGCTGCAGCAACGGGGCGACGCGCTCTACTACGCGAACTACTTTGCCGATAAGACCTTCAACCCGTTCATCCCCTATCCGATCCTTGCCGGCTATTTCATCCTGCTGACGCTGGTGGTCATAGGGGTGTTCGGTCTGGTCAACAAACGCCTGAACCGGCACCTGCCGCAAGAGGCACGAAAGCGGCTGAAGGTCCGGCCACAGGTTATCCGGTAGCGCGCAGAATTTTCTGGAAAATTCTGACGGCACACGGATTTTCGCGAAAATCCGTCCACCCTTCGCATCCGCTTGCGACAGGCCTGAAATCGGATTAGTTTTGCGCGACCTCCAATGACGGTGACCCCATGAAAATCGGCATATTGCAAACGGGCCATTCGCCGGACACGCTGATGCCGCGCTATGGCGATTACGGGCAGTTTTTTGAAAAACTGCTGACGGGCCAAGGTTTTGATTTTCAGACCTACAGCGTCGTTGACATGGAATTTCCCGCCAGCATTGCGCACTGCGACGGCTGGTTGATTACAGGTTCAAAACACGGCGCTTACGAGGACCTGCCTTTCATCCCCCCGCTTGAGGATATGATCCGGGACATCTACGCCGCCGCCATCCCGCTGGTGGGCATCTGTTTCGGGCACCAGATCATCGCACAGGCCTTGGGCGGTAAGGTCGCCAAGTTTGATGGCGGCTGGGCCGTGGGCCGCCAGACCTATGACTGGAACGGCGAGACGATAGCGCTCAACGCCTGGCATCAGGATCAGGTCACCCACCGCCCCGCCGATGCGCAGGTTTGCGCCACCAACGCATTTTGCGAAAATGCAGCGCTTGTCTATGGCAATCGCGCCTTTACGGTGCAAGCACATCCGGAGTTCAATTCTGCGTTCACAGCAGAACTGGCCGACATCCGGGGCGAAGGCGTGGTGCCGGAACCGTTGCTGGAAAATATGAGGGCTAATCTGGACAAACCCATCGACGACACCCGCATTGCCCTGCAAATCGCGCGGTTTTTCAAGGAACGGAACGTAGCATGAGTTGGACCGAAAAGATCCCGCAAGCCGCAAGGGATTATCTAGAGGCCAACCGGCTGGACGAGGTCGAATGTGTGATCGCCGACCTGCCTGGCATTGCGCGGGGCAAGGCCGTGCCTGCTGGCAAATGGGAAAAGCAGACCAGCTTTCATCTGCCGAACTCCATCTTCTTCCAGACCATCACCGGTGACTGGGGGGAGGCCGCAGGCCCTGACGGCTTTCTTGAACCCGACATGGTCATGAAACCGGACTTGTCGACAACCACCGCCGCCCCATGGGCCGATGATGGCACACTGCAGGTCATCCACGACGCCTTTGACCAAAAAGGCAAACCTGTTCCTTTTTCGCCCCGCAATGTGTTGCGCCGGGTGGTTGACCTCTACAAGGCCGAAGGCTGGACACCGGTCGTGGCCCCCGAGATGGAGTTCTACCTTGTCGCCCGCAACATCGACCCCGCCAAGGCGATTGAACCCATGATGGGGCGCACCGGACGCCCTGCCGCCGGACGGCAAGCCTATTCGATGTCTGCCGTCGATGATTACGGGCCGGTGATCGACGACATCTATGAATACGCTGAAGTCCAGGGGTTCGAGATTGACGGCATCGCCCAGGAAGGCGGCGCTGGACAGCTTGAGATTAATCTGCGCCACGGCAACCCGGTCAAGCTTGCCGATGAGGTCTTCTATTTCAAACGGCTGATCCGCGAGGCGGCCCTGAAGCACGATTGCTTCGCCACCTTCATGGCCAAACCGATCGAAGGCGAACCCGGCTCTGCCATGCATATCCATCATTCGGTGCTGGACGATAAAGGGCGCAATATCTTTACCGGCCCGCAGGGCGGCGAAACTGATGCCTTTTTCCATTTCATCGGCGGTCTGCAGGAACATATGCCAAGCGTGATCGCCATGATCGCACCTTACGTGAACAGCTACCGGCGCTATGTGCGCGATCATGCTGCGCCCATCAACCTCGAATGGGGGCGCGACAATCGGACGACAGGTATCCGCATCCCGGTCTCGCCACCCGAGGCGCGGCGGATCGAAAACCGGCTCGCCGGAATGGACTGCAACCCTTATCTTTGCATCGCCGCCTCGCTCGCTTGCGGCTATCTGGGAATGAAGAACGAGGTGCGGCCCGACAAACGCTGGCACGGCGATGCCTACGAATCCGAAGATGAGGTGCCACAGGGCCTTTATGCCGCGCTGGATATGTTTGACGAAGCGAAAGAAATCCACGACGTCCTCGGCCCTGATTTCGCCCGGGTCTATTCCATTGTCAAAAGGGCAGAATATAATGAGTTCCTGCAGGTCATCAGCCCGTGGGAACGCGAACATCTGTTGTTGAACGTATGATCAAACACGGCATCGCCATAGTCTTTCTGACACTACTGACACAATTGGGTGGCATCGCATGGCTGCTTGCCCTCATCCTGCGGCCATTATTCGGGCGGTTTCTGACCATCTTTCTCGCCACCTATCTGGGGCTGTCGGTCGGTGTGCATTACGCGGCCCCCTCCACAGGTCGGGTCGCCCTGCCGTGTCTGGACGCCGGTCCAACGCAGGTTGCAGTGCTGAACCCGCTTTATTGCGCGCTCAACCGTCACTACGTCACCCCCGAAATGAAAGACTACGCCAATTCGCTGGCTGCACATATGCATGAGACGTTCCCGGGCACACGCACCCGGGCGCTGGATGGTGGCTTTCCGTTTCTGAATGGGTTTCCGCTTTTGCCCCATCTGTCACATGATGATGGGCAAAAGCTTGATCTGGCCTTTTTCTACACCGATGCCGGTGGTGAGTATCAATTGGGCAAGGCGCGCTCGCCCATCGGCTATTGGGGCTTTGAAGATCCGCGGCCTGGCGACCCGGAACCCTGTGCCGACCAATCGGGGATCAGCCTGCGCTGGGACGTAGCATGGCTGCAACCCTATCTGCGCGATTGGCCGCTGGATGAGGCGCGGACAGGCGAAATGCTTCGCTGGCTGGCTGAAAACCCGGTTGGTGAAGACTTCCGTATCTTCATCGAACCTCATCTGGCCCGCCGGTTGGGTGTATCCGGCGATGCGGTGGGTTTCCAGGGCTGCAACGCAGCACGGCATGACGACCACATTCATGTGCAGTTTGTGCCTGCAGCAACGCCACCTAGCCCCGAACCGGTCCAACCAGACCCGGCTGCACCGATTGAACAGGATCCTGCACCGATCGAGACAGAAACGACCGAGTAACGCCCGCTCTACCGCCTCACGAACTGCAAAACACCGGCAATCGCCGGCGCGTCAGGATCATCTGAGGGATGGGAAACACCGTTATTCACGATGATCTTCTCAAAATCGAACGGGCTGATGCCGTCCAGACAGGCCACGTTAACCCCCAGCTCATTCGGGTTCGAACGGCGCTGGTGATACGTGTAAATCCCGCAGACACGGCAAAAGTAATGCTTCGCTGTTCTGGTGTTGAATTGATACAGCGTTAGGGCGTCTTCGCCTTGCATAAATCGGATACCACCCAGCGGTGCGGTCACGGCGACCGCCCCGCGCATGCTGCAATAGGAACAGGTGCAGCGACTGGCGCTGTTCAACCCATCGCTTAGCGTGACCTCGAACCGGACCGTGCCACAGTGACAGCCCCCGCTATGCTTTGTCTCGTTCGCCATCCAACATCCCCTTCGATCCGAACAAACCGCTATCTCTGTCCAACCTCAACCCCTATCATGCGCCAATACTAATAGTGACCCGCAGGCCCTCATGAACCCGCTTCACCGCAATGACCGCCCCGGCCAGTTCCCCAAAAGCTGGTACGCTGCCAGCACCGATATCCCGCCGGAACGCCCGCCGCTATATGGGCAGACCACGGCGGACGTCTGCGTTGTGGGCGCGGGTTACACCGGGCTGTCCGCCGCGTTGCATCTGGCAAACAAGGGGCTGGATGTCGTCGTGCTGGATGCGCACAGGGCCGGTTTTGGCGCATCAGGGCGCAATGGCGGGCAGGTCGGCACCGGCTTTAACATGGACCAGCCCGCGCTGGAAAAGCGGTTCGGCCCGGACACTGCCCGCCTATTGTGGGAACTGGCCGAAGAAGCCAAGCAAGACGTGCGCCAGAATTGCGCCCGGCTTGCGCACGACGCGCGCTATACCCCCGGCGTGGCCCATGGGTTTTATGCCGCGCGCGAGGCAAAGGATTATGCAGACTATGCCGCGCACCTGGCCGACACCTATGGATATGATCAGATCGAACTGCTGGACCCGGAGGCCATGCGCAATCTGGTCAAATCCCCGCTCTACCAAGGCGGATTGCTGGATATGGGTGCCGGGCATCTGCACCCGCTGCGCTATGCCTTCGGCCTTGCCCGCGCGGCAGAGGCAGCAGGCGCACGCATTTACGAACGGGCCGAGGTTCACGATATTGCCAATGCCGATCCGGCCGAGGTGCGCACCGACCGGGGCTGCGTCAAAGCCCGCCATGTGATCCTTGCGGGCAATGGCTACCTGCCCAATATCGAACGCAAGGTGGCGGCCAAGGTCATGCCGATCAACAGCTTTATGTGCGCGACCGAACCGCTTGGCGACAAAGCGGCAGAGGTTCTGGCACGCGATATTGCCGTCGCGGACAGCAAGTTTGTCGTGAACTACTACCGCCTGTCCGAGGATAAGCGGTTCCTGTTCGGCGGGCGTGAAAGCTATTCCATCGGCTTTCCCAAGGATATCAGCACCGCCCTGATCGCGCGCATGACAAACCTGTTTCCGCAGTTGCAAGGCGTCAAGATTGACTATGTCTGGGGTGGCACACTTGGCATCACAATGCCCCGCCTGCCTGCCATTCAGCGGGTCGCACCCAATGTTCTGTCCGGCGCGGGCTTTTCCGGGCATGGCGTGGCCCTGTCCGGGTTGGCCGGCAAGGTCATGGCCGAGGCGATTGCCGGTCAGGCATCCCGTTTCGATACGCTGACCGGGCTGAACGTGCCGAATTTCCCCGGCGGCGTGGCGTTTCGCGCGCCACTGCTAACACTGGCCATGACGTGGTATGCCCTGCGCGACCGGCTTGGAATTTGATCTTCGACAAACAGTCATAGAATTGTAATGCGATTCGTGTTAGCTTTTCCCGAAATGTAATTTCAGGAAAGCTGAACACATGTCCCACATCCCCAATGTCTACGATGCCGAACCGATCCCAGCCGCCGCCATGGACGAGGTCAGTCGCATCCTGCGCAGTGGTGATTTGTTCCGTTACACGTCAGAGAATTCGCCAGTCGCTTTGCTTGAGGCAGAGTTCGCATCACTGATGGGCAGCAAATATGCGCTAGCCGTGTCGTCCTGTTCGGCTGCGCTGTTTTTGTCGCTCAAAGCACTGGGTCTGCCAAAAGGCGCGCGGGTGCTGATCCCTGGGTTCACCTTTGCCGCAGTCCCCTCGGCAGTGGTTCATGCTGACTGCATGCCTGTCCTGTGCGAATGCGGCGACAACTACCGCATTGATCTGGATGATTTCGAGGCCAAGATCCACTTGGTCGATGCCGTCATCATCAGCCATATGCGCGGACATACCTCGGACATGGATGAAATCATGGCGATCTGCCTAGACGCCGGAAAACCCGTTGTCGAAGATGCCGCCCATTCACTGGGGACCACATGGGATGGGCGCAATATCGGCACCATCGGCAAAATCGGGTGTTTCAGCTTTCAGTCCTACAAACTGCTCAACGCGGGCGAAGGCGGTATCATGATCACCGACGATGCCGACTTGATCGCGCGCGCCGTCATTATGTCGGGGGCCTATGAACATAACTGGAAAAAGCACCCCGTTTTGCAGGACAGCTTTGTCAAATGGCAGAACAAGCTGCCACTTTATAACCAGCGGCTCAACACCCTGTCCGCAGCCATCATCCGCCCGCAGTTGGACGAGCTTGCTCGCAGGGTCGCCAATGGGCGGCGCAACCATGACCACGTTGCAACACAGCTCAACCACTCCAATTGGATCACTGTTCCCGCCAAGCTGGCCCAGGAAGAACGCGCACCTGACTCCATCCAATTCAATCTTGTCGACATGACCGATGAGCAGGTGAAGGATTTTCAGGCCGCCACCGCCAAGGCAGGCTTGTCAGTGCAGGTGTTTGGGCTCAGCGACGACAATGCGCGCGCCTTCTGGAACTGGCAGTTCCTGGACCGAATCCCGCAATTACCGCGCACACGTGCCATGCTGATGCGCGCCTGTGACGTGCGATTGCCCGCGCGACTGAGCCTTGATGATTGCGACATCATCGCACAGACCATCGTCGAAGCGGCCGATCATGTCATGGCCCGCGAGCTGGAGCTGAACTAGAGCGTCGTCCGTAAAATCTGCAACGCAGATTTTCTCGGCGACAAGACAGGAGCAACAGTTGCATCTGTCTTGAAATCAAAAATCTGATTCAGATTTTTGGGATTTCGCTTTAAAGTAAGCGCAGCTGATCTTTCAGCCAGGGGTATTGCTGCAGCGCCGGGTTTACGATCATATCCTGCAGGAGCGGCTTGATCCGGGCGGCAATTGTCGCAGGCAAATCACCCAGAATATCCTGGCGCGCGGTCAGTGAAATGGTCCGGCTCAGCGGCGGAAACGGCAGCGGCATCAGATCAACGGCATCGCGGAAACGCCCCGCACGCAGCCAGCCCAGCGGGGTCAGGATTGTCCAGCCCGCCCCGTCCGCCACCATCGCCATGATGGCATGATAACTGTCCAATTCGAACCGGTGGGTCAGGCGCAGGTTCTGTCGGGCCAAATGGGCAGCAATCGTCCGGCCCATATGATGGCGGGTCGTGTATTGGATCAACTGCATCCGGTGCAGTTTGCGGTTCAAGTCTCCCTCGCCCATCATACCTTTTGGGGCAGCCAGCACAAAAGGTTCTTCAAGGAGCGGATGAACCTCCATCCCTGACATGGCCTGCCCCATATCTGCAGCCGCAATCACATCGAGCGCCCGTGTATCCAGCAGATCGAACAGCCGATGCGAGGCGCCGGTTTCCAACAGGAACTGGCAGTTCTTCAACTCCGCACTCATCGCGCGCAAAAGGCCCGGGGTCACGTCGGCATCAAAATCCTCGATCATGCCAAGGCGCAACCGGGTCAAACGGCTGAGGTCCACCATAGCCAGTTCAGCCTTGGCCTGATCCGCCTCGTTCAGGATCGTGTTGGCGCGGCGCAGAAACATCTCACCCGCCGGGGTCAGGGTCACGGGCCGTTCGCCCCGGTTTAACAACGTGGTGCCAATGGCCCCTTCCAGATTGGTGATCTGCTGGCTGACGGTAGCGGCAGACGTGCCCAAACGGCGGGCCGCCGCCGAAATCGATGCCTCTTCCGCCGTCGCCACAAAAACCGATATACCCCAAAGGGTGATCTTACCTGATGTTGCCATGGTGCAATTCCTTCACCCGGCAAACTAGGTGGAAAGATGGCCTGCTGCAATGCAGGTCACTGTTAATGCCATCTTAACAACGACCGCACCACTTTGGCGCATGCAGTTGGAACGTTTCAAACCAAAGGGGCGGGACTGGCTCTCCCAAATCTTCCATTGCCGAGCGGTGGAAACGGGCGGGGTCATCCGGCGACAGGTGGTCGATGTGGATCGCGAGGTTGGTATCTCTGCCTTCGTGACCGAGGTACAGCGCCGTGGCTTCCGGCTGATCCGCACGCAACATTACTTTGTCATTGTCTGCGATCCGGGGCCCATCGAGGTGATCATGTAAAGCAGCGATCAAATTTCTGGAAATTTGATCTGTCAGAAGGAATTTCCAGAAATTCCTTCGCGCCTACTTCCCCATCTTTGACAACTTTTCCTGCAAGGCTGCCAACTGGTCCTTGATCTCATTAAGATCATCACCCTGTTTCTCCGGCGATCCGGCACCAGGTATTATGCCCCCGGTCATCGCCTTGAAAAACGCTTCCTGCTGCGCGCGCATCGCCTCGAAACCCGGCATGGCCGCCATGGGATTGGCCTTGGTCATGTTCTCCATGGCCTTCGATTGCCCATCACGCAGCATCTCGAAACTGGCCTGCAGGAACTGCGGCACCACGGATGCGGCCTGGCTGGTATAGCTGCGCACCAGATCGGTCAGCACATCAACAGGCAACACATTTTCGCCCCGGCTTTCATGCTCTGCGATAATCTGCAACAGATACTGCCGTGTCAGATCATCACCGGATTTCAGATCGACAATCTGCACTTCGCGACCCTCACGGATGAACGCAGCGATATCTTCCAGTGTCACGTAATCGCTGGTCTCGGTATTATAGAGACGCCGGCTCGCGTATCGCTTGATCAGCAGCGGTTTATTTGCCTCGGCCATGATCGTCCCTCCCAAGACATATTGCAGTGCAGAGAAGCCTATGCCGCGTCTGCGCAAAAAGAAAGCGTTTCGTGATCAATCTGCGGTCATCGTCATGATGATTTCCGGGCTTTCATCAGTCAGCGGTCCACAATCCCAGTCGCCGAAGACTGAACGAACCACAAACCCTACATCCTGCGCCAGCCGCCTGATAGTATCCTCGTCGGCGAAACGGAGCACGCTATCCGACACCAAGCGATGGTTGGCAAACTGATAAATCGATTGAAAGGCGACAATGTCCTGATCGACCTCAACAAGGACGTGCCACTCTGTCACGTGATCGCCATCCGGCATCGCAAGGGTCCGGGTCGTCTTCTCTGGCACCCAGTTTTCCCAACCTCGTGCCGCAGGATTACGCGTTTCAAAAACAAGACGACCATCCTCGTTCAGCAGCCGTTTTGCGGCGACGAAGAAAGCGCTGATCTCCTCGTTTGTCAGCATGCATTGAAACGCATGCCCGGTCATGAAGATCAGATCAAATGGGGCCGCATCGTAATCCACCAACACCCCGCAAACCCATTGCACCTTGTCGCCACCCGACGCCTGCGCGGCGAAGTCCAACATTGGCTGCGCTGGATCCAAACCCGTGACATGATGCCCCTGTAGGGCCAGCGCCCGTGCGATCAGCCCCGTGCCGCACCCAACCTCAAGAATGCGTATCGGTGTTTTACCGGGCAGTCCGGCATAGAAATCGCGATCAACGCTCCAACCATTGAAGGTATCATAAAGCGCCACGAGATCAGGGTTTGTGTAATGCAGGTCAGTCATGGACGGATATTGCCATAACGCCATCAAAACAAAAGACGGCCCGCGATGCGGACCGTCTCTTGAAATCAAACCCTAGGGAGGCAAGGGCGATTTGAAGTCAGATTACTTTGCAGCAGCAGTTGCCTTCTTGGCAGCAGCAGTCACTTCGTTGGTGGCTTTCTTTGCGGCAGCAGTCATGTCCTCAGACATGTCCTTGCCAGCGGCCAGAACCAGTTCCATGGTCTGTGTCTGCACTTTTTTCGCGATTTCAGCGAAAGCAGACATGTGCTCGGCAGCGGATTCAGCCTGTGCAGAAGCGAAGTCAGTCATTGCTTTTGCGTAGTCAGCAGGCTCTGCCTTTGCTTTGGACATGGCTTCAACTTTGGCCAGTGTGTCCTGTGTCCACTTTGCGGACAGCTCAGCAGATTTGCCAGCAGCGTCGATTGCAACACCAGACATTTTCTCGGCGAGAGTTGTCTGGTTCTTGAACTGCTCTTCCATTGCCTTTGTGTCGACAGGGAATGCGCCCATCATGTCTTTGAAGATCGCGGTGAAGTCTTGTGTCTTAGCCATTTTCTCAGTCTCTTTCATGTCGGTGCGGAGCCCCCTCCGCGGTTATCTTGTGACACCAATATGCATGCTGCAGCGCAGCATTTCAAGTATTTTTTCTGCGCTGCAGCATTTTTTTCTGCAGCCGCAAATTTATTAAGCGGAAACGGCTAGTTAGTCACCACATAGGTGCCCGGCGCGGGTGCCAGAACCGGGTGATCGGCGTCGCCCGGCTCTCGTGCCGGTACTTTTTTACCTGACTTTTGTGACAGCCACGCGTCCCAGCGCGGCCACCAGGACCCTTCGTGTTTTTCGGCCGCATCATACCAGTCATCGACCGTCAGGCCCATTTCAGGGTTGGTATAGTGACCGTACTTCTTTTTGCTCGGCGGATTCACGATGCCCGCAATATGGCCAGACTCAGACAGGATAAACGTTTTGTCTTTCGCCCCCATCTTTTGAACACCTGTGTAACTGCTTTTCCACGCGGCGATGTGATCGGTCTCGCAGGCGATGGCGCAAAGCGGCACAGTCACATCCTTGATATGTACGGTCGTCCCGCAAACCTCGAACCCGTCGGTGGCGAATTTGTCGTCCTGACACAGGCCCCGCAGATATTCGATTGCCATGCAGGCGGGCAGGTTCGTGCCGTCCCCGTTCCAGTACAGCAAGTCAAAGGCAGGCGGTGCCTTGCCCATCATGTAGCTTTTGATCGCGGGCCCATAAATCAGATCGTTTGCCCGCAGATAGGAAAACGTGCGCGACATGAAGAATGAATCGAGGATGCCATTCTCGGTCACCTCAGCTTCAATCCCATCGACAAAATCATCCTGCAGGAAAACACCCACTTCACCCCGGTCCGAAAAATCCGTGAGCGTAGTAAAGAACGTGGCCGCGTTTACCGACGTATCCTTTCGTTGCTTCATCAGCGACAGCGTGAGGGACAGGGTGGTACCCGCGATGCAGTAGCCCACGGCATTCACCTTTTTGACGCCGCAGATCTTTTTGACCTCATCAATCGCAATCAGATAGCCGTCCTCGATGTAATCGCTCATCGATGTATCGCGATACCCCGCATCGGGGTTCACCCATGAGACGATGAATACAGTGTACCCCTGCTCTACCGCCCATTTGATCAGGCTGTTTTGCGGCTTCAGATCAAGAATATAGAACTTGTTGATCCAGGGCGGAAAGATGATCAGCGGAGTGGAGTAGACCTTTTCGGTCGTGGGCGCATACTGGATCAACTCAAACATATGGTTGCGGAACACAACCGACCCCGGTGTCGTGGCCAGATTTTCGCCCAGCTTGAACGCCTTCTTGTCAGCCAACGTGACCACCAGATCGCCGTCATTGGCCTCCAGATCGGCAACAAGGTTTTCCAGCCCGGCCACAAGGCTTTCACCATCAGTCTCAGCCGCCAGCGCCAGCGCCTCTGGATTGGTCGGCAGGAAATTGGTCGGGCTCATCATGTCGACCAGTTGCTGGCTGAAATAGCGCAGCCGCTTCTTTTCCTCAGAATCAAGGTCTTCGATATCCTCGACCGCCTGCTGCACTGCGGCGGCGTTCATCAGGTATTGTTGCTTGATGAAATTGAAATACGGGTTGGTGTCCCACAACTCGTGGGCAAATCGGCGATCCTTGGGGGTTTCATCCGTTGGCGGTTCCAGCTTGCCCTGCGCCAGCAGGTGCTGCGCCTCGACATAATGCTTGACCGACTTCCCCCAGAACTCAAGCTGATGTTCGATCAGCTTGGCCGGATTGTTCACCATTTCAGTCATATAGGCGGTCGCGGCCTTCACATAGAGGTCATGACTCGGCCCTTGCAGCGGCGGCGCAATCGGGCGCGCCTGACCCAATGCGGTCAACAAACGTTGGGTTAATTCTTCGACACGGGCAAGGTTGGCTTCCAGTTTTGCAACATTGTGTGCGGAAGTTACGTCATCCGCCAAATCGTTAGTTGTCATGTTAACCTTCCTATGCGTATGCTGCAGTCGCAGCATTCTGTCTGCGCGCCCCAGTTCGGAGACCCGTGTGATGAAGTATATGATGACCTACGACCTGATGGAAAGCGCGCGTAATACAAATCAGTGGTTGGGGGCAACCGCACGCGCTTTCGCTTCCTATCCTGCCATGTCCTGGGGGGCCAACCCCGCCATGGATTGGTTGAAAGCCTGGGGCGAGGTGACCGAACGCAGCTTTGCACGGATGGTGGTCAAGCCTGACTGGAACATCCCGGTCCAGACCAGCCATGACGGGACCGACATGGTCGTGACCACCGAAACAGTTGTTGAACGACCCTTTGGCGATCTTGTCCGCTTTCGTGTTGGCAGCCGACCTGACCGGACGCGTCGCGTTCTGTTGGTGGCCCCGATGTCCGGTCACTATGCGACACTCCTCCGCAAGACAGTCATCAGTCTGCTGCCTGATTGCGACGTCTACATCACAGACTGGCACAATGCGCGCGACATACCCGTAAGCGCAGGCAAGTTCGATATCGAGGACTACACACTCTACCTAGTCGATTTCATGCGCGAGCTTGGCTCTGACATCCATGTCATCGCCGTTTGCCAACCGGTTCCGCTGACCCTTGCCGCGACCGCATATCTGGCCGAGCAGGACCCCGACGCGCAGCCCAAATCGCTGACACTGATCGGCGGCCCCGTGGACCCAGAGGCGAACCATACCGAAGTGACCGATTTCGGCCGCACTGTCACCATGGGCCAGTTGGAAGAAACCATGATCCAGCGGGTCGGCTTCAAATACGCAGGCGTCGGGCGCATGGTCTATCCGGGCCTGTTGCAGCTGGCCTCGTTCATTTCCATGAACGCCGAAACCCACGCCAATTCCTTCCGGGATGAGATCATTCGCGTCGCCAAGGGCGAAGCGTCTGAACATGACCGGCACAACAATTTCTACGATGAATACCTCGCCGTTATGGACATGACGTCAGAATTCTATCTGTCCACGGTCGAACGGATCTTCAAAGGTCGCGAGATCGCGCGCAATGAATTCATCGTTGACGGGCACAAGGTCGACTTCAGCAAGATCACGACCGTCGCGGTCAAGATCGTCGAAGGGGAAGAAGATGACATCTCCGCCCCCGGTCAATGCCTCGCCGCACTTGGTTTGCTGACCGGGCTGCCGGACGACAAAAAGGCGGCACATCTCGAACCGGGCGCAGGTCACTACGGCATCTTCGCAGGCGGTAGCTGGCGGAACAACATCCGGCCACTGGTTCTGGAATTCATCGATGCAAATTCGGATGGCCCAAAGCGCAAATCAGCCAAGGTCGTCAAACTCAAATAAGGGCGGCACAACACCGCCCCTTATGGCCCTGATCAGGCCATGACCGATTGTTCGGCAAAGTTCAGGTTCATTGGCTGGTCAAGAACCTCTCTTGCATCCGACGTCACCGGCACGCTGTCATCGACCTCGCGCAGATCAAAGCCGCGCGACCAACACTGACCTTCGCCGCGCAGATAGAAACCGTAATGCAAGGTGTCCGCATCCTCCGGCACATCCAGCACGATATGCCGTTTCGTCCAGTCCTGCGTGCCCTGCAACACACCGTCCGACCGCCGTTTTTCCATGTTGTCAAAGCGGATGCTCCGCCCCACAGCGTCATCAATCCGCATCCAGATCGTCGTGGCCCCCGTCACATGGGCGCAGGACAGATCAACAGACAATTGCAACCGGTTACCGCGAAAACCGGCCGCATCCACCATCTGCACCAATGTCGCAAACCCTGTATGCGGCCCCCGATGGTCGAGCGATTGAATGGTGACCGGGGTGCCGGGCGTATCCGGATCCATGCCAATTCGGTAATCGGTGGCATTTGACCCGGCCACCTGCCACCCCATAGGCAATTGCAGCGGGCCAAAACCATCATCGGCAAAGGTTGCAGCGGCCGTATTCCAATCAGCATGTCCCAACTGATGGGCCACAATTTCCAGACATTGGCTATGGCTCAGCTTCAGCCCATGTGCTGCCACATCGTTGCGCAGGGCCTTCGCCATCGCCTTTGGGTCGCGTAAAGCGTTCATCTTGATCTCCTTGATCATCGGACAAACCATAAAACACCAGTGCGCGCATTGCTGACGGGCTTGTCCCGTTCAAAGCAGATCATGATGGATTATCAGGTCTTCACCAAACCCGGGGTGTGGGCGCGCGCGGCAGGCGACCTTGGCCTGCGATTTACGTAACGACATCCCCGTCTGCGGTCAAGGTCGCAACATCAGTGGCATCTTCATCCAACGGCGCAAGGCATCGGTGACGGCTTCAGGGGCTTCGGCGGTTGTCAGATAACCGCCCTGCTCGATCACCTCGAGATGACCATAGGGGATCATCTCGGCCATGAATTCCTGCCGCTTCAGTGGAAACTGACCATTGAAGCGACCGCACAGCACCACGGCGGGCTGCTTGATCTTGCGCAATGTGGCTTGCTGATCCTTGCGGCGTTGCAAGGCGCGGGCTTGCCGCACATAAACCTCGGCCCCCAACCCATGCCCCATTTCCTTCAGCAACTGGATCATCGCCGCCTTGTCGGTGTTCGGGGCCATCCAGGTCGAATTCATCTCATGCTGCAGAACATCATCCATCCGACCCGACCGGGCGGCAATGATCTGCGCCTCGCGGGCGGCAGCAATCTCGGGCGTGTCGGCCTGCGCGCTGGTGTCGATCAACGCGATCCGGGTCACCCGGTCAGAAGCGCGGCGGATCACCTCCATCGCGACCATGCCGCCCAGGCCTGCGCCCGCCAGTGCAAATTTCGATGGGGCCCAAGTCAGGATCTGGCTGGCAATCTCCTCCATCCGCTCGCCACGGGTGGCAGGCGCGATCATGACCGCATGTTCCTTGGACAATTCCCTGATCTGGTGGCTGAAAATCCGGGCGTCACACATCAGCGGCGGGATCATCACCAGCGTTTCACTCGGCATTCGCTGCCTGCCCGTGCATAATGCGCAATCCTCAGCCTTTGTTTTGCGGTCAGTTTGCCCGGCAGGCGGGACCACCGCAAGGGTGCGGCACTGCTAGAGCCCCTGTAACCAAGCAGATATCCGCCGGGCCAGCGGCTCTGTCTGGTTTGGGCTGAACACATCCCCCGCCATCACATGCCCGTCCGGATCATCGCCCGGACCAGGCGTGATGACATCCATGGTCACTGTCCCCGTCCAGCGTGCGGCGACCTTGCGGGTGTCACTGGGATGCACAACCGTGTCGGCGTCATTCAGGCAGAAAAATGCTGGGGTTGCGACCTTTGACAAATCGGCCTTGCGCACCGCGCGCACAGCCTGACCCATCGGATGCACGGCCTCGGTCGGGTAACTTGTGGTCCAATAAGCGGTGTGCCTGTCGTTAATCGGCTCAAACCGACGGGTCCGCCCGGCCACGTATTTGCCCCAGTGTTTGACCGCTGGCGCATCCAGCACCACCTGCGCAAGCCGGTTCCGCAAACCGAAATTGGGCGAGATATAGATCGCCGCCTTTGCCGGAACACCGTCCGCCAACGCCAATGTGGCCAGCGTGCAGCCCGTCGAACAGCCCATGAGCACGATCTCATCGCCGATGCTCTGCGCAATCTCTACCGCTTCGGCGACATCCGCACGCCAATCTTCATAGGTCGCCGTCGCCATCGCGGCACTATCCTGCCCGTGACCCGTCAAACGGGTGAAATGGATATTGGCGCCCAAATCCTTGGCCACCAGATCAGGCAGCGGGCGCAGTTCTTCCGGTGAGGCGGAAAACCCATGAATATAAAGCAGCGAAACAGGCGTTTTGACCCCCGGCTTGTCCACCCAGATCACACGTTTTTTGCACCCTTCGCGCAGGTTGGGCACGATGGCTTCCCGGTCAGCCAGCCAGGTTTCGATGTCTTCAATATCAACCATGGGACGCCACATGCCTGCTGACGGGCCGATAGATCGCGATCAACCCGATAATTGACACCATGAAGATGCCCGAGGGCACCAATGTCAACGCCGTCTTCAGCGCATCCAGCGCGCTTTGGGTCTGTTGCACAACACCGCTGTCGGATGACTGCCAGCCGGCCGCCGACAGGATCAGGCCCAGTACCAGCGGGGCAATGGCATTGGCCACCTTCTGACCAAAAAGCCAGACCGCGCTGAACGCACCCTCAATCGCTTCGCCGCTTTCGGCGCGGGTCACATCCATCAGGTCGGGATACATGGCCCACGGGATTTGCTGATAGGCACCGTTGGTAAAACCTGCACATAGAAACAGCAGGGCCATGGTGGTGACGCCTGTGGCGGGCAGGCTTGTCCAGATCAGAACCAACACCAGAATATACAACCCCATGCCCAGATTAAGCGCCCAAGTCTTGCCCAACCACGCACTCAACCGCACCCAAATGAACTGGCTGATGACAGAGCCCACAATGAACATCGCAAACAGCGTCGAAAAAACCCCCAAAGCGCCAGCAAGCCCTGACAACATGCTGCGCCCGTCATCCTGCATCAGATACAGGGCCGCCAGTTGCAATCCAGCCGCGATCAACGCCACCCCCAGCGTCAGAACACCGTAAAGCACCACCAATACAACAAATGCGCGATTGCGCATCACAAGCCGCACGATCTCCATGAAGCTGCCAGATGCAGCCGATGGGATACGCGGCGTGTTGCGGGTGGCCAGCAGCATCCCCCAGATTGTCAGCACCACCACCGGGGCGACCAGTAAGACGGCACGCAGATACCCTTCGCGCGTATCGCCCGCCATCGCGGGAACAAGCGCACCAGCCGTCAGCAAACCCAGTGAGGCAAAGGTCATGCGAAACGCCATCATCGTGGAACGTTCATGCGGCTCCTGGGTCATCTCACCGGCCATGGCACCATAGGGAATGGCCACAAACGTGAACCCGACCGTGGCGACACCAAAGAACGCCACCACCCAGATCGCATTGAACTGCCAACTCATCCCCATGGGCACCGCAAACATACCCACGATGCCAAGGGCCAGAACAATCGCGCCCACCGCAATCCATGGGGCGCGACGGCCCCAGCGGCTGTTGGTGCGGTCCGAAAGGTAGCCAACGAGCGGATCAGTCACCACGTCAAACGCCAGAACGGCAAAGGTCACAAACCCGGCAACCGATGGCGGCACGCCCAGAAAGGTGGTCAGATAGGTAAAGACCAGCAGTTGCTTGACCACAACAAAGACATTGACACCCATATCGGCCAGACCCCAGCCTGCCTTCTGCCCTACTGATAACGCCATACTCGTTCTCCTGCGGCTCGGCGCAGGTTAGGCAATCAGGGACCCATGGCGAAACAGCGACGTTGCGTAAGATGGGTTTCAACCCATCGCCCGGTCCAGAACCTCCGTGACAGAGGCGGCAATCAAGTCCAGACAGGTGTCGTCGGAAAACCTGTGATCGGCCCCATCCACCAGCGTCAGGCGCATATCGGGGCCCTCGGCATGGTCCATCAGGCGCAAGGCCACCGCCATATCCACATCCGCATCCGCCGTGCCCTGCAGGAACCGGACCGGAAACGGCAAAGGCAGCGGATCGCGCAGCACCAGCCGGTCGCGCCCCTCTTCGATCAGGCGCTTGGTGATAACGTAAGGCTCACCATATTCCGACGGCAGCGCGACCTGGCCTGCGCTGTCCAGCTCCGCCTTCTGGGCCTCCGAAAACCCCGCCCACATGCTGACCTCGGTGAAATCCGGGGCAGCCGCGATGGTGACCAGCCCTGCCACCCGGTCCGGCATGGCCCGCGCCACCAGCAGCGATATCCAACCGCCCATGGAAGACCCCACCAATACCACCGGCCCTTCAATCAGACCCAAGGCGGCACTAGCATCCTCGAACCAGTCACCAATGCTGCCATCAGTAAACGTCTCACTGCTTTCGCCATGGCCCGAATAATCGAACCGCAGAAACGCACGGCCCTGCGCGCGCGCCCAGTCCTCCAGATACACCGCCTTGGTGCCCTGCATGTCAGACTTGAACCCGCCAAGGAACACCACCGCCGGGCCATCACCCGCAGTCAGATGATAGGCAATCCGCCTGCCCTGCGGGGTCGTGAAAGTCTCAGCCATGCTGCACCTCGTCCAGTCCTGTCGCAATGATGGCGGCACCAAAACACATGGCCGCGAAAAGGCCAATCACCAGCGGCACGCTAAACGCCGCAATCGCGGCAAACCCGGCACCGGCCACCAGCAGAACCAACCCCACAATGGTATTCGACAGCGCGGTGTAACTGGCACGATCCTCAGGCCCCGCCATATCGACCAGATGGGTGGACCTCCCCTGCCGGACCCCGTGATAGGCGATCATCAGACCAAACAGCACGACAGGAATCACACCCGTGACCGTGGCAATCCCGGTCAGCGCCAGCACCACCATCGCGGCCAGAACCGCACCACCGGCAAGGCCCGCCAATTGCAGCACCCGGCGCGATGACCGGTCCGACAAGCGGCCCCAGACATAGGACGACAACAACGATGCAACTGCCGACGCCAGCACCAGTGCACCCAACTGGCCGAACGCCCCGTCAGGCTGCAGCATCACCAGATAAGGCGGGGCCAGTGCTGTGCCCACCAGCAATGACCGCACGATGATGAACCGGGCCAGTTGCGGGCGGTCGCGCAACAGCGAAAACTGTGCCAGCCCGTTGGCGGCGGCGTTCTCGTCCGACGGGGCCTCGTCCATGGTGGCAAACACCAGTGCCGCCAGCACCCATAAACCGGCGGCCAACAGGATCGCCCCTTCGACCAGCACGTAACGGTCGCCGATGCCCGACATCAGCACAATCGCAAACACGATGACACCCAGCGCCGCGGCAGAACTGGCAAAGCCGGTGGCGGTGCCCCGGCGGGATTTGCCCACGGTCTTGCCCAGAATATCCTTGTAGCTGGCCGAACAGACCGACCGGGCCAGCGCCAGCACCGCTAGCAGACCAACAATCACCGCCCCGGCCAGCCAGCCTTCCAGCGTCAGGGCAGCGATGGCGATACCGGCGGCACTGATCCCCTGCACAAACGCACCCCCCGCCCAGAACCATTTGCGGATGCGGGCGCGGGTGATGAACGGCGTGGTGAAAAGCTGCGGCAGCAACGCACCGGCCTCGCGGACCGGGACCAGCAAGCCGGTCCAGAACGCCCCGGCGCCCAGATGGGTCAACAACCAGCTCAACACCAGTTTGGGGTCAATCAGACCATCGGCAATCTTGCTGGCACTCAGCGACGCAACATGGCGCAGAAAACTGCCCGGCTCGGCCTCTTGCGCGGGGTGCGGCAGATCAGGGTCCGCACCCGTATCATCGGTCACGATGTCGAAGATCTGTTCGGTTGTGGTGGCGGCCATCTGTCGTCTCCTTCTGCGATCACTATCTAGGGCGGCCGACAGATTTTCACGTTACCATCTTGTCACGTGACTATATTGTCACCTATAAGTGATTCCATGGATGCCATTTTCAAAGCTCTCAACGATCCCGCCCGGCGCGACCTGCTCGACAGTTTGCGGCGCAAGGATGGTCAGTCACTCAGCGACCTGGAACAGGTTCTGGATATGTCACGCTTTGGGGTGATGAAGCATCTCAGGGTCCTGGAAGACGCGAACCTGATCGTCACCCGCAAGGTGGGACGGTTCAAGTACCACTACCTCAACGTCCTGCCCCTGCAAGAGGTGATGGACCGCTGGGCCGCGCCCTTTCTTCAGCGACAGGCGCGCGCGCTGACCGAACTGAAACTGAAACTGGAAAGAGACACCAAGATGGGAAAACCCGATTTCGTGATGCAGACATTCATCCGCTGCACCCAGGATGCGCTTTGGTCCGCCCTGACAGAGGCCGACCAGATGGCCGCCTACCATTTTGCCTGCAACAGCGTGCAGGGCAATCCGGCGGTTGATCAGGCGACCACATTCATCCTGCCCAATGGCGACGCGATGCTGCGGCAGGTGACAACGGCGCTTGACCCGAAATTCCGGATCGCCATGACGTTCGAACCGCTGTTCATGGGCCCCGACGCGCCGACCAGCCACATGGTCTATCTGATCGAACCGCAGGGCGACCAGTGCAAGCTGACCATCGAACACTACGACATGGCCCCCGGTCAGGAAGGGTTCGGCGAAGGCTGGGCGCGACTGGCGGCCTCACTCAAATCCTATCTGGAAACCGGAACCGGCCTGAAGGCCGCGATGCAACAAGGAGCATGACAATGGAAACCTTCCCAACCGAGCTGGGCATTTTGACCTGCCTTGCGATCCTCGCGGCATCGCTCTGGATTCCCTACATCGTCGGCGTGAATACAGCAGCCGAAGGATCATTGCCCGCAGATGCGCCTGATGGCTTCGTGCGGATATCCAACCCCGCCCTGCACCGCCCTTGGGTGCAGCGGGCGTACCGCGCCCATCTCAACCTGCTGGAACAGCTGGTGCCGTTCGCACTCTTGGTCTTCATCGTGGACAGGCTCGACGGGTTCGCAGCGCTGACCTACTGGACGGCGATTGCGTTTTTCTGGCTGCGCGTGGCGCACGCGGTCGGCTACATCACGGGCAAGGCGGCATTCCCTCTACGCCCGATCATCTTCACGGCCGGTTGGGTGTGCTGCCTCATCATGGCCTACGCCGCATTTACGGCGGGTCTGGCGTAAACAATGGGTTAAAGATGCACGCGTTGGGGTCCAACGTTTTGCCGACGCAAATCCGACGCAACGCCGACCGCCATTTCAGGCCAATTCAGCCACCGACATAGACGCTGGTTTTGGGCCGGTAAAAGATCTTCTGATCATGCAGCCGGCCCAGCAACTCCTCGCCCTCGCGCTGGTCCTGTTCGATCACCTTGATCGATTCCAGATGGGCCGGGTTCTCTTCCGACAAGGCCCGGCGCATCTTGCACAATTCACGGCCACGGGCGCGCAAAGCCTCCTCGATCAGATCAACATCTGCGATGCTCAATTCGAACTGGCGGTTGTAGCGTGGCATGTCATATCCCCAAGATGTGGGTTTCCCATCGGAAACATGCGTCGTATTTAACGCGCCAAACGTCGCAGTCAACGTATATCTGGGTATACCGCCGCGCAGGTGTTACTGCTTTGCGTAGAAGCCTCCGATCAAGGCAATTCCGGCAGCGCCATCAGGCGTCGCAGACCCACTCATGATGCCCGACACATAAGTCGCCGCATCGCCAGAGAAATTGCCAACCACAACCGCCGCGATATCCATCTCGCCCGCCTGAAAATCAACCGTGCCACTCGCATCCCCGGTGATCAATCCGGCCAGCGTCGTCTCATAAACCACGTTCTCAAAACTCAGTGTGCCAGCGGTCGCATCACCCTCAAGATCATAAAAATTGGATGCTTCGCCGGTCAGTTGCTTGTCGACGAAATTCGCGGTGATCTCCATCTGGCCGATCACCCCGTCCTCGCTTCCATCCTGCAATCCAAGAAGCAATGTACCGTTGTAGGTCGCGCCGCCCATGGTTGGAATTTCAGCCAGCGGCGTTGGTCCGGCAGCCGTGATTTCGTCGATCAGCGTCTGATTGAGAGTGCCTAACTCCGCAAAGCCGACGCCCGTTCCGGTATCAACCGGATTGTCATCATTACCACTACCCATGCACGCGCTTAATGTTCCCGCAAACAAAATGGGGAAAAGTCTGATAGAGGTCATTCTGTTTCTCTTTTTGGCTAAATCGCCGTCTGCCATGCAGCCGCGATCGCCCCCACGGCATGACCCTGACATGGCAGTGTATACATTGTAAGTGCATGCTTGACAGTATCGTGCCGACAGGCGAAACCTCGCCACCAGACATAACCCGCAACCGGGCGTTCCGTGGGCGCCAAACTGACGAGGAGCTTAAGGCCGATGGCCCAGATTTCCCTGACTTTTCCTGATGGTAACAGCCGATCCTACGAGGCCGGAGTCACTCCCGCTGATGTTTCCGCTGACATTTCATCCAGCCTGCGCAAAAAAGCGATTTCGGCCACAGTGAACGACCAGCACTGGGATCTGCAATGGCCCATCGAAGCGGATTCTGCCATTGCAATCAACACGATGAAGGACGAAGCGCCAGCACTCGAACTGGTTCGTCACGATCTGGCGCATATCATGGCACGCGCCGTGCAGGAAATTTGGCCTGAAACGCAGGTTACAATCGGCCCCGTGATCGAAAACGGCTGGTACTACGATTTCGACCGCGAGGAACCGTTCGTCCCAGAGGACCTCGCCCTGATCGAAAAAAAGATGAAGGAAATCATCAACAAACGGGACGACGTGCGCACGGAAATCTGGGATCGCAAGAAGGCGATCCAGTATTACAACGACCGGGGCGAGCCCTATAAGGTCGAACTGATCGAAGCCATCCCGGGCGACGAACCGCTGCGCATGTACTGGCACGGCGAATGGCAGGACCTATGCCGCGGTCCTCACCTCCAACACACGGGTCAAGTCCCCGCCGACGCGTTCAAGCTGATGTCCATCGCCGGTGCCTATTGGCGCGGCGACTCGGGCCGCCCCATGCTGCAACGCATCTATGGTGCTGCCTTCCGCAACAAGGAAGACCTCAAGGCATATATGCACCGGCTGGAGGAAGCGGCCAAGCGCGATCACCGCAAACTGGGCCGCGAGATGGACCTGTTCCACATGCAAGAAGAGGCGCCGGGCCAGATTTTCTGGCATCCGAATGGCTGGACGATCTACACCGAATTGCAGGACTTCATCCGGCGTAAACAGCGGGCGGGTGGCTATGTTGAGGTCAACACACCGCAGGTTGTCGACCGTGTGCTATGGGAAAAATCCGGCCACTGGGAAAAATTCCAGGAGTCCATGTTCATTGTGGAAGTGGATGAAAGCCGCACCGAAGAGGGCGACAATGCCCAGAACTTTGATGAACGGGTCAATGACCCGAAACACACACGGGTCAATGCGCTCAAGCCCATGAACTGCCCGTGCCATGTGCAGATTTTCAATCAGGGGCTAAAATCCTATCGCGATCTGCCATTGCGCATGGCCGAATTCGGATCCTGTGCGCGCTATGAACCGTCAGGCGCGCTGCACGGGATCATGCGGGTGCGCGGATTTACCCAGGATGACGGTCATATCTTCTGCCGCGAGGACCAGATCGAAAGCGAAACAGCGATCTACATCGACTTCCTGTCGTCAATTTATCACGACCTGGGCTTTGACAGCTTCAAGGTGAAATTCTCGGACCGCCCGGAAAAGCGCGCCGGGACTGATGAGACATGGGACAAGGCCGAGGCAGCATTGCTGTCGGCGACACGCGCTGCGGGGATTGAGCCAGAACTGAACCCCGGCGAAGGCGCGTTTTATGGCCCCAAGCTGGAATTCGTGCTGACAGACGCGATTGGGCGGGATTGGCAATGCGGCACGCATCAGGTGGACTTCGTTCTGCCCGAGCGGCTGAATGCGGACTATATTGGCGAAGACGGCAACAAACATCGGCCCGTCATGTTGCACCGCGCGACGCTGGGATCATTTGAGCGGTTCATCGGCATCCTGATTGAAGAACACGCAGGCAAACTGCCGTTCTGGCTGGCACCGCGTCAGGTCGTCGTCGCGACCATCGTGTCCGACGCGGACGATTACGCGCAAGAAGTCGTCACGGCCTTGAAAGCAGCCGGTGTCCGGGCCGAGGCGGATATCCGCAATGAAAAGATCAACTATAAGGTCCGCGAACATTCCGTCGGCAAAGTGCCGGTCATTCTGGCGCTTGGCGCGCGCGAAGTGGAAGACAAGACGGTCACCGTACGCCGTCTGGGTGAAAACAAGACAAGTGTAACATCACTTGATGAAATTGTTGCAGAACTGGGTAAAGCGGCAACGCCACCTGATCTGCTGTAACAATTCGAAACAGGTTATTGAAACAAACCCGCCGGTTTCAAACCCGGCGGGCCCTTTGTTTTTATGACCATCGGTGGGCGGCCGCCCGCCGCATCGCCTGTGCCCCTCACACGACCTCACGGAACCGCGATGCACGGGGCTGTGAATAGAAAACCGATCTGGCATAAGGTTACTGTCTGGTCAGCACCGGTATGCGGTGACTGCATAACGAAATTCAACCGAAGGAAACCTCGATGTCCAAAGCTTCAAAATCTCTCGTTCTGGCAAGCGCCGTTGCTACAGCGCTGACCGGTCTGGCCACCACATCTGCTGCAGCAGGTGATGTAAAATGCTACGGCGTGTCGCTGGCTGGCGAAAATGATTGTGCTGCGGGCCCCGGCACCACATGTGCAGGCACATCGACCATCGACTATCAGGGCAACGCCTGGACGCTTGTTCCAGAAGGCACCTGCGAAACAATGGATCTGCCCGCCATGGCAGACGGCACACCACGCGAGGGCTCGCTGGAAGAGCTTGATCGCGATCTGCCTGCATAAATCGATCATGATAGGGTAAGGTGGGCACGAACTCACCTTACCCTCTGACCAAACGGGGCCAGACGATGCTTGATTCCGCGCGCCATTCATCCCTCCCGCCCCGTCCCGGCGTTGGCTATAAACCCCAGCATTACAGCGACGTCATGGCTGATCCGGGCCCTGTCGGCTGGCTTGAAATCCATGCCGAGAATTACATGGGCGACGGCGGCCGCCCGATTGCGCAACTGCGTCACCTTGCTGAACGTTTCCCCATTTCGGTCCACGGTGTCGGCCTGTCCATCGGGGGCGAGGGCGATCTGGACCCCGACCATCTGGCCCGGCTCAAGCACCTGGTGGGCTGGCTGAACCCTGCCAGCTTTTCCGAACATCTGGCCTGGTCGACCCACGACGCCCATTTCTTCAACGACCTGCTGCCCTTGCCATACAATGCTGCAACCCTCGACCGGGTCGCGTCCCATATCGATCAGGTGCAGGACGTGCTGGGTCGGCAAATGTTGCTGGAAAACCCGTCCAGCTACCTCGCCTTTGCCGACTCAACCATGTCAGAGACTGATTTCCTGCGCGCGCTTGTCACGCGCACGGGCTGTGGCCTGCTTTTGGATGTCAACAATGTCTTTGTCAGCGCAACCAACCTGAAAACGTCACCGAAAACCTATATCGATGACTTCCCGCTGGAAGCCGTTGGCGAAATCCACCTTGGTGGACATGATGAAGACGAAGACGAAACCGGCGCGCCGCTCCTGATCGACAGCCATGGCAAGGCGGTGGTTGATCCTGTCTGGGCGCTGCTGGATTACACACTTGCCAAGTCCGGCCCCAAACCGCTGTTGATCGAATGGGACAATGACGTACCGGCCTGGCCCGTTCTGGCAGATGAAACCCGCCGCGCCGGGCGCGCGCTCTCATTGGTGACAGCATGACTGTCACGCAAGCCAATTTCACGGCTGCGATGTTGGACCCCAGCGCTGCCGTTCCCAAGGGGCTGCAAACGCCAAGCGGGGATATCGCCAGCAAACGCTTCAACGTCTACCGCAACAACGTCGCCGTCAGCCTGTCAGACGCGCTGGAAACGGCTTTCCCGGTAATTCGTAGACTTGTCGGTGACACGTTTTTCCGCGCGATGGCGGGCGTTTATCTGCGCCAGCATCCGCCAACATCGCCGCTGATGATGTTCTATGGTGAGGATATGCCAGCATTCCTTGCCGGGTTTGAACCGGCCAGATCGTTGCCCTATCTACCCGACATCGCCCGTATCGAATTGGGCCTGCGCCGCGCCTATCACGCAGCGGACGCCACCCCGGTGGATGGGCAGGTACTTGGCACACTTGACCCCGACACACTGATGAAGACGCGATTGCGCATTGCCCCTGCGGTGCAAACAATCGCATCGGACTTTCCAATACACAGCATCTACCGCGCCAATACCGCTCCCGATGCGCCCAAACCCGTGATGCAGGCGGAGGCGGTGTTGATCACCCGTGTTGGGTTTGACCCCGATATTCACCTGATCAACAACGCTGCCGCCACTTGTGTCACCGCACTCGCCGACGGGCAGTCACTGGGCGAGGCAATCGACACCGCTGGCGAAACGCTCGACCTGGCGGGCGTCCTGAACCTGCTGCTGTCCCAAGGCGCTGTAACCGGAATTTACTGAAAGGCCCCTCCCCCATGAATATGATCGTTTCCCCGCTTGAGCCTATGACCGAACCGATGAACCGCGCCGGTGATCAGGTCCTGCCACTATTGGCGCGCCTCGTTTTTGCCGGTGTGCTGCTACAATACTTCTGGAATTCGGGCCTGACCAAGCTGGGAGAGGGGTTTTTCGGCTTTCTGGCCCCGTCATCGGGGGCCTATGTCCAGATTTTCCCCAAAGCGATGGAGGCAGCAGGGTATGACACATCACAACTGGGCGTCTTTCACTGGGCCGTTGTGGTCGGCGGAACCGTGGCGGAGTTCGTCCTGCCATTGCTGATCATCGTAGGCTTGCTGACGCGCCTGTCGGCGATCGGCATGATTGGCTTCATCATCGTCCAGTCGCTGACAGACCTCTATGGCCACGGCGGGATCGAACACGAAGGCACACTTGGCGCATGGTTCGACCGGTTCTCTGACGCGCTGATCCTCGATCAGCGGGCGTTCTGGATTCTGTGCCTTCTGATCCTGGTCTTCAAAGGGCCCGGGCTGTTGTCGCTCGACCGGGCTATCTTCAAAAGTGCGCCTTAGGCTCATCCGGCTGACCGGCGGCAATCGCCAGCAGACCACCCAGACCGGCAAAGCCGATGGGGAACATAGTGGCGACATTGAATCCAAATGCGGCATAGAAACAGGCCGCCGCCAGCACCATCAGGATACCGCCCCATAGCGCGCGGGCCTTGGCCATGGCCCCGCCTGCGATAGCCAAAAGCGGTGCCATAAAGCTGGCGAAACGGATGAAGCCGGGGTTTTCGAACGTGCCAAATAACTCACCCACTTCGGCATGTTGCTCTGACAGCTCTGCATAACCATAGCCGAACAGGCCCACGAAAAGCCCCATAACGCCCGCGATCAGGCCCAGTGTCATTGCCGCATTGCGCATGCGTGTCTCCTTACTGCTCTGAAGTTTACTTATGCAGTGTCAGATCATTCGCCAAGGTATCGTGCCTGAACGTCAGGTTCCCAGCCGATCGTCCATTCACCGTCCATCTCGATCACCGGGCGTTTCATCAGCGTTGGATGGGCGGCCAGCAGGGCGGCCGGATCAGCCGCCTTTTCATCATCAGACAGCCCGCGCCAGGTCGTCGAGGCACGATTGATCGCCGTCTCGCCGAACGCAGCGATGATCGCACTGCGGTCTTCGTCGCTCACACCGTCAGCGCGTACATCAATCACCTGTGGGTTGTGGCCCGCAGATGCCAGCGATTTGAGCGCTTTGCGGCATGTGTCGCATGATTTCAGACCAAAGAAACGCATTTTGCCTGTCCTATGTGCAAGGGATTGCCGGTTCGCGGGGATGCGACGACTTGTCATTTGCCTTTTGGATAAAACACTTAAGTGTAAAGGTACAAGGCCAAGGGAAGTCCGCTTTGTCGCGGGGTCCAAGTGCTGCCCTGCCCGCTACGGGCGCGACATGAAGGAGTGCTGACAATGCCGAGTGGCACTGTAAAGTGGTTCAATACAACGAAAGGTTATGGGTTCATCGCACCCGATGACGGCGGTGCGGACATTTTTGTGCATATCTCAGCGGTAGAACAATCCGGTCTGACAGGATTGGCTGATGATCAAAAAGTGACCTTTGAACTGGTAGAAGGTCGCGATGGACGCAAAATGGCCGGGAACCTGTCAGTGGGTGGTTGATCCACTGGAAAGCCTTTGCGAAACCAGTTGGCGCTGAGCCCCAAATTCAGGGCTCAGGCTGCCAGCTTGTTTGAATCGCCAGACTTGCCCGAAACAGCGCACGAGGCGTGACCGGTGCGGTTCTCCGCCTCTCGGGTTAATCGCTCCACCAGATCCATCTGGATCGGCAAAAAGGCGCGGCGGGTGGTGTCTTCGTCGGATGGTCCGTTTGTCTTCTTTGTCGTCATATCGATCCCCAGTTCTTGATTTCTCAAAACGTTTGTACTGGAAACGCCCCCATCTGGATGAGGGGAACCTCGCGGCACATTTCCCCCAGTGACGTGGGGTCATGAACATAACAGGCCCGATTTTCACGCGATCTCCTGCGTGGCGCAGGCGGTAACAACTACCGAAGGTTCTTGCTTACGTATGCAAGAACAACCTCAGGGTGCTCTCTAATACTTTACGAATCGTTAACTGTGACCCCTTGTCGTCGCGTCAGCTTTGGCGTTTGTCTTCGGCAGGGCGTGCTAGAAGCCACACGTGCGGGGGCAATATCCTCACCACAATCGGTACAATATCCGTAATCCCCCTGCGCGACCGTTGCTCACCACCCCATCGGCAGCATTGAGAGCAGCAGGGCCGTAGCTCGCGAAAGCCGATCAGTATTTGCGCTGTGGCATCCGGCTGCGGACCATCTCGCGCAGGTCGTCAGGATCCATCCGTTCCACCGGCGGGTTATAGGCCAGTTCGGCCTCATGCGCCTCGCGGCGACGTTCATAGACCAGCACGGCACCGGCGCATTGCAGGCTGAACAGCCACAACAGATAGACGATAATTATGCCCGCCATGATCGCATCGATCGGGGCAAAACTATACGACCCGCCGGCATCTACCATGACCGAGAATTCCATGACCCGGGCCATGATAACCTCGCTCAGACCAAACTGGGTCGCGATGATAAAGGCTGCGGGGATGGCAAGAAAACCCAGCAGGTAGATGATGATGATCAGCAGAACGAGCGACAGAAACCCCGACCCCACACCAGAAAACGGGGTGTGAGACTGACCATTCGGGTCACGCCCGGCGGCGCCACCAGCAACAGCTGGCAAAAGGGCCGCGCGCATCAGGACAAATATCAGGCTGGTGGCCAGAAACAGCCAGCCGCTGCCGGAAACACCACCATCAAGTGTAAGATCAGAAAACGGGTCGACGGCCCCAGCCGCCAATTCGGTCACCTCGGTGGCAGACCCTCCTCCGGAGAACAGCACCAGCAGCCCCGCCGCCCCGAACGTCACAATCAGCTTGGTCACAGCCTCGAACGCGCCATAGCCAAGAGAGGGCAGAAACAGGTTCACGTAAGAGCCGTCCACGGCCTCGCCTCGCGCTTGAAGGCCCAGCCGGGTGCCCACCATCATCGGGATCATCGCCATCACGAATGTCATCGCCAGGATGATACCGATGGCAATCAAGGGTGAGATCAGAGCGGCGAAGAAACCCCAGAAGACCGACAGCAGGACATAGAGGACCAGGAAGACCAGCAGAAACGGCAGCACGATCAGGAATCGCCAGAGGATGGAAAACGACAGAGGGAATGCGCGCAGAATAATCATCAATCATAGCCCGATTGTTTTGTTTTATCCGGCCATATGGGCCAATCCCGGCAAAAATGTGAACCGTTCATGTTCGGTTAATGGAATGTGGTGTCATGCGCAGCTTACAGGCAGCGACAGCCTTGATCAGACACGGAGACCGTAACGGTGGTTACGCGCCACATCAGGGAAGCTCCGGGACCGAAACGGTCCAGACGGGCGAAGCCCAGGGGCGGCGGCCGTTATGCGCAACAGAAAGGCAGCGTCCGGACCTCGGGGTGGGCGCACCGACAGATGTGCGTGGCGGGCCGGTCAATTCACATGCAGCGGTTGTTCGGGTTGCAACATTGCAAAAGCGCCCTCCCCGTGGGGGAGGGTTTGAACCGTCTCGGAAATGGTCCGGCGGACCATTTCAGGTTCAAACGGGCGGAGCCCCGGCCCGGGCGCTGCTTTCGCGCAGTGGAAGCCTTTGGTTGCCGTGAAAGTTGTGGCCGGTGTTGTGCGCTACGTAAGGGCAGCGCACGGACCTCGGGGATGGCGCGCAGACGGGTCTGTTTGGTGGGGCTTGGTGGTTATGCGTGACGGTGGTGCGGGGTGCGGCGCCCGCAAAAGCTCCCTCCCCGTGGGGGAGGTCCGGGCGCTGCCCGGCGATGCCGGGCCCAGGTTCATTACAACAGCAGTCTCAGCTGACACTACCCTGCCAAAACCTATCAACGACACTGCGAGCACATATTTGAATGACGCTATTTTTATCCATGTGGTATTTGAAGATTGACGACAAGATTGAATCCCTCCGTTCCTCATCGATAGTTCCATTTAAAAAAGTGGCCCACCATTCGTGCATCCAAAGTAAATGGCGTTCAGCTTTAGCATAGTTATCGATGTTAACGTGCAATCCGAAAAAATCTCTCACATCATCAAAAGCAATATCGTCCATCATGGCTTTCTGAAAAAGCTGGGGTTGGTAATATTTCATAAGAATGAGTCCTCCAACTATCGGGGGGGCTCTGAAAGTCGCTTTTTGAACACTAACCAAACAAAGATACAAAATAGAAAAAATCCTATTCATATCTCGAAAACTTCCACCGTTTTTTTTCAACACCCGATGCGACTATCTCAATGAGACCCTCCGACACATCGTTATGTAGCTCCAGCGCTTCTGCACGTTTCCAAAGGTGTCTGGCGTATGTAACCAAGTCCTGCCTTTTTGATGAATGTCGAGCTGGCGAAAACGAAAGCCTGTAGTCAATGAAACGTGACAGGTATCCATTTCCTTCGAGGTCTCCGCCATAGACTGAAGTGACAGACTTCTCCAACACCTCTAAGTTTACACCCAACACAAAGTGGGTTTTTTCCAACTCGAAGAAGTGTTTTAGGCATTCTAGTAGGTCCAGTGCAAAATCGGGCCGACAACGATCAAGCTCATCAATAATGAATACAAGTGGAAAATCATTATCATCGGCTTGCAAAGCAAGCCTTACTTCTACAAGTGCTGCCTTAAATGCGTGCAACTCTTCCCTAAAGTTCGATTTTTCGTCAATAAGATCGTGAAATCTCTGGGTGGTTTCATCACCTATTTGCGTCAGCGCCGCGTCAACTGCCTCTCCAGCATCTGCGATATCTACTGCGCCAGCAGTGCCTGCTCGAATTGCCACGTTGACAAGTGAGCGGCTAACGATCTTACCAAACTTTGCGGCCTTTAACAAAAAAGTGTGTTTATGTCTGGTGCTAGAATTATCATTCAGATTAAGCGCTTCTGCTAAGCTCGCGGACAGTGACACAAACGCATCTCGAGAAAAATCGTTTTCGAATGCATTAAAGTAAATCACCGGTAGACCCTCTGAAATAAGCATCTTTTGCCACAGCTTCAGGAAATACGTCTTACCTGCACCCCAGTCATCGTCCAGCGCAACAACCAGAGGGTCAACGGAAGTTTCCACTAGAGCAAGCATGGACTCAGCTAAGTCTTTTCGTCCAAGCAGGTCCGCCGTTTCAAAAGTGTCTTCCGGTTTAATGCTCAAATCAAAGCGTTTACCACTCACCCAATAATCCCCTCAAACTCCCGCCATTCCCCCTTGGACATGCCAGAGGTCTCCTGCGTCACCTCCTCACCCTTAAGCATACGTCTCACGCAGTCAATCGCCTTTGACGAGAGCGTCGCGCCGCCCATCCGGTAGTCCTCGAACGCGCCGTAGGCCGCGGGCACCCAGTCGGCCACGACCTTGCAGATCTCCTCCGCATAGACCCGGATTTCGTATTGCGCGTGGGCGTCCGCCCGCAGCCGCAGGAAGTGGAAGAGGTTGTGCAGGTCTACCTTCCAGTACCATTGGGTGTAGATATTGGCGGGCAGGTTCATGCGGGCGAGCTCGCGGGCGAGGCCCTGCTGACCCTCCTGCCCGATCATTTCCTCGTAATGGTCATAGCACCGGGCCGCATCGCCCTTTAGGTATTCCAGAACGCGGGCCGCTTCTTCGCCCGTCAGCGCCTCGCCCCTGCCCTGATTGTTGATGACAGACTGGGCGGCCAGTTTATCCGCCTCAGGGATATAGAATTCGCGATCCAGGATCGAATAGCGCGCTGAATACTCGTTCACATTCGCCGTCCGATGCCGGATCCACTGGCGGGCCACGAAAACAGGCAGCTTCACATGCAGCTTGATCTCGCACATCTCGAACGGGGTCGAATGCCAGTGGCGCATCAGGTAGCGGATCAGCCCTTCGTCGTTCTGGACGGATTTGGTGCCCTTGCCATAGCTGACGCGCGCGGCCTGACAGATCGCGGCATCGTCGCCCATATAATCGATCACCCGGATGAACCCGTGGTCGAGCACGTCATACGCCTTGTAAAGATGCGCCTCCATCCCGTCGGCGACAGCGCGCAGAGTGGGCTTGGGGTTGGCGCGCAGGTCATCGATTTCGGCCTGTTGGTCGGGGGTGATGGGCATCCGTTTTCTCCGGCTTTTGCTGAGTCTTTCGCTGACTATAGGGATTGAAGGCCTGTGGCAAAACCTTCATACCCGGAAATCGGCGCATACATTATTCGGGCCAGTATTGGGCGTGGTAATCCGCAGTGCTGGTGTTAGGGTTCGCCAAAATTCAAACGGCCTATCGGCAGGAGACAAGGCAACCCATGCGCACATATTTCATGACCTGTCTTGTCATGCCCGCAATGGCGGCCGCATTAGCATTTGGCCTGCTTGGAACCGCTGCTGTAGCGCAGACAACCGTGGATGTCCCGATCGATGAGGCGCGGGTAATCGCCACACGCGCCCTGCTGGCCGGGGAAACCGAGCTTGCCCTGCAAATCGCGCGCAGCTTGTTGCAGGTGAACCCCGATGATCGCACCGCATTGCTGGTAGTAGCGGCAGGCGCCCCCCGTGTCGGACAGCCCGCCGAAGGACGGCAAGCCGGCGCGCGCGCCTTCCGCTTGTCGGAAACGGATGTGCAGCGTTACGAGGCCGCGCGCCTGACAGCCCTCGCCGCCGCGAACGAAGAACGCTACACGCTGGCCACATTCTGGCTGCGCCGCGCGCTGACGGTGGTGCCAAACGAAGAAGAACGCGCAAGGACAATCCGCGATGCGGCGGGCGTGCGGCGGGCCAATCCCTGGTCAACCAACCTGTCCATTTCCATTGTGCCATCCAACAACGTCAATGGCGGCACCGACGATGCAGAGCTTGAGATATCAGGCGAAGTGATTCCGAACACCACGCTCTCGGCGGATTCTCTGGCGCTGTCGGGCGTGCGCGGGACCCTGAATTTCCGCACCCAGTATCGGTTCTATTCCACACCGCGGGATCGCGCCGCCGTCGCGTTTCAATATCAGGGTGTCCGCGTCAAACTTCAGGATGAAGAGGTGGAAGACCCCCGCCCCGGCAGCACCGCCACGATCATTCTGGACCCTGACGATTTTGCATCGGACCTATTCGATCTGTCGCTGATCTACGACCGGGCGCTGGAAAACGGCACATTCGGCGCGCGGATCAACTTTGGCAGCTTCGATTTTGGCGGTGAGCCCTATTACGATTACCGGCGGCTCAGCTTCAGCCGGAACCTGTCATTAACCGAACAGACGACCCTGCTGCTGTCGGCGCAACGCGAATGGCAGGATTACGAATCCAACGGCATCCGCGATGTGATCCGTACGACCCTACGCAGCGGGCTGTCCTATCGCCGTGAAAACGGTGATCGGGTCACCGGCTTTATCGGCCGGACGGATTCCGATGGGTTTTCACAGAATTTCACGTTCGAGGAGTGGTCCCTTCAGGGGTCCTACAGCTGGGCCGAACCGATTGGCCCAATTTCGCTTGGGATCAGTGGCGGGATCAAGACCATTGATTATCCCGAGTACGCCCTGTTCGGCCCGATTGATGGCGGACGGGAGGATAACAGCCTCTTTTACGGGGTCGAAATCGGCTTCCCGGGTATTGAATATGCCGGTTTCAGCCCTGGCCTTGCGATCAGCGGAAGCATCGCGGAAAGTAACATCAGCCGGTTCACAAGGGATACATTTTCGGTCGGGTTCACGCTGAACTCTGTTTTTTGATCAAGTACGGACCGATTCAACTCTCGTTTTCAGCAACATGCAATGTCAGGCCACCCGATGACACTTACAGAACTGCCCATCACCAGCCTTGCCGCCATTGCCAATGGGCTGATCCTGTTGCTGCTGACCTATAAGGTCATCGTGCTGCGTCGTCGGGACGGTGTCGTGCTAGGTGACAATGACGACCGAGAAATGATCAAGGCGATCCGTGGGCAGGCCAATGCGGCCGAGCAGATACCGCTCGCCATCATCCTTCTCGCCCTGATCGAACTTCAGTCGGGCAACGTGATCATACTTGGCGTTCTGGCCGCCGCATTGACCACGGGTCGCGTCATGCACGCCCTTTATTTCGGCATCCACGGCACCAACTGGCGACTGCGGTTTTACGGGATGCTGCTGACGCTCTTTGCGCAAGCGGGGCTTTTGCTGGCGCTGCTGGTGACGGTCGCATTCTGAGCCGCTATGCGCCGGTACGGGTAATCCAGAAAAACCGGTAGGCCACGGTGCCTACCGCACTGCTCAGCCGATCACGACGGCGCCAGACGCTGATCGCGTCGCGGGGCGTGCGATAGATGCCCAGAAACAGCTCCAGATGCATGAAACGGTTTGCGCTCTGCCCGCCAACATTGGTGACATCAATGGCTGCAATGGCGATCATGCCGCCTGTCTCGTGACCCTGAAAATAGTTTGGCAGAAACGCGCTTTGCCGTTCTCGTTCCCGGTTGATCGCATAATCGACCGACCAGGAATTCAGCGCCTGCGACCCGGCCTGTACAACTGCTGCAACGGCATCGCCGGTCGATGTTGCCGGCCCATCCCCGCGACCCGCCAATGTGTAACCGGGCGCTGAAAGATTGCCATTGTTCACCTCTGTCCATTGAAAACCCATGATCAATGCTCCTTTGTTCCAATGAACGAAGCATAGAACAGCGCGCGCGGCACCAATAGGCAGGTTTCCCTGACCCAAGCGCCCGACAACAAAAAAGGCCGCGCAGGTTGCACGGCCCTATCACTGTCCCAAAGTGGCGATCTTTACTTGATCTTGCCTTCTTTGTACTCGACATGCTTGCGCACGACGGGGTCATATTTCCGCACGACCATTTTTTCGGTCATGGTGCGGGCGTTCTTCTTGGTGACGTAGAAATGCCCGGTCCCCGCGGTGGAGTTCAGGCGGATCTTGATGGTGGTCGGCTTCGCCATGTCTCATCTCTCCTGGTTGCGGGCCGCGTTGCGCGCAGATCGCATGAATCTGATTGAAGCTGCCTTTTAACCTTGGGCACGCCCCTGTCAACCGCAAAGGCGATAAATCAGGGGGCTGGCGTCACGTCGCGTGACAGAACGAGCACCGAGGTGCTGACACCGTTCACACCCGGAACGGGCGACAGCGTGATCGACCATTCCTTGAGTTTTCCACTGGGCATGCGCCGGGTTGTTTTGAACTGCTGCACATCACCGGCCAGCGCCGCATCAAACCGGGATTTGATCATGGCCTGTTGGTCGGTGGGCCAAAACTCCCACCAGCACTTGCCTACGACCTCGGACATGTCTTTCAGTTCCATGACCCTCAGGCTCTGTTCACCCATGAAACTGATCCGCCCGACCGTATTCAGCAGCTTCACGCAATCACTGCTGTTGCGTAAATCCGCGAGCGTAGGCGCATCAACTCCGCTCTGTTTGGGCGTTTCTGCGATTTTCATGCGCAGTCCTCCTCTTCTTAAACCAGAGGTAGTTCGCCATCCTTAAAGACAACCTAATTTTATGAAAATTGCGCGGATGGCCTGTAAGCCGGATTCTGTCCCGGTGGCGAACCACCCTGGATGACCATTCATCTAAAGCATCTGTTACCAGACACCCTCTAGCTGCCAACCCGGACCGTCTGGGGGTCAAGCATCCCCGCCTTTCGGCACGAGGTCCCTATTTGGCATTGCTCCCGGTGGGGCTTGCCGTGCCGCTCTGGTTGCCCATCGCGCGGTGGGCTCTTACCCCACCGTTTCACCTTGACCATGCATGCATGGCCGTCTGTTCTCTGTGGCGCTTTCCCTGGGGTTGCCCCCGCCGGGCGTTAACCGGCACCGTGCTTTGTGGAGTCCGGACTTTCCTCGGTATTGCTACCGCAGCCATCCAGCCATCCGCGCAAGAGATCAGTTAGGTGGACGCCGCGTTGACGTCAACGGGAAAACGGCTGGCCAGATCGGTGATCATCCCCGCGTCCTTCGGGTCAAGCGGGCCTGTGGCGCCGGGCCTGAAACGCATGCGAAACACCTGCAGCAGCAAGTCCGCATCCGCATCGGCGTTGTAGCCAAAGGCCCGCATCATCGGCACGAACTTTGCCGTGTCGCCTGTTTGTGCGTGCGGCCAGACTCCCAGCCCCTCCAGCGCCAGCCTGCGCCAGTCAAAGCGCGGGCCGGGGTCAATCTTGCGGCCCGGCGCCATGTCAGAATGCCCGATCACCCGTTCTGGGCGGATATCCCAGCGCGCGCGGATACCGCGCAGCAGATCGGTCAGCGCATCCATCTGGGCGGCGGCAAAAGGGCTGAACCCGTCATTGGCCAGTTCAATCCCGATAGAGCGGCTGTTGACATCCGTCACAGCCCCCCAACGCCCTGCCCCCGCATGCCACGCACGCAGTGCTTCCGGTACCAGCGAAGTGACCTCGCCATCAGCCGCGATGAGGTAATGGGCCGACACCTCGGTTTCGGGGTTACATAATGTCTTCAGCGCGGCCTCGGCCGTTTCCATCGCGGTGTAATGGATCACCACCATATCGGGTCGCGCACCATCACGACGCGGCCCGCAATTGGGGGAGTTGTAGGTTGTCAGCCTCAGTTGCCGGCAGCCCGCTTGAATGGTGCGGGATCCCAGCCGCAGGCAAAGCCGTCACCATCGGGATCAATGCCCAGCCGGTCACGCTCTGGCCCGCCACGGGAAAGAAAATCGCGCTGTGCCTCATCCGGGCTGGCATAGCCCGCGCAGTTGCGCTGGAACCGTCCCTGCCCTGACAGGATCGACCGGCTGTACCATTCCTGCCCTTTCACATTGGGCGCGTTAATGGCGTATTCGACGATATTCGGCCCGGTAGAGCTTGGGCGCTGCGGCACCGCTGTCGGCTGAATCTCCTGCCGGGCGGCGGCTTGTGCGGCACGACGTTCCGCATCGCTTTCGATGGTTTCACGGCCCGCCACGGCGTCAAAACTCTGCTCGTCCGAAATGCCTGGATTATTGGCAAGCGCTGGCGGGGCATTGGTGGGCGACGCATCCAGGCCTTGGGTCCGGCCAGGGTCATTACCGGTATTCACTGGCGTTTGCACCTGACCAATACCAGCCGCCGCCAGATCGCTGGACGGGATACCTCCAGGCGGCAACGGCGACGCCCCCGGTATGGTATTCACCTGCGGCGGTGGAATGATCGACTGACGTGGTGACGACAGGGCTGCCTCGCGCCGGGCGCGCTCCAGCTCGAACTGCGAAAAGTCATCAAAACCGATACCGCGCTGCGTTGGCTGCGGTGATCCACAGGCGGCCAGAACCGTCAACGCTGCCAATACTACCAAACCCGATTTCATCGCCGATCACCTGTCACATCTGTTTTCTTTTGGTCGAAACTACCACCACTTGGTCGGTTTGGCTACAAAACCTGCGGCCCCTTCCAGCGTGTAAGCCACGTTCAGCAAATCGGCTTCTTCCCAGGGCCGTCCGATCAGTTGCAGGCCCAAGGGCAGGCCTTGCTTGTCCAGCCCCGCGGGCACCGAAATCCCCGGCAGCCCGGCAAGGTTCACCGTAACCGTGAAGACGTCATTCAGATACATCTGGATCGGATCGGCATCCGTCATCTCGCCCAGGCCAAAGGCTGCAGACGGGGTCGCGGGCGTCAGAATCGCATCGACACCATCGGCAAAAACAGTTTCAAAATCCTGCTTTATCAATGTCCGCACCCGGCGCGCCCTGTTATAATAGGCATCGTAGAAACCAGCGGACAGCACGTATGTCCCGATCATCACGCGGCGCTGCACCTCGGGGCCAAAGCCTTCGGCGCGGGTCTTTTCATACATCTCTGTGATGCCGTCGCCTTGCGCCAGCTTGGCGCGATGACCGAAACGCACACCGTCATAGCGGGCCAGGTTCGATGACGCCTCTGCCGGGGCAATCACGTAATAGGCTGGCAGTGCATATTGCGTATGCGGCAGGCTGATATCCTTGATCACGGCACCCGCATCTTTCAGCATGGCGGTGCCGTCCGACCAGAGCTTTTCAATCTCTTCCGGCATGCCGTCCATCCGATATTCCTTGGGAATACCAATGGTTTTGCCTTTGATGTCCCCGCTCAGCGCGGATTCAAAATCCGGCACTGCCAGATCTGCGCTGGTGCTGTCTTTCGGATCATGCCCGCACATGGCCTGCAGCATGATGGCGCTGTCGCGCACATCCTTGGTCATCGGCCCCGCCTGATCGAGCGAGGACGCAAAGGCCACAATCCCCCAGCGTGACACGCGGCCATATGTCGGTTTCAGACCGGTGATACCCACAAAGGCCGCAGGCTGGCGGATGGAACCGCCAGTGTCGGTGCCTGTTGCGGCAAGGCAAAGGTCAGCGGCAACCGCAGAAGCAGACCCACCAGACGATCCACCCGGCGTCAGCGCTGCATCATCATTGCCGCGCCGCCACGGGTTGACCGCGTTGCCGTAAACGGATGTTTCGTTGGACGAGCCCATGGCGAATTCGTCCATGTTCAGCTTGCCCAGCATGACCGCACCGGCATCAAAAAGCTGACTGGTCACGGTGCTTTCATATTCCGGCTTGAACCCTTCGAGGATACCAGAGGCCGCCTGCGACGGCACGCCCTTGGTGCAGAACAAATCCTTGATCCCCAAAGGGATACCGCACATATCGGGCGCATCACCAGTCTTGATCCGGGCATCTGCAGCGGCGGCCTGTTCGGTCGCAATCTCAGGCGTGTGATGGACAAACGCACCGAGCGCCCCGGCCCCGTCGATGGCGGCCAGGCAGGCCTGCGTGATCTCGGCACTGGTCGTGTCGCCCTTGCGCATCGCGTCACGGGCTTTGGCAATGGTCAGTTTGGTCAGATCGGTCATTATTCAACCACCTTTGGCACGGCAAAGAAACCTTCGCGCGCATCAGGCGCGTTCTTCAACACAGCCGCTTGCTGATCACCATCTGTGACCACATCATCGCGCCGCTTGAGGCGTTGTGGGGTTACGGATGTCATCGGTTCCACGCCCTCAACATCGACCTCGTTGAGTTGTTCGATAAAATCAAGGATCGCGCTGAATTCGCCTGCCAGTGCAGGCAGTTGGTCATCTTCGACCTTGATGCGGGCCAGCTTGGCCACGCGGCGGGCGGTTTCGGTGTCGATTGACATGGGCCTCTCCGGTAAAACTGTTGCCCGCGTTTACCGCTACGCAGCACGGGTCGCAAGCATGTGGCGACGGTAAACTTCGATCATCCAGCCCAGCATGACGCCGTTGAGCAAATGCCAGAAGATATGTGTTCCGATTGGGAATTGCGCACACCAGATTTCGTCCAGCGATCGCAGCGTGATCGACAGGCACAAAATGGCGGCACCGACTATGAAACCTTTGCCAACGGCCCCCCGCAGGAAGGCCGCATACAGGATCAGAAGGATCGGCACCGTCCAGTAGAAATTCGAGATGCGAAAGAACGGAAGCTGATTCAAAAGTGGCACGATTACATAGGCATAGGGGGCAAACAGCGCTGTAATCAGCAATGCCGCCCACCATGGCATGCCGACCATATCGCGGTTGGCTAGGAACAGATAGTTCAGGATAAACAGCCCGATGGGGGCGACATCGGCCAGGGCAGCCCATTGTGTTGCATGGGTGTGAAACAGATAGCTGCCGACGCCGATACAAAACAGGATCACGCACAGAAATCGGGCGGCAGGAAGACCCGCACTGCGCCGCCACATAGTGATCGCCGCGATAATGAAAGCCAGATTGGTGATCGCGTTAAGCGGTTCAGACCAATAGGAAAAATCGGTCCGTTCGCAATATGCGTCGATCCGTGCGAACCAGTCCATCTTGCGCCCCTTTCACTGACCGTTATCCTGACCGGAAAGCAGTGGAGGGCAATATGAAAATTACATGGCTGGGACATGCGAGTTTCCGGATGGAGGTCGCTGACGCGGTACTTCTGATCGACCCGTGGCTGGCGGCAAATCCGTCATTCCCCAATGACAGGCGGGCGGATGCGTTGGCGGGTGCGACCCATATTCTGCTGACCCATGGGCATTTCGATCATGCCTCGGAAGTTGCTGATATCGCTCAGGAAACAGGCGCATCCGTTGTCGGTATTCCAGAGCTTTGTGCAGCCTTCGAAAGCCACGGTACCGTCGAATTCAACAAGGGCGGCACAGTCGATCTGAACGGCGCGAAAGTCTCCATGGTACAGGCCACACATTCGTCATCGCTGGGCAGCGCCTATGCCGGAACCGAGGCCGGGTATATGATCAAAGGGGATGGTCATACGGTTTATGTGTCCGGCGATACGGACGTAATGGCCGATATGGGCTGGATGGCAGAGTTTTATCAGCCTGACATTGGTATCTTGTGCTGCGGCGGCCATTATACGATGGGCATGGAGGGTGCGGCGTTTGCCGCGAAAAAGTTCTTTGATTTCAAGATGATAATTCCGTGCCACTACAAAACATTTCCTTTACTCGCACAGTCCGCGCAGCCGCTGGTGGATGCCCTGCCGGATGTGAATGTGCTGACCCCCGAGGTGATGGATGTGGTCGACATCTGAGCGATCAAACTTTCACCGAAAGTTTGACACCAATTCCTGTGCCAGGAACTGTCACCGCCGCGCGGCGAAGAAGTTCTTTAACAGTACCTCAGACGCGGCGGCATCGATTCCGTCATAGATTTCAGGCACATGGTGGCATTGCGCATGGCTGAAGATTCGCGGCCCCTGCCCCACCCCGCCGGACTTAGGATCATCCGCCCCATAGTAGAGCCGCGCGATACGCGCATTGCTGATCGCGGCGGCACACATCGGGCAGGGTTCCAGCGTGACGTAAAGATCAAATCCGGTAAGCCGTTCTTTTCCAAGGGTTTTGCAGGCCTCTCGGATCACCAACATTTCAGCATGGGCGGTGGGATCGTTCAACTCGCGCGTTCGGTTTCCGGCCTGCGCGATGATGCCGTCCGGGCCTGCAATGACGGCACCAACCGGCACTTCACCGCGTTCAGCGGCGGCGCGCGCCTCGATCAGGGCCGTGTCCATATGTGTGCGAAACACCATAGGTCTTGATGCCCGTTTCGCCACCAAGCGACAAGATCGGTTAACGGGTCGAACGTCGGGAATCTGCCACATGCAACAGGCCAATCGTTAACGGCCTTGTTTTACGGGGTCTGAGTCGGTTTTTGCCGGTCGGCATCGCGTCGGCAAAACGTCGGACTTGCGTCGGACCCTGACGCAGTTTTTCGCCAAATCCGGCTGGTGAATGCCCCGCACGGTGATAGAGATTAAGAGAGGCTTACCGGAGACAGGTGACCAACGCATCGATAACGATCACTTGAACGCGGTGAAAACAACAGTTTGTACACGGGGTTTCACATGGTGACGCACACGCTAAAGATGTAGTTGGGCTGCGGGCGCCGCTATTTGCGCCAGATTTTCAACGTTTTCATCACAAAGGACGCATTGCCATGAATATTCTTTTCATCATGTATGACCAGCTCCGCTTTGACTACCTGAGCTGCGCGGGCCACCCGCATCTGGATACGCCGCATTTTGACCGGGTCGCCGCGATGGGCGTCCGCTTTACCAATACCTACGTCCAATCGCCGATCTGCGGGTCAAGCCGCATGTCGTTCTACACCGGGCGGTATCCGTCGAGCCATGGGGCACAATGGAACAACTTTCCCTTGCGCGTGGGCGAGCAGACGATTGGCGATCACCTGCGCAAGATCGGCATGGATTGCTGGCTGATCGGCAAGACCCATATGCACGCCGACAAAGAAGGCATGGAGCGGCTGGGACTGGATGCAGACAGCGTGATCGGTGCACGGCAGGCGGAATGCGGTTTCGATGTGTGGATTCGCGATGACGGGCTCTGGGCGCAGGGGCCTAAAGGGTTCTATGATGAAAAACGCTCGCCCTATAACGAATACCTGAAATCTAAAGGCTATCCCGCCGATAACCCGTGGCATGACCATGCCAATGCGGGGGTGAAGCCGCCCAACCGCATGGCATCCGGCTGGATGTATGAAAACGCCGACCGCCCTGCCAATATCCACGAAGAGGATTCCGAAACCGCCTGGCTGACCACCAAGGCCATCGAATTCATGGATCAGGCCAAGGGGCCATGGTGCGCCCATGTCAGCTATATCAAGCCGCATTGGCCTTACATCGTGCCTGCCCCCTATCACAACATGTATGGCACCGACCTTGTCCCGCCCCCATTGCGTGACGAGAGAGAGCGCGAGGACGCTCACCCGGTGTTCAACGGCTATATGAACAATCGTGTCGGCTGCGCCTTTCAGCGCGAAGAGGTCCGCGAAAAGGTGATCCCCGCCTATATGGGTCTGATCAAACAATGTGACGATCATCTGGGTCGCATTCTGGATCATCTGGAAGACACAGGCGCGATGAAGGACACGATGATCGTGCTGACATCAGACCACGGTGACTATCTGGGGGATCACTGGATGGGCGAGAAATCCCTGTTCCACGACCAGTCTGCCAAGATCCCCATGATCATCTATGACCCGCGCAGACGGGCCAATGGCACTCGCGGCACGACCTGCGATGCGCTGGTCGAAAGCCTTGATCTGGCCGCGACCTTTGTCGAGGCGGCGGGTGGCGAGGTGCCTGCCCATATCATCGAAGGCCGGTCGCTGCAGCCATGGCTGGATGGCGAAAGCCCGGATTGGCGCGACTTTCTGATCAGCGAATTTGACTATTCCGGCACCCCCTTGGCCGAGGAACTGGGGTTGGAGCCGCGCGATTGCCGCCTGTTCATGGTGTTTGATGGCCGCTGGAAGATGATGCATGCCGAAGGCGGGTTCCGCCCGATGCTGTTTGATCTGCAAACCGACCCCGAAGAATTCATTGACCTCGCCAAGGGTGATGCCCGCGACGCGGAGATCACCCGGCTTTACGGCTATCTGGCCCAATGGGGGCGGCGCATGTCGCAACGTGTCACCAAATCAGACGCGGATATTGTCGCCATGCGAAACAAGGCCGGGATGAAAGGCGTGCTGCCCTTCATGTATGACGGCAGCGAGGTTCCGCGCCCCCTGACGAAGTTCTATCGGGGCAAGGCGCCAGAATTGCCTGAGAAGGAGTAACCCCCGGGTCGTCGCGCATTGACACCGGGCGTCTTCGCTGCGCAGGTCGCTTGAAAGCGAAAGGTGCCTTGATGCGCGATACCAGCCAGACCGATATCTATGATCCGGACTTTGTGGCCGATCTGTTTGACCGCTGCTCTGCCAATTACCGCAGGTGGAGCGCGGTCAGTTCCTTTGGCTTTACCTATATCTGGCGCAAACAATGCGTGGCCCGCCTGCCCCGCCCCATGCAGTCCGACGCAGTGGCCGTTGATCTGATGGCGGGCACGGGCGAGGTCTGGCCGCATCTCTTGCGCCGGTTCCCCGGTCTGGGGCGGATCACAGCACTTGATATCTCGCACCGGATGCACCTGGACGCGGTTGCCCGCCTGCACGGCGCCCATGCTGACCGGATCACACATGTTGAGGCGAACGCGCTGGAAACGGATCTGCCGGAAGGCATGGCTGATATTCTGATTTCGACCTTCGGCCTCAAGACCTTCAACCCCGCCCAGCAGACGATCCTGGCCCGGCAGATTGCCCGCCTCCTCAAACCCGGCGGCCATTTTTCACTGATCGAAGCATCCGATCCGCAAGGGTGGGTGTTGCGCCCGTTCTACCGGTTTTATCTGGACCGGATGCTGCCGCAGATCGAACGATTCTTCCTGAAAGGCGCTCATGATTTTAGCATGATCGGCACCTATACCCGTAATTTCGGCGATAGCGCCCACATGGCCGAAGCCCTGCGCGATGCTGGTCTGACCGTCACCCTGAAGAAGCATTTTTTCGGTTGTGCCACCAGCGTGGCAGGCCACAAGCCGATTGTCGCCCCGTCAGCCTAGCTGGATGTTTCGACCAGATAGCGCAGATACACACCGCCAACACTCAACAACAGGGCGAAAGCCACGAAAAGTCCCGCAAAAATGATCTTTATCGTGTTGCCGCCCATCAGTGCCCTGATGAAAACGTAAGCAGATATCGCCAGAACAATGATGCCACCCATGGTCGTTTCTCCTGCGTGTTGGATGTGATCGAACGCTCGATAGGCACCGATTGTGTTAAAAGAATGATATTGGACAGACGGGAACAACCAATTGCAGTCTTTGCGCCTTCTCTCTACACGCGGGCCATGACCGATACACCCCCATCCGGCGACCGCATCGCCAAGGTTTTGTCCCGTGCGGGCGTTGCAAGCCGCCGCGAGGCGGAGCGCATGATTGAGGCGGGCCGCGTGGCCGTCAACGGCAAGCGCATCGACAGCCCTGCCCTGAACGTGACCGCCACTGATAAGATCACGGTCGATGGCAAACCGGTCGGCGAACCGGACCCGCCGCGCATCTGGCTTTATCACAAGCCTGCCGGTCTGGTGACGACCGAACGCGATGAAAAAGACCGACCAACGGTCTTTGCTTCCCTGCCCGATACTATGCCGCGGGTGATGTCAGTGGGACGCCTTGATCTGAATTCCGAAGGCCTGCTGCTGTTGACCAATGATGGCGGCGTCAAGCGCCGGCTGGAACTGCCCAGCACCGGCTGGCTGCGCCGCTACCGGGTGCGCATCAACGGCTCTGTCAGCGAGGCCAAGCTGGACCAGCTGCGCGCGGGTATCGCGGTGGATGGCATCCGATATCAGCCGATGACGGTGACATTCGACCGCCAGCAGGGGGCGAATGCCTGGCTTACGGTATCAATCCGCGAAGGCAAGAACCGCGAAATCCGCCGCGCGATGGAGGCCATCGGGGTGACGGTGAACCGGCTGATCCGAGTCAGCTATGGCCCGTTCCAGCTTGGCAACCTTGCCGCCGGCGCGGTGGAAGAGCTGAAACAGCGGGTGGTCCGCGACCAGCTGGGCCTGTCAGACAAGCCCAAACCGACACGGGTGCGCCAACCGATCAACCGCCCGACCCGTGGCAAGCCAAAGTAACACCATGGACGGTCAGCCTGGGGTCTGTGCGCCGTTCGCCGGAACGGCAACGGTCGCCGCACCCTCAACCTGCCGCAGTGCGTTGGGCACGAATAATTCGCTGAACCCTGCCAGAAAACCGAAAAGAAGATAGGTCCACGGCAACACTGAAGGCTCGATGGAGGCCAGCAACCAATCCCCTGAAATCAGGAAAATCGCAACACCCGCCGCAATCACGCCGATGGGGATGCGCACGAACCCGGTATAGACCATTTCCCAGAACGACACCGAATGATCGACCCGAATGTCGCTGACAGAGGCTGACACCGCAAAGAACGCCCCGATTGCGCCCAGCGCCAGCACATCCAGCGCGTGAACATCGAAGGCCATCGACGCCTCGTTCACGACCAGGCTCGACATGAGGGTTGTGAAACGGAAACCAACCCAGATCCCAAGGATCGCGGCCAGCGCAAGCAGGTTGCCCTGCACATAACGCATACGGTTCTTGCTGTCGCGCAGCGTCGTGATGTTCTTGCGCAGATGGCTGAGGAGTTCCTTCGCCTCGTCCTTGTTCCCCTCGTAGGCCATTTCCATCGCGCGGGCCATCATCTCGGTCGCGCGGCGGCGCAGGGACGCGGAACTGCCTGCGTCAAGGTTTCCGGACCGGCAGATACTGTCGACCACATCGCAGATATGGGCCAGATCGGCGGCGATCGCCCCAAGGTTCGCGCGCAGTTTCTTGGCACAGTCATAGTCGCGCGGATATTTGGTGCGCAGCCACACATGATCCACCCCGGAGCTTTTGTTGCCGCCAAACAGCCGGCTGACACCTTGCCGCCCTTCCCCAACGTCATCCAATTCCGTCAGATGGGCGGGCCCGCTTGCCTGTACGACCGAGTAGATGATGAAGCGATCAGTGCCGACCAGAATGCGGTCCACCGTGTCGCCAAGTGGATCGGTCTGACCCTTTTGTATCCGGTCATCGTCAGCCATCTTGCAGGGATCAGGGGTGCTATCGTCAATATCTGCTGCATATTGCGGTATTGTAGAATGCTCATTCATGAAACTGTCCAATCAATAACAACTGCCTTAAATGCTGCGATAAATACCATAAAATCGCACGGCTGCACAGGTAAGGCCTCCCATACCTCCTGATCCGAAACGTCTGCAAAGTGCATATCAACGGCCCGCAAGGGGGAAATTCGTTAAATTTTGAACCCTTGCCCTGTCACATGCGTTGTGCATGGTGGTTTCAAAAGAAAATACCGGGGGACAATGCTTTGGCTGAACTGCTGACGCTTGAAAACGCGACCAACCTGATCATGCTGTGCTTTTTGCAGGCCGTATTGGGGTTCGATAATCTGCTTTATATCTCAATCGAAAGCCAGCGGGCCCCTGTGGCCCAGCAGAAGGCTGTGCGCACATGGGGCATCATCATCGCCGTCGCCCTGCGCGTGATCTTGTTGTTCACCATGATCCAACTGCTGGATGCGCTGTCAGAGCCGTTCTACATCCTTGAATGGGAAGGTATCCTGACGGGCGGCGTGAACTTTGCCACCGTAGTCTTTATTTTTGGTGGGATTTTCATCATGTACACGGCCGTCAAAGAGATTGGCCATATGCTGTCCATGGATGATCTGAGCCATGATGTGGAGGGCAAATCAGCCAAATCCGCGACACAGGTGGTCATGCTGATCGTGCTGATGAACCTGATCTTTTCGTTTGATTCCGTGCTGTCGGCCATTGCGATCACCGATGTCTTCCCGATCCTGGCCTTTGCGATCATCCTGTCGGGCCTTGCCATGCTGGTGCTGGCCGATGGGGTGACCCGGTTTCTTGAGAAAAACCGCATGTACGAGGTTCTGGGCCTGTTTATCCTGCTGATCGTCGGCGTCGTGCTGTTGGGTGAGGCCGGACAGGCCGCCGTGCATGGTGTCGAAAGCATGGGCGTACCCCATGAGGAGGCGAAGGACCTGGCCTTGCGTGTGTTTGACCGTGAGATCGTGCCAATGTCCAAATCCACATTCTACTTCTCGGTTGTGGTGCTGGTGGCGGTAGAAATCATCCAGTCCGGTTACCGTCGCAAACTGGATGCAGAGCGCACCGCATTGCAGAAACACTCGTAAACGGGCCTGTCTGTGCCTATCTGGAAAGGAGTGGGGGATGATGCGAGGAACCGATGTTTCGCCTGATCTTGTTGATTTTGTTCATTGCTGCGATTGTGACCACAGCGCTGGCCATGCTTGCTGTCATGCAGTCAGTGGCTGGTCTGGCCCGTTCAACAGGCGAGGATAACATGCCCGGAACCTTCCAACGCATTGCCTATATTCTGCTTGTCCTTTTGCTGATCGGTCTGACCACCGGCTGGCTGGGGGGCGTCTGAGGTGGCAAAGCGGTTTGGCGGTAAATACAGCCCCGATGGTGAGGGCGGGTCGCCTTCGGCTGCGCCGGTTGCGGTCGCACGACCCGGCACAAAATCGAACCTGCTGTTTGTCCCTGCGATTATTCTGGTGTTCACATCCCTGAATGAAGGCCCGCAGACCTTGGTCACAGCCCTGATCGGCGGTGCCGTGCTGACCCTTGCCGCCTGGATGCTACGGGAAGGATTGCAGGCCGAAGCCGCCTATCACGCCCGCCGCGTCGCCCGTCGCCCGGCGATACCGCGCAAGATGATGTCAAGCGCACTGACCGGGATTGGCGCCGCGATTGCCGCCTATACCGGCGACAGCGCGATCCTTGGCTCCGCGCTTTATGGTATTGCAGCGATTAGCCTGCATATGGCCGCCTTTGGCATTGACCCGCTGACAGACAAGCGCATGGAAGGCATCGACACCCGCCAGCAGGATCGTGTGGCCCGGGTCGTGGACGAGGCGCAGAATTACCTGGATGTGATGAAATCGCAGATTGAATCGCTGGGTGACCGCAAACTGGAACGCCGGGTCGTCGATTTCCGCGATATCGCCGAGAAGATGATCCGCACGGTCGAGGAAGACCCCCGCGACCTGACAGCAGCGCGCAAGTTTCTGGGCGTCTACCTGATGGGCGCCCGCGATGCGACGCTGAAATTCGTCGATCTTTATGCCCGCAACAAGGACACTGACGCCCGGCAAAACTATGAGGCGCTGCTGGACGATCTGGAACAGAACTTTGCCTCCAAGACAGAAAAGATGCTGCTGGACGACCGCAGCGATATGGATATCGAAATCAACGTGCTGCGCGACAGGCTGCAGCGCGAGGGCGTCAGCCTGAACAGTAAAGGGAGTTAGACCATGTCCGACACGATCCGCCAAAAGGCGAAAGAGACCCTCGCCGAAGTTGAAAAAGTCACCGCTGTGGTGCTGCCAGAGCCGCAAGGCGAAGTGGTCACGCTAGAGGCTGCTGATCCATCGACAAGCAACGCCATCACCCAGCGTATGGGCGAGATTGATATCAGCGACACGAATTCCATTGTGTCCTTCGGGTCCGCCGCACAGGCCGAGTTGCAGGAGATTTCGCAATCCATGCTGGCCGGTGTGCGCAACAAGGATGTGGGCCCGGCAGGTGACAGCCTGCGCAATATCGTCACCACCATTCGTGGTTTCTCGATCTCCGAACTTGATGTGCGCCGCGAACGTAGCTGGTGGGAAAAACTGCTGGGCCGTGCCGCCTCCATCGCGAAATTCACCGCCCGGTTTGAAGAGGTGCAAGGCCAGATCGACCACATCACCGATGATCTGCTCAAGCATGAACATGTCCTGCTGAAAGATATCGAAAGCCTTGATGTGCTTTATGAAAAGACGCTGCAATTCTACGATGAACTGGCGCTCTATATCTCGGCTGGTGAGGCGAAGCTGAAAGAACTGGACACCAAGACGATCCCCGCCAAGGAAGCCGAGGTTGAAAAAGCCCCCGAAGAACAGGCCGTGATGAAAGCGCAGGAACTGCGCGACATGCGGTCGGCCCGCGATGATCTGGAACGCAGGGTGCATGATCTGAAACTGACCCGTCAGGTGACAATGCAATCCCTGCCCTCGATCCGGCTGGTGCAGGAGAACGACAAATCGTTGGTGACCAAGATCAATTCGACACTGGTCAACACCGTGCCGCTTTGGGAAACGCAACTGGCGCAGGCCGTGACCATCCAGCGGTCATCAGAAGCCGCCGCCGCCGTGCGCGAGGCCAACGACCTGACCAACGAACTGCTGACTGCCAATGCTGAAAACCTGCGCGACGCCAACCGTGTGATCCGGACGGAAATGGAACGCGGCGTCTTTGACATCAATGCGGTGAAAGAGGCCAACGAACATCTGATCGCAACGATCAATGAAAGCCTAGAGATCGCTGACGAAGGCAAGCGCAAGCGCGCCGAGGCCGAGGCCGAGATGATCAAGATGGAGGCCGAGTTGAAGCAGACCCTCGCATCGGCCAAGGCCCGCAGCATCCCCAGTGCGGCCCCCGGCGACGCTGATCTCTGATCATTGATGGCGGGGCGGTTCTCAGTGCGTGGTTTATCGGTTGCCCTTGTGATGGGGCTGGCGGGCTGCGCCGAGCTGTTTCCGCCAGTCACGCCGCCCCCGGTTGACCCGCCGGTCGAACGACCTGATCCGCCGCCACCACCAGTGGTCGAACCCAGCCAGGCCAGCAAGGATTTGGCCGTCTACTATCGCCGCCTGCAAAATGACCTCTTGACGCAAGGGTTGCTGCGCGGCGACGGCGGCGGGCCGGACACGCCCTTTACCGACACGCAACTGGCGCGCAATTTCGTGCGCATCGCCCTGTTCAATGAATACCGCGATGACAGCGATTTCCGCAGCCCTCAGGCCACCGTATCCAAGCTGCGGCGGTGGGAGACACCAATTCGCATGTCTGTCGAATTTGGCCCCTCTGTCCCCCCCGATCAGCAAGCGATGGATACCGCGAGCGTGAGTGCTTATGCCGCCCGCCTGTCCCGGCTGACCAGCGTGCCGATCACCCAGACGGATCGCAACCCCAACTATCACGTCCTGTTTCTGAACGAGGACGACCGGCGCGGGGCAGCGGCGCGCCTGCGCCAGATCATCCCCGGCTTGGGCGAGGCGACATTGCGGGCAATCATCAATCTGCCCCGCGATCAGCTTTGCGTGGTGATCGGCACGTTTTCCCCCGGCGGGGCCAGCTATCAAAAGGCGGTGGCAATCATCCGGGCCGAACATCCCAACCTGATGCGCTCTGCCTGTATCCACGAAGAACTGGCACAGGGGCTGGGCCTTGCCAATGACAGCCCACAGGCGCGCCCCTCGATCTTCAATGATGACGAGGAATTCGGGCTGCTGACCACCCATGACGAATTGCTGCTGCGCATGCTCTACGATCGCCGCCTGCGCACCGGCATGCCCCCTGCTGAGGCTGCACCGATCGCGCGGGTCATCGCACGCGAATACTTGGCCGGAGGTGCCAGTTGATGCGCTTGGCAACCACTCTATGTTTCACTCTGCTGCCCTGCCTGAGCAATGCCGAACAGGATTTTGGGCAGTGGGTCCAGACAAACCTCGGGCTTGGAACCGACTTTTCCTATGCTGGTCAGTGGGTGGCCAATGATGGCCATGTTTTCGGGATCGATCCACTGACATTGTTCGGTGCAAACCGCGCGCCGATTTCTGTCCCAACGACCGAAGCCGCCGTCATCGGGTTGAACCAGGCGGATCCCGACGAGCGCACGGCAATTCTTGCGCTGGTTTGGTCGGACGCCCCATTTGTCTGCGGTCAGGATGCAGGCTTCATCGGTGTCGATACCGGGTTGGCGGCATTTGCAACCGCATCGGAAATTGCAGCACTCGAGAAATATGCACGGGATCACGGGGACCTCTACGCTGGGACATATGCCGAACAGATCGACAGTTTTTACCCCGGCCCCTTTCTGGCAGAATTGCCAGATGGCACACGATTTCCGCTCAGCGGCAGCGGATGGGGCGACGGTGGCTACCCTGTGACAGCTCTGTTTGACGCAGATGGCGACATGATCGCCTTGTTTGCGCAGTTCATCACCGCAGGCGACGACTGGCTGACGCCACCAACCTGCACCAAACGCATTTCCTGATTGAAGGAGCACCCAACATGGGCATTTTCGATTTTCTGACGGGCGAGTTCATCGACGTCATTCACTGGACCGACAACACCCGCGACACCATGGTCTGGCGGTTCGAGCGCGAGGATCACGAGATCAAATACGGGGCCAAGCTGACCGTTCGCGAGGGACAGGCCGCCGTGTTCGTGCATGAAGGCCAGCTGGCCGATGTATTCACGCCGGGCCTTTATATGCTTGAAACCAACAATATGCCGATCATGACCACGCTACAGCATTGGGATCATGGTTTCAAAAGCCCGTTCAAATCGGAAATATACTTCGTCAATACAACCCGGTTTTCTAACCTCAAATGGGGTACCAAGAACCCGATCATGCTGCGCGATCCTGAATTCGGGCCGACCCGCCTGCGCGCCTTTGGCACCTATACGGTCAAGGTCGCTGATCCTGCCGTCTTCCTGCGCGAGATTGTGGGCACGGATGGCGAATTCACCATGGACGAGATCAGCTATCAGATCCGCAACATCATCGTGCAGGAATTCAGCCGGGCGATTGCGTCATCGGGTATCCCCGTTCTTGATATGGCCGCCAACACGGCTGATCTGGGCAAGCTGATCGCCAATGCGATTGATCCGACGATGAAGCAATATGGCCTGACCATCCCCGAGCTCTATATCGAAAACATCAGCCTGCCACCCGCCGTGGAAGAGGCGCTGGATGCCCGCACATCACGCGGAATGGCCGGCAATCTGGACGAACACATGAAATGGAAAGCTGCTGAATCCATGACCATGGAAGGCTCTGCCGCCGGTGGTGCCATGGGCATGGGCATGGGGGCCGGTCTGGGGATGCAGATGGGCAATATGATCCAGGCGGGCGCAAGCCCGGTTGCCGCACCGCCACCACCGCCACCTGTCGAACATGTCTGGCACATCGCCGATGGCGGCGAGGTCAGCGGACCCTTTTCCAAGGCCGCCATGGGCCGCAAGGTGACCGATGGCAGCCTGAACCGCGACAGCATGGTCTGGACGCAAGGCCAGGATGGCTGGATGCGGGCCGAGGATGTGGCCGAACTGGCGCAGCTTTTCACCGTGATGCCCCCGCCCCCACCGGGAACATGAGGCAAGCGGCATGGGCACGGGATTTGCACGTTTCACCCACCTGCTGCCCCATCGCCGCACATGGCTGAAGGTCAGCCATGCCGCGATGATCCCGCTTTTGATCTGGTTCATCTTTGTCACACCGGATGATGTGCTGCCCTTCGGCCCAGCCGCGTTCCGGTTCCATTCGGTCCTCGCCCTTGTCTTTGTGACCATTTGCCTGATCTGGACAGTGGATTATCTGCGGCGCGGGCTGGCCGGGCGGCCGGGGCCAAAGCTGGGACCACGGGCGCGCAGGTTCCACGTGATCCTGCACAAGACAATCATTCTGGGCCTCGCCGGGGTCGCGCTGACCGGGTTTCTTCTGGGGCTGACATCCTCCAAACTGCTCAAGGCCGGGGGTTTCCTGCCCATCGCTCCGCCGATGAACTGGCCCGATGCGAACGAAATCGCGGGGACAATCCATATCTATGAATTCTACATCCTCGGCGCGATTGTGGTCGTTCACGCCGGGTTCCATATCTGGCGACATGTTCGGCTGCGCGACAACGCGCTGCGCATCATGGCCCCGAAACTCCTGCACCGGTTCCTGTAGGGTGACCCGCCGCCGCCTGACAATCCTGCTGCACTGGTCGGTCCTGCTTCTGGCCTTGATGATGGTCAAGGGTGGCACGTCCGATACTTACATCCGCTGGGCCTTTGTGCTGGCGGGCGGGCTGTGGCTCGGCATGACGGCCCTGTGCGGGATGTTGTGCAAACCGGGGCCGAAACTGCAGGGCCCGCTGCGCAACGCCTATCCGTGGATGCACCGGGGGATGTATGCGCTGCTGACCCTTGCGGTCGCTACGAACGCCGCCGCCCTCTTCAACATTGCGCCGCATGATACTGGCTGGATCCCGCTTCTTCTCCTTCTGGCCGGCGCGGCGTTCCATGGCCTCTTTCATTTCTGGCGGCATAATGTTCTGTATGACGGTGCATTGCGCGCCATGACCCCCCGATTTGTCCACAAGATCCTCTGATGACCGAAGCTGAACACCGATTTCCCTGTGACACCTGCGGGTCCGACCTGCGCTTTGATCCCGGCGATCACCGGCTGGTCTGCGATCATTGCGGCAATATCGAACCGATCGAAGGCACACGGCACACCGCCGGCGGCATCAAGGAACTGGATTTCCGCGATGCGGTTGAAAACCGGCTGGCCGCCGAAGAGATGGAGGAAACGCGCGTCATCACATGCCCCAATTGCGGGGCCAGCACCGAATTTGACGCCGATACGCACGCCGCCGAATGTCCGTTCTGCGCTACCCCGGTTGTCACCGACACCGGCACCCACCGGCATATCAAACCACGCGGGCTCCTGCCCTTTGGTCTGGATGAAGGATCGGCGCGCAAGGCGCTGACCGACTGGCTGGGCAGCCTGTGGTTTGCCCCCAACGGGTTGACCGAATATGCCCGCAAGGGGCGCAAGATGAACGGCATCTATGTGCCCTACTGGACCTTCGACGCGGACACCAAAAGTCGCTATCGCGGCCAGCGCGGCACCCATTATTACGAAACCAAAACCGTCGTCCGCGATGGCAAGCGCAAGAATGTCCGCGTGCGCAAAACCCGCTGGCGCGGTGTCTCTGGCCGGGTGGCGCGGTTCTTTGACGATGTGCTGGTGCTTGCATCCCGGTCCTTGCCCAAGAAATACACAGATGGGCTGGAGCCGTGGGATTTGTCGGCGCTGGAGCCGTATAAACCCGAATACCTCGCCGGGTTCCGGGCCGAAGGTTATCAGGTCGAACTGACCGACGGGTTCACGGAGGCGCGTGCCTATATGGACCGGATGATCCTGCGCGATGTGAAATACGATATCGGCGGTGACGATCAGCGGGTCAGCGATGTGGACACGGCGATCAGCGATGTGACGTTCAAGCATATCCTGCTGCCAGTCTGGCTCGCCGCCTACAAATACCGAGGCCGCACCTATCGCTTTGTGGTCAACGGGCGCACAGGCCGAGTGCAGGGTGAACGCCCCTATTCCGCATGGAAGATCGCGATTGCCGTGGTGATCGGAACGATCCTTGCGCTTGGCGTGGGATTTGTTATCGCTAACAGCCAGTAGAATTTGTGGGGGAGAAAGCCGATGATCCTATGCTGCGGCGAAGCGCTGATCGATATGCTGCCCCGGCAGACCACCGATGGCGGAAACGCATTTGCGCCTCATGCCGGGGGGTCGGTTTTCAACACGGCGATTGCTTTGGGGCGGCTCGACGCACCGGTGCAGTTTTTTTCGGGTCTGTCATCTGATCTCTTCGGGGATATCCTGCGCGCTGAGTTGACCGCCTCAGGCGTGGACAGCGCGCCAGCGGCGATCAGCGACCGCCCAACGACGCTGGCCTTTGTCACGCTGACCAATGGCCATGCCTCTTATGCGTTCTACGACGAAAACACCGCTGGCCGGATGCTGTCGCAGGATGATCTGCCCCAAACGCAGGCCGACGCACTGTTTTTCGGGGGCATATCGCTGGTCGTCGAACCCTGCGGTGCGGCCTATGAGGCGCTGATGCTACGCGAAGCCGCAACACGCGTCACGATGATCGACCCCAATATCCGCCCGTCCTTCATCACCGACGAGGCCGCCTATCGCGCCCGCCTGACCCGGATGCTGGGTGCCGCCGATATCATCAAGACCTCTGACGAGGATCTGGACTGGATCACCGGTGGAACCGATGCGGCTGCTCTGTTCGACACTACTGCCGCCAAAGTGATCCTGCTGACACGCGGCGCAGACGGCGTGAAGGTCCTGACACCCGACAACCAGTTCGATGTTGCTGCCGAAAAGGCGACGGTCGTCGACACGGTCGGCGCGGGCGACACTTTCAGCGCCGGGTTTCTGGCGCAGATGCATCGCAGCGGGCACCTGACCAAAGCAACGCTGAGCGATGCATCCGCCGATGACCTGCGCAAGGCGGCGGCGTTCGGGGCGAAGGTCGCCGCGATCACAGTCAGCCGCGCGGGCGCCAACCCGCCATGGGCGTCTGAGCTTTGAGGGCGCTGATCCAGCGCGTCAGCCACGCATCCGTCACCGTCGCCGATGAAACCATCGGCGAAATCGGCACCGGCCTGCTGATCCTTGTCTGCGCGATGGAGGGGGATGACTCCGCGAGATCCGCAGCACTCGCAGCCAAGATCAGCAAGCTGCGCATCTTTGCCGATGACGCAGGCAAGATGAACCTGTCGCTGCTTGATACCGGCGGTGCCGCCCTGATCGTCAGCCAGTTCACACTCGCCGCCGACACGTCACGCGGCAACAGGCCTGGGTTTTCGGCGGCAGCCAAACCGGACCTTGGCCGTGCACTCTACGAGCAGTTTGTGGGGGATATGGATGCTTTGGGCATTCCGACCGCGACGGGATCATTTGGTGCGGATATGGCTGTCAATCTGACGAATGACGGGCCGATCACAATCTGGATGGACGTATGAGATGGGTTAAAACCCATCTTACGTTGCCGCAAAGCCGATACAGACGATCTTGCGTAAGATGGGTCTTGACCCATCCCACGTCTTAGCAACTTTTGCCGACCACCAGCACCCAGTAAGGGCCCTTGGGTCCTTGACTGATCCCGATGCCGAACTCCTCGATCCGGGGATGCAGCATGTTGCGGCGATGCCCCGGGGAGTTCATCCAGCCATTGATGATCTGCGACGATCGCGGATAGCCCCAGGCGATGTTTTCCGCCACGATGCAATCATTATAGCCCGCACGCTGCACGCGCGCCTGTGAGTTGGAGCCATCAGAACCACGGTGATCAAAGAAACCATTCACCTGCATGTCGCAGGCATGGGCCATCGCCGCACGTCCCAACCGGCGGTTGAACTGCAAGGGCGCCTGCCCATTGGCCCGACGGCTTGCGTTGACGCCAGCTGCGATTTCAGTGGCCAGCGCGTTGACATTCTCTGGTGTCGCACAGCTTTGGGCCGCAGCCTGACTAACGATCATGGCCATGGCGGCCCCTGCAACGCATATCGCAATTCGCTTCATCTGAACGTCCCTTTGTCCCATTCTCGCCTTAGAATGTGACAAGGGAACGCGGCAATGCTGAGGCAGTGGCTGGGCAGACAGGCGGCAATTACGCGCCAATCCTGCGCAATTGTTCGCCAATCGTGGCAATTGCGAACATCAGGGCGGCGATGCAGATGATTGACGGCCCGACAGGTGTATCTAGCAAAAGGGCAACCCGCAGACCGGCAATGGCAGCAAGGATGCCAATCACGACCGATAACAGCGCCATGCGTTCCGGCGTATGCGCATATCGGCGCGCAGTGGCCGCCGGGATGATCAGCAGCGCGGTGATCAGCAAAGCCCCCACAACCTTGATCGCAACCGCCACGACAGCGGCAAGTAGCAGGGTCAGGATCAACTGTTCGCGCCGTGGATTGATGCCCGCCGCATAGGCCAGATCAGGGCTGAGCGTCGCGGTCAGCAGTGCAGACCAGTTCCACCACAGCACGGCAGAGACCAGCAATGCGCCGCCCCAGATCACCGCCAGATCCCAGCGGGTCACGGTCACCACATCGCCAAACAGATAGGCATCGAGATCAATCCGCTGGCCGGGGATCAGGGCCACCGCCACCAGACCAAGCGCCAGCGCGCCATGGGCCAGCACCCCCAGCAACGTATCAATAGAGGCATCGCGTTCCGCCAATGCATAGATCAGCAGCGCCATGGCCAGCGCGACCACCGCCACCCCGGCAAAGATCGAGATGTTGAAGCCCAGCGCCAGTGCCACGCCCAGCACGGCGGCATGGGCCGTTGCATCGCCGAAATAGGCCATGCGCCGCCAGACCACGAAACAGCCCAAAAGACCCGCCGCGATGGCCGTGCCGACACCCGCAAGGGCAACCCGGACCAGAAAATCGTCCAGCATTATTCCGCAGCCTCATGATGATGGTGGTCGTGATCGTGATCATGCCCGTGATCATGCTCGTGCCGATATAGGGCCAGCGCTCCGCCTGTGCCTGTCCCGAACAATTCGCGATAGGCCGGTGCGGCAGACACCACCTCGGGCGTGCCTTCGCAGCAAACATGACCGTTGAGACAGATCACCCTGTCGGATGCGCTCATCACCACGTGCAATTCGTGGCTGACCATCAGCACGGCACAGCCCAAATCGCGGCGCACCGCTTCGATCTGCCGGTAGAATGCGGCGGACCCCGGCTGATCCAGCCCTTGTGTCGCCTCATCCAGCATCAGGATATCAGGGCGGCCCAGGATGGCGCGGGCCAGCAGCACGCGCTGAAACTGACCCCCTGACAAATCCGCCATCTGCCGTTTGCCAACGCCCGGCACCCCGGCCTGTCGCAAGGCGCTGGCGGCGTCTTCGGGGCCAACACGTACGGGCAGATCAAGGAACCGATTGACCGTCATCGGCAGCGTCGGATCAATATGCAGCCTTTGCGGCACATAGCCGATCCGCAGTTTTGGCGCGCGCGTCACCTGACCCTTCTGCGGCTTCAGCGCGCCCACCAAAACCCGTAACAGGGTCGATTTGCCAGACCCGTTCGGCCCGACAATCGTGACGATCTCGCCCTGTTCAATGGCGATATCGACACATTGCAAAACCCGCTGCCCGCCATAGCGGACATCGACACCCTTGGCCGCAATCAGGCTCATGATGCGGCACCTTCCTGGCATCCCGGGCATAACCCTTCGGCTTCGATCACCGTCTGTTCGATCCGAAAGCCGCTGCTTTCCGCCTCTGATCCCAGCGCCTCACCCGCTAGCGCCTCGGCCACCTTGCCGCAGCCCCGGCAAATCATGAAGGCCGGGTCATGGGTGGCCCCGGGATGGGCGCAGGCGATAAAGGCATTAAGCCGTTCGATCCGATGCACAAAGCCTTGTTCGACCAGAAATGTCAGCGCGCGATAGGCGATCGGCGGCTTTGATCCCAGCCCTTCCGCATCAAGCCGGGCCAGCATGTCATAGGCGCCCATGGCCGCATGGCTTTCCAGCAGGATTTCCAGCACCCGGCGGCGCACGGGCGTCAGTTGCACCTTGCGTGTGGCGCAGGCCGCCTCTGCCGCGCTGAGGGCCGCTTGCACGCAGGAGCTGTGATCATGTTTGGCGAAACCCAGCGTGTCGGGCATTTTTGCCACCTTGTGATGTTATAACATACGCTCTATATCGGCAGCGATTTCAAAGAACAAGGGCCGAATCATGCGTCATTTATTTGCTACACTATGTCTTTTGCCATCAATTGGCTTTGCCGATGTGCCCCGGGTGATGACGGATATCGCCCCGATCCATAGCCTGACCGCACAAGTCATGGGCGATCTGGGCACGCCTGACCTGCTGTTGCCGCCGGGCGCCGACCCACATGATTTTGCGCTACGCCCCAGCGATGCACAGGCGTTGGGTGCGGCCGATGTGGTCATCTGGGTCGGTCACGGCCTGACCCCGTGGCTGGAGGAGCCACTCACAACGCTGGCCCCGCAAGCAGCCCGGTTGGAACTGCTGGAGGCGCCCGGATGGGACCCGCTGGAGGTGCGCGATCATAAAGCGCATGATGACCATGGTGATGATCATGATGAGCATGGCCATGACGATGAACACGGCCACGATCATGATAACGAGCATGACCACGGCGAGTTTGACCCGCACGCCTGGGTTGATCCGGCGATTGCACGGGTCTGGCTGGCAGCCATCGCCGATCAGTTGGCGACCGCCGATCCTGAAAACGCAGCGGTCTATGCGGAAAATGCGGCCAATGCGGCCAATGCGCTTGCCGAATTGCAACAAAGGCTCACCGCCGATCTGGCCCCGGTCGCTGACCGCGCCTATATCCTGCCCCATGACGGCTATCAGTATTTTGAGGCGCGATTTGGCCTGACCGCAAGCGGGGCCATTGCCGGGATTGACGCCCGCGACCCGGGCCCTGCGCAGGTCGCCACCTTGCGTGAACAAATGGCAGAGGATGGCGTGGCCTGCGTCTTTAGCGACGCCGAAATCGGGGGTGGCTGGGCAACGCTGGTGATTGAGGGCACCGACGCCAAGACAGCGCAGATTGATGCGGTCGGCGCCGGTCTGGATGCCGGGGCGGGGCTCTATGCGGAGATGTTGAACCGTTTGGGTACGGCCTTTTCGACCTGCCTTGCCGCTGATAGCTAGGGTCGGAAAGATACGATACGTCCGCTGACAACGACCCTGATCGGCCACTGTGCCAATTCTCACTGTGAGGCCGATCAGAACAGCGTATCCCATGACGATTATTTTGTTGGTTCAGGAAAGGTATTGATCATGGCGTCGAAGATGAAAGTGAACGGAGAAGTGGACGTAAACACCTTCGTCGATCAGGCTGCGGGTATTGCAAAGGCTCTCGATGCCGGAACAGCGCTGGTCTACAATGACAGCAACAAGACCGTGCAATTCTATTGTTATAACGGCGGCGACATTTTTATGACCATCCCGTTCGTCAAACCGGTGATTGCGCATGGCTATTCGGGATTGGTCGCAGCGGGCGGATCAATGTTCAAGGTCTTCGCAGACAACAAGAGTGAAGGCGAATTTCTTGTCAAGCCGAACCATGCCTATGTCTATCGCGGACCGGGCAAGATCGAAGCCGTCCAGTAGGCGACGCGCCTAGAAATCGGTCGGCGCACCCCCTTCGGCCTTCCGCCGGTCCACAAAGGCGGCAAGCTCTTCCTTGATGCCGTCGTCGATGGGCGGTGCCTCGAACGTGTTCAGAATATCCTTGAAGGTTCGATGCGCCCGTTCCGCGGTCCAGATGCCGCCTGCGGCTTCCCACGCTTCGAAGTTGCGCCAGTCCGACACGATGGGTTGATAAAACGCCTTTTCATAGCGGTCCTGCGTGTGCTGGATGCCAAAGAAATGGCCCTGCGGACCGACCTCCTTGATCGCGTCAATTGCGATATCGCCAGGGCCGGTCGCGACCACCTCTGGCTCCATATAGCGTTGGATCATCTGCAACACTTCGCAATCCATCACGAATTTCTCGGGGCTGGCCACCAAGCCGCCCTCAAGCCAGCCTGCGGCATGGTAGACGATATTGGTGCCCGACTGCACGGCGGACCAAAGGGAATTCGATGTCTCCCACATCGCCTGCCCATCCGGCACATTGGCCGCACACACGCCAGAGGCGCGCATCGGCAAGCCATAGAAACGGGCCATCTGCCCGGTCATCTGGGTGGCGCGCATGTATTCCGGGGTCCCAAAGGCTGGCGCGCCTGATTTCATATCCACGTTGCTGGTGAAGGTTCCGATCACGCAAGGGGCACCGGGGCGGACATATTGGAACAGGGCTATCGCGCTTAACGCCTCGGCAATTGACAGGGTCACGGCGCCTGACATCGTCACCGGGGCCATGGCACCCGCCAGCGTAAAGGGGGTCACGATCACCGCCTGCCCGCGCCGCACACAGCGCAGGCACCCGTCGATCATCGGCACATCATGTTTCAGCGGCGAGGTGGAGTTGATGTTGGTATACATATGCGGTTTGGCGGCGAATTCATCCTCGCTCAGCCCACCCGCGATCTTGACCATCTCCATCACGTCCTCGACCCGTTCGCGGCCCAGCGAATAGGCATGGACCACCTTATCGGTCAGCAAAAGCTTGTCATGCACCACATCCAAATGCCGGACGGAGGCGTGGATATCCACAGGTTCCACCGGATAGCCGCCCGCAAAATGGATGCAGTTGAAATACTGGGTCAGGCGCAACAGGTTGGCACATTGGGCGCGGCTGCCCGATACCTTCTTGCCGATCTCAAGGTCGAAGTAATTGGGCGGCGACGACACATTTCCGAACAGGATGTGCTTGCCGCCGATGGTGATCCTGCGGTCTGGGTTGCGCGGGGTAATAGCGAACTGTGCTGGCGCATGGCCCAGCATTTCCATGACCCAATCGCGGCCCATGCGCACGTTAGTGCCGTCCACGCGGCACCCGGCCTCCCTGAAAATCTCCAACGCTTCTTCGTTCAGAAACTCGATCCCGATCTCTTCCAGAATGCGCATCGCCCCGTCATGGATCGCCTGTACGCCTTCCTCGGTCAGCGGTTCGGTCGGGCGGTCGGTATTGACAGGCAGCCGCCACGGCATCTGTTCGATCGCCGCCGTACCGCGCCGGGTCGCGGCCCCTGCCCGGCCGCCGCCGCGCCGTTTTGGTTTTCCATCTGCCATGGTGTCACCCTCTGCTATCGCAGCAATGGTGCCACCGGCGGGCGGGCGAATATCACGCAAAAGCGACAGGTCGTGTCGGTGGCAGGATCAGAGCAGGCTTTGCCCGCGCAACCAGCCCGGAATATCGGCAATCGTGGGCAGCACGACATCGGCCTGCGGTGCCAGTTCTTCGGCCGGGGCGGGGCCGGTCAGCACGCCGATGGTCAGCATACCCGCCGCGCGGCCTGCATCCAGATCATGCAGGCTGTCGCCCACCATCGCGCAAACTCCGGCATCAAGCCCCGTCAGCGCGCAGAACGCCTGCATCTGGCCGGGACCGGGTTTGGCACCATGGCCGCTGTCATAACCCGCGATGAAATCGAAATGCTGCCTGACGCCCGCACGTTCCAGATGGCGCAGCGCCGACGATTCCGCATCATTGGTGGCAATCCCCAGTGCTAGATCGGTCTGACGCAACGTATCGAAATAGGGCACCAGCGGTGCGGCCTCGACCTGCACCACCTGGGTCGCGGCGGCATTCATCCGCGCGATCAGGTCGGCTTTGTCGACACCCTTCAGAACCTGCAACATATGATCGGCGGTTTCGCTGACGGTTGAGGCAATCACCACACTGCCCGGATGGAAACGCTCGCCCACGGGATCATACCCCATCACCTCGGCCAGTGCGTCAAACAGGGCCGGGTCGCCGCCCACCTCGGCCTCCAGCATGCGCCGGGTCCAGGCACCCCATGTGGCGTTGAAATCGAACAGCGTCCCGTCCTTGTCGAAGATGATACCTTTGATCACGTCACTGGTCCTTTGGGGTCATTGACACTGGCCCGCGCCCGGCTGAGGTTGCGGAAATGCTCAAGCTGCGATCCTACAAGAACCGCCCGATGCATCTGGGTCCGTTTCCACTGGAACGTCTGCGGCGTCAATCCACGATTGATGTCGCGGGATTACAGCCCTTCACGGGATTGTCGTTCCGGCGGCCGGATGACCCGCTCAGCATCGTCAACGCGATGCAGGATTATCAGGCGATGCTGGACGCGACCCGCGACGGCATGGTCAAGCGCGAGATGGCCGCGATCCCCGATGACCTGACCGAACGGGCCAATCACCTGAAGGCGTTCGGCTATTATTGCGATGCGTCTATGGTGGGCACCTGCCTGATCCCCGACGCGGCCTGGCTGGACGCACCCGTGATCAACCCCGATTTGGACCGGCTGGCCGACAAGCTGCGCACAATGCAGCCGAAAACGCTGGCCGCCGGCATCGACGTGATCATGGCGGGCCTGCGCGAAAGCATGGCACTGCCTCCCACCGATTGCCGCCACCACACCCATGCGCTGGTGTTTCTTTATGACCACCCTCGCGATCCCCGCGCTGATGAGGGCGGCTGGATCCGCGATGCGCTCGATCATCGGGCCTGCCTGCGGGGGATGGAAACCGCAGTGACGCTGGCCAGCTACATCCGCACGCTGGGCTATGACGCGCGGGCGCATTCCATGGCGGCGTCCGATATGCATCTGGGCGCCCTGGCGCTGCAATCCGGGCTGGTCGCGTTAGAGGATGGCAGCCTGCGCAACCCCTTCACCGGCGACCGTTACGGTCTGGCCGCGATCACCACGACGCTCGCCATGACCCCCGATCAGCCGATTGCGCCGGGCCAGCAACCGCCTGCCAGCTATCGCACCGGGCTGGGCGACCATGCCAAATCCGCCCGCACCCGCGACCCCTACGCGACCCGCGATTTCGCCATGGGTCCGCACCCGTTTGAGACGCTCAAGCGCATCGACGAACCCACAACATACATCGACCGTCCCAACGTGGCGCGCGTCCCGAAACGGGCCAACATGTTCGCCCGCGGCCTCTTCGGCGACATGGGCAAACAGGTGCAGGAGGCGACGAAGAACGGCAATTACGTGCGTAAGTCCGCCGCCGCCTTTGCCTTTCGCCCGTCGCTCGGGGCATTCGTCCTGCTGCAGGATGGCCAGGCGGCGGAACAGCATAAAACCACACATAACCCGGATCTGAACGCCAAAAACATCAAATCAGCCCTCTATTTCCTCGGCGTCAATGCGGTCGGCCTCTCTGCCTGCCCGGACTGGACCTATTACAGCCACGACGCAGCGGGCCAGCCAATCACCCCCTACCATAGCAACGCGATATCCATGATCATCGATCAGGGGCACGAAACGATGGAGGGCGCATCCGGCGATGACTGGATCGCCTGCGCCCAGTCCATGCGCGCCTATCTGCGGTTCTCTCTGCTGGGCGGCGTGCTGGCGCAGCATCTGCGCAATCTGGGCTACACCGCCCGCGTCCATTCGGTGATGGATGACGAGGTGCTGCACCCGCCGCTCCTGCTCCTCTCCGGTCTGGGCGAGGTCAGCCGGATTGGCGAGGTGATCCTGAACCCCTTCCTCGGCCCGCGCCTGAAATCCGGCGTGGTCACGACGAACATGCCGATGACCCATGATAAGCCGATTGATTTCGGCCTGCAGAAATTTTGCGATGCCTGCAACAAATGCGCCCGCGAATGCCCGTCAGGGGCGATCACCGCCGGGCCAAAGCTGATGTTCAACGGCTACGAGATCTGGAAATCCGACAGTCAGAAATGCACCACCTACCGTGTCAGCCAGAAGAACGGGGCGATGTGCGGGCGCTGCATGAAAACCTGCCCCTGGAACCTCGAAGGGTTGTTCGCCGAAGCCCCGTTTCGCAAGCTGGCCATGACCGTACCACAAGCGGCCAGGGCATTGGCGAAACTGGACGATTTGGCCGGCAAGGGCGCGATCAACCCGGTCAAGAAATGGTGGTGGGATCTTGAGATGGAGGATGACGGCGCCTATCGCCCGTCCCGCCATTCGGTGAACAAACGCGACCTGCAAAAGGACCTTGATCTGCGGTTCGCCGATCAGACTCTCGCGGTCTACCCGGCCCCCCTGGCACCGCCGCCCTACCCCTGGCCCTACCCCATGGATCGGGAGGCCGGGATCGCCGCCTATCAGGCCATGATCGACGCAGATGAACACCGCAAACGGCGCGAACAGGGGCTTGCCCCGGAACATGTCTATACGCCCGTCACAGGCGACGCCCCGGTCATGCAGGTGGTGATCAGCAAGGTCACAAAGATGACCGACGCGGTGACCAAATATGAATTTTCCCTGCCCGACGGGTCCGACCTGCCACCAGCCACGGCCGGCGCGCATATCGACGTGGTCGTGGCCCCGGAATTCTTTCGCCAATACTCGCTCTCGGGCGACCCCGCCGACCGCAGCAAATACCAGATCGCCGTCCTGCGCGAGGATATCGGGCGCGGCGGATCAAAACTGATGCACCGCATCTTCACCGAAGGACGGAGGGTTTTCATCTCCAGACCCATCAACCATTTCCCGCTGGTCGAAGATGCCGCAAAAACGCTGCTGATGGGCGGCGGAATCGGCATCACCCCGATGATCGCCATGGCGCACCGGCTGCACGCCATCGGCGCCGATTTCGCCCTGCATTACAGTTGCCACAACCGGCAGGATGCCGGGTTCCTTGACGATTTGGCGGCAGTGCCATGGGCCGACAAGGTCCATCTGCATATCAGCGACGAAGGCACGCGCGCCGACCTGCCCAAACTCGCAACCTATTCAAAAGGCGCGCATATTTACACCTGCGGACCAGATGCCTACATGGCCGCCGTGATCAATGCCGCCACGCAGAACGGCTTTCCGGAAGACGCGCGGCATCTGGAATATTTCGCCGTGCCCGAACAGCCGGATTACGAAAACCACCCGTTCTCGCTGGCACTGAAAGACGGACGGCAGATCCCGGTTGCGGCGGACCAGTCAGCGGCTGACGCCCTGATCGCGGCGGGTGTCCATGTGGACCTGAAATGCGCCGATGGGCTTTGCGGGGTCTGCAAATGCGGGGTCATCGACGGGGCCGTCGAACACCGTGATTTCGTGCTGTCGAAGGCCCAGCGCGATCACGAAATGATTCTCTGCCAAAGCCGCGCGGCAGACCGCGACGGGACCATCACAATCGACCTTTAGGTCCAGTGAACCTCGCCCGCGCCAGGCAGTGCATAACGGGCGCGCAACGGCTGGTCATAAGCCAGACCGGCACCATCACAAAATTCCATGACCCATTTGTCATCCATCGTGATGAACTCAAGAACCGATGCCAGAAATGCAGGGTCTGTTGCCTTATCACGCAAATCGTCGACCGATCCGCCGGTCGATCCCAGAAAAACCGGGCAAAGCTCCTCATGCGCCACCAGCCACCCCAGTGCCTGGTAGGCGATTGTCTGCGCATGTTCATGTTCCATTAGGAATCCTTATTCAGACAGAAACTGTTTTTTAACCATTCGGACAGAAGTTGAGCCAACGCAGAAGCGTAGAACGACATACCAAAAGGATAAGAGAATGTCCGGCCGAATCCTGATCATTGATACCGTTGCAACGAACCGCATCGTGTTGAAAGTAAAAATGCTGGCCGCACAATTCTCTGTCGATGCCTGTTCCAGCCGGATCGAGGCCGAAGCAATCATTTCCACCAACCGCCCCGACCTGATTCTCATCAACCTGTCTGACCCGGTCGAGGATCGGCACGAGTTCTGCCGCACCCTGAAAAACGATCCGCAGACATCCGGAATTGCCGTGATCGCCGTGGGCGTGGCCGACACATCCAAGGCACGGTTTGCCGCCCTTGATGTCGGCGCCGATGACGTGTTGCCGCGCCCAATGAATGACACGCTGCTGTTGGCGCGTATCCGCAGCCTCTTGCGCGTACGCAGCGCCAGCCAGGAACTGCTGCTGCGCGACAGCACCAGCCGCGCCCTTGGCTTTGAAGAGGCGAACGCGCTGTTTGAAACAGCCGCTCATGTCGCCCTTTTGTCGCCAGAGGATATGCAGGACGGCAATCTGCTGACTATGCTGGGCAAGGGTCTTGGCCAGCCGGTTCGCACGTTGTCGACAGCCGGGGTCCTGAAGGCAACGGCCGTCACACCAGTGCCCGATCTATTTGTCATCGACGCATCGTCGGACACCAGCCAGCACGCCCTGTTCCGGCTTGTCTCTGACCTGCGGTCGCGGTCCGAAACCCGGCAGTCGACCCAGCTGATCGTGGTCCCCCATGGGAAACCCGACATGGCAGCCATGTTCCTTGATCTGGGCGCCGATGACATCGTCACCAGCGGCACCTCGCAAGGCGAATTGTCGTTGCGGGCCAAGGCGTTGATCCGGCGCAAGCTCTTGCATGACAGGCTGCGCGATACCGTGCGCAACGGGCTGCATGCGGCCGTGACTGACCCGCTGACCGGGCTTTATAACCGGCGCTATGTGGAATCGCATCTGACCCGGCTTGCCGAACAGTCGCGCGGATCAGGGCGCGAACTGGCGGTGATGATGCTGGATATCGACTACTTCAAATCCGTGAATGACACCTATGGGCACGCGGCTGGCGACAAGGTGCTGGTGCAACTGGCCGACCGGCTGCGCGAAAATCTGCGCGCGATTGATCTGGTCGCCCGCGTCGGCGGTGAGGAATTTCTGGTCGCCATGCCGCGCACCAGCGCAGTGCAAGCCCGCAACGCGGCTAACCGGCTGCGCAGGCTGGTCAATTGCCGCCCATTTGATCTCGGTGATGGCGGACCAAAGCTGCGGGTCACCGCATCGGTTGGTGTTGCTGTCAGTGGCCAGAACGGGATGCATCAGACAGAACTCACGCGCATGTGCGATCTGGCGGATGCCGCCCTTTATGCGGCCAAATCCGCTGGGCGCGATCAGGTGGCGCTTAGTAAATCAGCCGCCTGACCGGCGCTCGCGCAGCGGGCGCGACAACTCCTGTTCCAGAATATCGGCAAATGCGGCACGCCGTTCCGGCGACATCGCCGTGATCTGATCAATGAAAGCCTCCTGCGCCGCGTTCTGGATATCGCCCAGACGTGCACGCTGCTCTGCGATCACGTCGCGCAGGGCGTCGGGGTTAAACGGATCCTGCCGCAAACTGGCAATCATCAGGGCCGTCTGGGCGCGCATCTCGCCCCGGCGCAGGCCGGTATCGCGGCGCAAGGCCATGCCGATGGCGCGCCGTTCCTGCGGATCAAGGGCGCGCGCCACCGGACCAAGCCCCAGATCGAACGCCCGTGGCGGCCCGTCACCCAGACGCCCAGACGCCACAGCCCCCACAACCAGCCCCACAACCGCCAGGTTAAGCGCCAGCGAGATCACAAAGATCATCCGCCACAGGCGCGACGGTTTGCTGCTCACCGGTTCAGCCATCCGCAAACCCCTCACCTGTCAGAAAATCAGCGCCGGAAAACAGATCGACCGAAACAACATCGCCCGTCAATCCCGCCGCAAACTCATCGACCACAGCCGGGGGGGCCACGCCGAACCAGAGACCCGCAACGGTTGCTGCGGTCAGCGCCCCCATCGCCGGCCATCCGCCGACCAGATCGAAAAACCGGGGCCAAAATCCGGGGGCGGTGGGCGGCACATCTGCCGGTTTCGCCTGCTGCACCGCATCCGCATCCGCCAGCACGCGCGCCATCAGATCCTTGGATACAGCCGGTTTCACGTCCCGCGCCTCAGCGAACAGATCATCCAGCATTTTGTCATTCGGGTCAGTCATCGTCATACCCCAGTTCTGCCTTTCGTCCGGCCATGATATCGGCCAGAGCCCGTTTGCCGCGCGCTGTCAGACTTTCCACCGACCGCACGCTGATGTCCATGATTTGCGCAATTTCGGGGTTGGACAGCCCCTCAAGGTGACGCAGCGCCACCGCTTGTGCCTGCCGGTCCGGCAACCGGGCCAATGCATCCGACAGGGCGCGCATCCGCAGATCGGTCTGCATCCGGGTGGTGACACTGGGCGTGCCATCGACCGGTTCGGCCACCTGATCCAGTGACATCGCCCCGCGCCGTTTGCGCAGCCGGTCGGTGCACAGATTGGCCACTACCCGGTACATCCAGGTGCTGACCTGCGCCTCGCCCTGCCGCCAGTCGGGCGCGATTTTCCACAGGCGCATCATGGCGTCCTGCGCCACATCTTCGGCCTCGGCATGATCAGACAACATGCGCGTGGCCTGTGCCAGCACACGCGGCAACAGCCGGGCCGCCAGATCGGTGGCCGCCTGACCATCGCCATTGGCAAAGGCCACCAGCAATGCGGCGTCGGACACCGGGGTCGCGGGATCGGGTGCTGCTGTCATGTCTCGCTTTGCTAGCCAGATCAGGGCGCCAAGTCCATCGGCAGGGGGTGAGGCGCCCCCCGCCGATGCCCGGATCAGTTGCGGCCGCGGGGGCCATTGCCATTACCACGGCGACCGCCGCCGTCACGGTCTCGTCCACCGCGCCGTTCCTTTGCCGCGGCGAATTCATCTTCTGAAATCGCACCATCGTCGTCGGCGTCGGCACGGTCGAACATTTCCGCCATCCGGTCACCGCCGCGTGCCTGCAGCTCGGATTGTTGCAGCAGGCCATCACCATTGGTGTCCAGACGCTCCAGCATGCGGGCCGCGCGTTCCGATACCCGCTCGGCCCCTGCGGCCTCCAGTTCTTCAGCAGACAGGGCACCGTCGCCATTGGTATCGCGGGCGGCAAACCGGGCCGCACCTTGCGCCTGCAGTTCTTCCAGTGTCACGACACCATCACCATTGGCATCCAGTGTCGCAAAATCCGGGCGCTCGCGGGGGCCTTGGGCCTCAACCGCGCCAGAAGCCATCACCGTGCCCGACAAAAGGGCCATCATCAAAAGTCGCGTTTTCATTCCTGCATCCTTACTTTTTTGCTTCATCGCAGCGTGTCTTGGCTGCTGACCCTCCTTCAACGGATACCGGGGGAACTTCCGTCGCGAATTTTTGCGAAAATGCGCTTACCCCAACGTCAACCCTGTGACACGCAGACGCAAAACCGCTCTGCCCCCTTTCAAATTCCGCATTGATGCGCCATGACGCGTTAATCAGACCCGGAGTGCCGCAGATGTCAGACGCCCAGACCAACCCGCAGGAACGGCCCATGAAACCCGCCATCTGGCACGGGCTGCGCCGCCGCTGCCCCAATTGCGGCGACGGGGCCCTGTTCGAAGGCTATCTGAAAGTCACCCATGACTGCCCTGTCTGTCAGGAAGAACTGCACCATCATCGCGCCGATGATGGTCCGGCTTACCTGACGATCCTGCTGGTCGCGCATATCCTTGGCTTTGCCATGCATTTCATGTGGGTCCAGTTCCGCCCTGACCCTTTGGTCATGGGGACGATTTTGGCGGTTGGCGCGGTGGCCCTCTCGCTTTACCTTCTGCCAAGGCTCAAAGGGATGGTCGTTGGCATCCAGTGGGCAAAGCGCATGCATGGGTTCGGGCAAAAGGTCTGACCCGTCAGGGGAAAGACATGGACAAGACTGACATTCGTGATGCGGCCACCATCATCGTGTTGCGTGACCCGCATAGGGCGCCGGCGGTGCTGATGGGCCAGCGAGGCAAGGATGCGGCGTTCATGCCTGGCAAATTCGTCTTTCCCGGCGGGGCGGTGGATACCAATGATGCGATGGTGCCGATCACACCGCTGGACAAGCTCCATAGCAAACGCCTGACCGAAGAAAGCCACCTGACGCCGCAGACCCTCGCCGCTGCGGCCATCCGTGAACTCTGGGAAGAAACCGGTCAGATCATCGGGCACAAGGCCAAATGGCGCGACGCCCCCAAAGGCTGGCGCGGTTTCGCCACCGCCGGATACCAACCCAATGGGGCCGCCCTCGAATTCTTCTTTCGCGCTGTCACCCCCAAGGGGCGCACCCGCCGGTTCGACGCGCGGTTCTTTCTGACACGCGCCGACGATCTGGTCACGAACCCTGATGATTTCGGCGGGGCGGAGGATGAACTGGCCCACCTGCAATGGGTCCCGCTGGCAAAGGCGCGCAATTTCGACCTGCCATTCATCACACAGGTGGTTCTGGCCGAACTGGGCGGGCGGATCAAACGGGGGGAACCCGCCTCAAGCGTGCCATTCTTCCGAAATGACGATGAGAAGAACCTGATCTCGCGGCTGGGCAACCGCAGTCTCCTTTAGGTTACCAGCACAAGCATGACGATACTCGCCGTCAGCAGCAGCAATCCATGCCATTCGCGCCGGTCGATCCGTTCACCAAACACAAACGCCCCGATAATCAGCGAAAACACCAGTTCGACCTGTCCAACCGCATTCACATAAGCCGCGTTCTGCAGCGTATAGGCCATAAACCAACAGATCGATCCAACCATACTGGTCAGCCCCACCAGCCCGGCCACCCGCCAGACCCGCAACACCAGACTGATCTGCCCGCGCTCGCGCCAGGCCAGCCAGCCAGCCATCGCCACGGTCTGAAACGCCGTCACAAAGGCCAGCGTGATAATCGCTCGGTAAAAGAAGTCACCATCCCCCAGCGACAGCGACGCGCCGCGATAGCCATTGCCCGAGATCGCAAACAGCATCCCTGCCCCCAGGCCCAGCGCCGTGGCGCGGTTGAAAATCCGGCGATGCCATGCGCCCACCCCATCCGGCGGGTCCGACAACAGCAGAACCCCCGCCAACCCCAGACACATCGCGCCAATCGCAGGCCATGTGAACACATCGCCCAGCACCAGGAATCCGACAGCCGCGCTCAGCAGCACCTCGGTCTTCTTGAAGGTGATCCCGACGGCAAAGTTGCGATGCGCAAAGAGCGCCACAACACACATCGTCGCCAATATCTGCGACGTGCCGCCCGCCAGCATGTAAGGCCAGAACGCAGGCGGGATCTGCGGCGCGCCCTGCCCGCTTGTGTTGGCATAGACAATCGCAATCACCGCCACCAAAGGCGAGGAATAGATGAATCGGGCAAAAGTCGCGCCCGCCGTCGATAGCTGCGTCGCCTTCAGATGCTTTTGCAGCATGAAACGCAGCGACTGCGCAAAGGCCGCCGCCATGGTGATGGGGATCCAAAGCTCCATGAAAACCGCTATGCCCCTGAAATCAGGGAAAGACTAGGGGGAATGACATGGCAAGCATTTGCGAGTTTCCCGCCTATTCCTCACCCCGACCCTCCGCGTCACGATTGCGCCGGTAGCCTCGTGCAGTCGAAAATGGCGGCAACCACCCTTCGCGCCGAATGACCCAGCATTCGTATGTCGGTCGGAATTGGTCGGGCGCGTCCAGTGATCCAAGATGGAGTTCGACCTCGTCATCTGTGCGTGCAAAGACTGACGATCCGCAAACAGGGCAAAAATGCCGACCGGCATAGCTGCGTGTCTCACCCTCGACTGTCACCGCGTCCTGCGGAAATACCGCCGCGGCATAGAACAACGCGCCGTGATGCTTGCGACAGTCAATGCAATGACAAACACCCACCCGGTATGGCGCGCCCGAAGCGGCAAATCTGACGCGACCACAAAGACAACCGCCCGTATATCGCTCCATGCTTCGTCTCCGTCAGTGTCGTAACGCTCAACGCACCCCCACCGCTGCCCCGGCGCCGTCAGGGCGCGGCAACGCGGCATGGGCAGCGGCAACGCGCCCCAATGGCACAGCGACCCTGTCATCCGGATCACAGGCGCGCCGCGTCTCCAAACTCACATGCAGCAGGAAATGTTCGCCGGTTGCCAACTCGCGGTCCCCTTCGAACATCCGGTGGAACAGATGCATCTTCTTGCCTTCACCCTGCAACACCTGCGTTTCCACCCGGATCATCGCCCCGGCATGGACCTCGTCCAGATGCCGGATATGGGTTTCAGCGGTGAAAAAGCTGGACCCGCTGGCGATATAATCCGTATCGCACCCCACCAGCCACATCATCCGGTCCGTGGCATCGCCAAAGGCCTGCAGATATTTCGCTTCGTTCATGTGGCCGTTGTAATCGGTCCAATCGAGGGGCACGACACGTTCAACCGTCACAATCGGCTGGGTCAGATCATCGGGCAGGGCGATCTGCCCGGTCAGCCGCGCATCATGCGCTTTCAGCAGCGCACCTGCCCCCCAATCCTGCGTCTTCAGCCCGCGCAGGATGGTAACAAGATTATTGTCGCGGGCGCGTTCGAGCTCGCGGATACTCAGGTGACCAGATTGCGCATCCGATTGCCCCGCCACCTGATCAATCAAGTCGTCGGTCAGTTCCGGCACATCCATCAGCTTGGTCCATGGCCACTCCAGGCATGGGCCAAACTGTTCGATGAAATGGCGCATACCGGCCTCACCCCCGGCGATCCGATAAGTCTCGAACAGACCCATCTGCGCCCAGCGCAGGCCAAACCCGTAACGGATGGCATTGTCGATTTCCTCGGTCGTGGCGATCCCGTCCTTGATCAGCCACAGCGCCTCGCGCCAGACCGCCTCAAGAAACCGGTCGGCAATATGGGCGTCAATCTCGGCGCGCACATGCAGGGGATACATACCGATGTCGGTCAGGATATCCTTGGCCTGCTGCACAAACACGACCGGGTTTTTGTCGGTCGGCACCAGTTCCACCAACGGCAGCAGGTAAACCGGGTTGAACGGATGCGCGACCACGATCTGTTCCGGCCGGGTCGCACAGCCCTGCAGTTCAGACGGTTTGAACCCGCTGGTCGATGACGCAATCACCGCCGCAGGGTCGCAGTGTTCCTGCACGGTCTGATACACCTTGCGCTTCAGCTCCAGCCGTTCCGGCACGCTTTCCTGTATCCAGACGGCACCCGCAACCGCGTCAGACATGGTATCGTGAAAACTCAGCGCGCCCTCCGGCGGCAACGCCACATCCGACAGCCCGGGCAGGGACCGGCGCGCATTGGCGATTACCTCGCCGATCTTGCGCTCCGCCTCCGTATCAGGGTCAAAGACCCGCACATCCCATCCCATCAGCAAAAACCGGGCGGCCCAGCCGCCGCCGATCACACCACCGCCAATGATGGCTGCCACCTGCCCCATCGCCTAGCCCGCCGGATTAGAGGCGGGATTATTGAACTCATCCACAGGCTGCGGCTCTCCGCGCACCTGCGGATCACAGGCAATCATCGACGTGCTTGAATCGCGGATGATCAGACCACCCTGCGCACGGCATTGCTCAAACGTCATGGCATTGCCAATGACCATGAACTCGCGCGTGCCACCACCACCGCCCAGACCGGGACCGCTTTCACAGGCGGCCAGCCCCATCACACATCCCAAAACCAGACGTTTCATTGGGCCACCTCCATCAACCGGCTCAGATCATAACCATTGAAACGCAGAATATCACGCGCGGCATTCAGCCGGTCCTGTGGGATCACCGGATCACGGTTCAGGATCCAGCCCGACCGGCCATTCGGCGCGCCCACAACGGCGGTGCGATACCCATCATCGGTCCATAACACCCAGTAATCGGCGGCTACAAACGGCACACTGTCAAACCGGACCTTCAACCGCCCCGGCCCCACGATCTCAGCCGTGCCTTCAATGCGGGATTTCTCACTGCCATCCGGATTGCGGCAGATATTCAGTACCGATAGCAAGCCATCGTCGCGCAGCCCGTATTCCGCCGTGACGCCCACACAGCCTGCCTCGAACGGGACAGGATAGCGGGCCACTTCGTACCATGTACCGACATAACGCTCCGGCTCGAACACCGCCTTGGATGAGATCGGCACATCCGTATCGCGATAGACCGAAAACAAGCCACCCTCAGACGCGCAGCCCGCCAACAGCAGGATCAGGGCCAGCGCCCTCATGCCGGTGCCCGTTTGGTCAGACCCAGCTTTTTACGCACCTCATCAGGGCCAATCACCCGTGCGCCCAGATTTTCGATGATACCCACCGCGCGCTCCACCAATTGCGCATTGGTGGCCAGCACGCCCTTATCCAGCATCAGATTATCCTCCAACCCCACACGCACATTGCCCCCCGCCAGCACCGATGCGGCAACATAAGGCATCTGCGACCGTCCCAGACCAAAGGCGGAAAACGTCCAGTCCTCCGGCACATTATTCACCATCGCCATGAAGGTGTTCAGATCATCCGGCGCACCCCAGGGCACGCCCATGCACAACTGGACCAGCGCGGGGCTGTCCAGCACACCATCCTTTACCAACTGCTTGGCATACCACAAATGGCCGGTATCAAACGCCTCGATCTCGGGCTTGACGCCCAGTTCGGTCATCATCCGGCCCATCGCCTGCAACATGCCCGGCGTGTTGGTCATGACATAATCGGCCTCGGCGAAATTCATCGTGCCGCAATCCAGCGTGCAGATCTCCGGCAGGCAGGCGGCCACATGGGCCACTCGCTCGGTCGCCCCCACCATATCGGTGCCAGCCACGGTGGGCAGCGGTGCCTCGACCCCGCCGAACACCATATCGCCACCCATGCCAGCGGTCAGGTTCAGCACCACATCAACCTCTGCATCTCGGATACGGTCGGTGACCTCACGATAGAGGTCCAGCCGGCGCGATGGGGCACCGGTCTCGGGATCACGCACATGGCAATGCACCACGGCAGCCCCCGCCTTGGCGGCATCAATCGCGCTATCGGCAATCTGCTGCGGCGACCGGGGCACATGCGGACTGCGATCCTGGGTAGACCCCGACCCGGTCACAGCACAGGTGATAAAAACCTCGCGGTTCATCTGCAATGGCATGGGGTCCTCCTCCGTCACGGTGCCTCGCGGACCTTTCCCGAAACCGCCACCGCGCGCAAGGCAGAAGTCTTGACAGATCTGGCCGATCTGGGGCACATCATCTGCATGACGACACAAAACCACATCGCTGCGGTTTACTTTACCTGCCCCACATAGGCGGCGGGATCATTTCTGACATCTGACATCATCCAGCCGCCCTGCAAAGGGCGATAGAAACGTTGGTCTTTGCGGGCCCCGGACAACGCAAGGACACGACACCATGATCACCATCACCCCAGCCACGGCACGCGATGTGCCCGACCTTTTGAACATGATCCGCAAACTCTGCGCCTTTCACGGCGACCCTTGCCATATGGGGCTGGCCGACACGCAAACGCGGCTGATTGAAGGGATGCTCATCACCCTGATGGCGCGGCTGGATGACAAACCGGCAGGCTACGCCGTGCTGGAACCACGCTGGCGACCGATGAACACCGGAGACCTCCTCGATATCGCGCATCTGTTTGTCGAGGAACCGCTGCGCGGACGCGGCATCGGCAAGGCGCTGATCAAGGCCGCACGGGACCACGCGAGCCAGGCTGCGGCCTGCCACCTAACCATCGGTACCGCCCCTGACAACCCAAGCGCCGCCGCCGCCTACAGGGCCATGGGGTTCGAAGAGATTACCAGCCAGCCTGGGCCACGTTTCACGATCCCGCTGTCAGCGGAACCGCAATGCGGTTCAGGGTATGTTCCTGACCATTTCGGAAACCGCGCTTAAAATCACCGCAGACGTTCTAAAGGCAACACTCAACCATTGGTTTTGTGTCCCAAACCTTAAGGCTCGCACTATGCGGACGGTAATGCATACACCAATTCGCGCGTATGCCATTTCTGATGGGTGCTACCGCGGCGGTTCATTCTGGACTATCGAAGGATTACACATGCGACGAACTCTGCTACTCCCTTTCATTGTTCTGTCCGCTTGTGAGGCTAGCCGCGCAGTTCGGCAACCTTGATAATGACCCGTCTTGCAGGGTTTCTGTGAACCAATCAGCATGATAGTTGCGACCTTTAGGCAGGCAACAAATCCAAGGTGAGTCTACACTTTGACCCCGCGCAGTCACATTTACGGCATTTTTTTCAGGCTAGTTAAGAGAGTTAATCGATGGCTCGTCTGAGTTGGTTTCAGATGGTTTGGTTAGTGAGTAGGAGAGAATAATGACTTACAGAAAGATTGGGGCGGCAGCCCTTGGCGTGGTAATATGCACGGGTGCTACCGCCGAAACAAGCGCAGGCCGAATGGCTGACAGATATGTGGGCACCATTCCCGCGTCTGCGACCGTCACGCATCAGGCTCAACTAGTCTCAAAAGCGGCTAACACGACATGGGTACCAACAACATATGTTATGGTAGGTGTCGCACACACGATCGAGCATCAGGCACAGCTCGTTTCGGCATCGGCACAAACCGACTGGTCCGCGGCAACCTATGCCGCCAAAAGCATATCACCCAATGTGACGCTGCCCTTGCAGCACCAAGCGCAGATGACGGCACTGATTACACAATATGAGTGGAAAGTTTCCGCTGCGAACCTCAACAATTAACGAAACAGAATGAGCTTCTCATAGTTTCGGCAGGGCATTCGTATCGGATGCCCTTTTTCAATTGAATTATTGGCATTCTGGTTTTTCACCTCACTCACCACGCATCGCAAAAGAGATGAATCGTGAGCGATCAAATTCAGTGAATTTCAGGCCTGAAACAAATTCTGGCGCCCCACTTTGGGGCGCCAGATCGACGTTCAGATAGTGTCTTTGTCAGGCCCGCGGCCGAATCCAGATTTCTACCCGACGGTTCTGTTCGCGACCTTCGGCAAACTCGTTGCAGCCGACCGGGGCGATTGGTCCGATCCCAAAACTACGTACCGTACCGGTTTCCAGGTAGCCGGGGTTCTTGTTCAGCAGCAGATCCCGCACGGAGTTGGCCCGCCGTTCGGATAGGTTCAGGTTGGCCTCCAGCGTACCGTACGAGTCGCTGAACCCAAAAACCAGAACCTCGTAGCCTTCGTACTCACTCGAGCGAACGATTTCCGATATACGATCAATGTCGCTTTCCGCTTTGGTGTCGAGCGTCGCATTGCCGCTCAGAAACCGCAGCGATGTGGAGATGCGGCGGGCATTCGATGCCTCATTGAAATAGTTTCGCATGACTGTGTTTGACACACGATCACCATTGCCGGCCAAAACGGTCGATAACAGCCGCGCACCTTGCTCCTGCATCGGAACGATTTGCAACTGTTGCGTCACCAACCCGCGAGAAGCGATAGACTGCTGCCCAAAATCGGTTGGTATGAACCGGCTGACATTCCGGGCAAATTCAGAACCCCCGCCATCTTTCATGCTGTATTGGTACCAGCGCAGCGCGAGAGGATGTTCTTCAGTTTGGATCGCAAAGTCCGAGTTATCAACAAAGATGTTGCAGGCGGATGCCAAGTTCAGCGCTTTCACCCCAGATGCCTGCGATCTGTAAATAACACCAAAGGCGGATGAATCCGCATTGATCGCTGCGTTCAGGGCGTCAACAGAGTTATGAAGGACTGCGTCAGGAAGGTTGGCGGTATTCACCATACCCCACGCTCGAAGCTGATCCATTATACCGCTGTTGTCAGCCATAGTATGAAGCTTGATTGGCATATCCGCGCCACCAAGTTGCGACCAGTTTCTGATGCTGCCATTCATGATCGATTGTGCGTCACCAAGACTGATGACATCGATGCCGCTGGTGGCACCAACCACAAAGCTGACGGCATCCAGACCAATGATTTCTTCATTCAGATATTCGGAGATTTCTGAGATTTCGGTTCCTAGCTGCGCAGAAAGCACCGCCGGTGTGATCCGGTTACGGGTGATTGCGAACTGACTATCACCATCGATCAGCGCCTTTATCGCCTCTGCCGCTTGCATCTCTCGAATTGCGATGCGCGAGATTTCCAGACCTCTCTCATTACCGACCAGCAATGTGCGCAACGTGTCGGCGCCGCCAAGTTGTTGGGTCAGGTTAAAGTCTTTGGCTGCCGCGTAGTCGCCGACAATAGCTGCGACAAGATCAGCGCCATCGGTGCCCGAGACGCTGACCGCGAACCTATCGCTTTCGATATTAATGCTCGGACAGGACGCTCCCTCGCAAATGGTGAATTCGCGGCGTACCGTCAGGCGCCCGCCCGGAGTATCAATGATGTAGGACGTATTGGTGACATCAACCAATCGCCCATCAATTTTGACCCGACCATCTTGCGATGTCAAAGTCACTTCGCCATCATCGACAACTTCGTCTGTCTCCACCTGAGGGCATCCATCCCCGGAACACGTCACGAATTCACGGCGTACCACGAGTTCGCCCGATGGCGTCATGATGCGATAGGCCGTTTCGTCGATACCACGCAGTTCACCCTTGATCGTCACAGTGCCATCGATTGCCGTCAGTGTCGTCTCCGCCGAGGCTGGAGACGTCGCGAGAAGAGCGATCGCCAATGCCAAATGCGAGGTGAAACTCTTACCAGATTTACTGAACATATTTGTACCCTTAGCCTTCCGACGGATAGACAGATGCTATCCCGTCTACATAGTAGTCCATTGTCAACAGATCGCTTTCGCTTGCCGTTTCGCCTGGCGCGAGCCACCCAGAGCCGTCTTGCCTACGCAGCGGACCAACGAACGGATGCTGCTCACCCGATGAAAGCCGCGTGATCAAATCTTCAGCCTGCAGCACCGTGCGGTTGGGGAGCGTTTCGAGCAATGGACCCATGGACACCATTTTCTGACCCAACCCCAACCAGTTGTCCTCTGACTTCCAGGTGCCATCAAGAAATTCGCCAATACGGCGCGTGTAGTATGGACCCCAGTTATTGATCATGGACGTCATCACCGCATCAGGACCCCACTTGCTCATGTCGGAGCCTTGTCCAAAGCTGTAGATGCCATTCTCCTGTGCGACCTCGACAGCTGCCGTGGTGACCGTATGTTGCATCAATACATCGGCTCCTCGATCCAACAGGTCTAACGCAGTGCTTCTTTCGCCATCGGGATCAAACCATGTGTTCAGCCAGACAATATCGAATTCGATGTCAGGATTGACCGATCGTGCGCCAAGATAGGCAGCATTTATGCCGCGGATCACTTGTGGAATTGGATAAGCCCCCAGGTATCCAACCCGATTATTCTTTGACATCGAACCTGCAAGGAACCCTTCTACATACCGCCCCTCGTACCAACGCGTGTTAAAGGTCGATATGTTTTCTGCACGGATGTAACCATCAAAGCACTCAAACATCACATTTGGGTTTTGCTGTGCAATTTCCACTGCTGAACGCATGTAGCCGGCCGAGGTGGTGAAAATCAGATCGTAACCATCATCGACAAGTTCCTGGAACTTCTCCTTGTCGCCATTTCCCCATTCAGCAACCTCGTGAAAGGCGTCAATCTGAACCCGGTCACCATATACATCCCGGGCTTGCTGCAGGCCGCGAACATGCTCGTAGTCCCACCCGTATTCACCACCAGGCGCAAATAAGAGCGTATATGCAACTTTTGGTTTCTTTAACGATTGAGCATATGCTGGGCTAAAGCAGGCAGAACTGGCAGCTGCAGCTGCCATCCCAATGGCCTGCCGTCTCGTTACAGATGTCATACTAGTCTCCAAATGAGGTTTACAGCGGACGCTGCTGCAAACTATTTTCTTCATGTTCATCAGTTGCTCAAAAAATGGGCAAATGTATGTCCGACTTGTGAAACCGGATACAACTCGAAGTCAAAGCTCATCAATGCTCCGGCCTTCTGCTCAACTCGCCAATTTTTTGCCAATTGCGAGACGACCTAGAAATGAACTTTTGTCTCTAGAGTGCCGGAAGGCGGTAATTTTCCAAAGGTCACTGTATCCAACCGTTCTGGGCTGCGTACACCCAGACAACCCCTTACCCGGTCGCTCGATCGGTGCCGCATTTCGACCTTGACCGCACCGAAGCCGTCCGCACAGACCGGAGCACATGGAAGAGCAATGCATGTTCCTCCGCGGCAGCACGAAAATGTTCGGGGTAGTATCCTTCCCTGATCACGTCGAACCTTCACCGCAACGCTTCTTTGACTTGTTGGCCTGACAGCGCAGACGGCCTCTTCGACTGGTGACAGTCGAGACGTCCGCTTCGTCAAGCTGAACCTTGCACTTGCGCACGTGCAGCGAATGGCTGCTTCCTGCCCACGCGTGTAGAATGCAGGTAGTCTTCAGCAGCATCGAGGCGTGTCCGCTTTGGGTTGGCACCGGTCAACTGATCAAATCAGTCAGTTGTCGGTAGAGAGCCCAAATTACCAAATGCTGCAGTTTGCTCTTACGGCGGAAAAGTGTTTGCAAGCCGACGCTCGAACGAATGGCCGAACTTCGACGTTGCTGATTGTCAAGGTACAAAAAATTCACCGAGGAAAGCCAAACTTCACCCATGTCGAAACAGTCGACCTCAAACGGCCATACTGCATGATATGGAAGCCAGACAAAAACCATGTTCGTGACATAAAACGCCTGCATGCGGCTACTATGCAGTTTACAGCGTTTGTGGAGACCCGTCGTTGACAAGAAAAATCACCATTATTGATGAAATCCTTGCCCGCCCCGTTGAGGATGAGCAGGGCCGCGCACTATTGGACGTGCCGCTGGACAGATGCACCGTCCGCGACCTGATCCGCTTTAGGGTAGAGCAAGAGGTCGCGCGCGGCGAGGATGCCTTTCTCAGCCTGATGACACCACATAAAACAAGCCAAGCGCCGCAGGAACGCACCCTGAATTCTGACACCACAAATGCCCGGGCGTTTGCAGCGGCGCAAAATGCGTCGCGGGTGCAAACGCCGAGCGATACCCTGAACGCGGCCGTCCAGCAGGCCTATGACGCCTTTCATGCCAATGCGTTTGTCCTGTTTCTGAACGGCCAACAAGCCGAGGATCTCGACGATGAAGTTGTCACTTCCACACTCGATCAAGTCACTTTTGTCCGACTCATCCCGCTTCAAGGGGGGTAAAGCGCCGACGGTAGCCCAGCTTTTCCTGGGGCGGCATGATGCATTCAAAACGACGTCAGGCAACGCCCTGATCGATACGTTTGTCGACCGCGAAAGCAAAGCAGACCGGCTGATGGACGATTGGAAAACTCTGGCGGACTATCACCCAGACCTGGCGCAGAACATTCGCGATGCCGCGCCAGAGGCGCTTGGTGATCTTCTGGCCCGATCCGTGGTGATCATGCATCACTGCCGCGTCTATCCGGCCTGGGGCGACTCGCATGATTTTGGCAAGCACCTCGGCTTTGGTGAGGCCGTCTATATCTTGGCAAAGGCGGTGGCCGCTGAACGCAGGGCCGTCCTGACACCCGAAGATGGGATGATTGCTCTGACCGTATTATGCGATCCGGATGGTAATGCACCCCAGACTGCCCCCAAGCTGGACTGGGACGATGATGACGATGACGATTGGGATCTTGGTGATGCACGCGATGAACGCGATCCCAATGTGCTGGGTTTGTCCAAAGCGTGGGAAGCACCCACCTTGATGGCCTTCCCGATGGCTGTTCTTGACGGTCTGATGCATCTGAAGAACGCACCGTTGGATGTGTCTTTGGCGGATGTCCTGGCACAGATCGCGGCCAAATGGGACCGCGCGGATTTGACGATCGGGCCCTCGGTTGCTGTGCTGCGCCAAAAGGTGGCGGATTTGCGGAATGAGGTGCCGGCACATGCACACGGGTCGCTTTCGCCCGAACTACTGGCGCGGGCGCAGGGTGACAAGGTGTTGATCGCACTGATGGAACTGGCGGCGGAGCCCTTGATCTGCAAAGCGCTAGCCAGCGACGACAACAAGCATAGAATCCATATTGAAAAAGAGGCGAAAAGGGGTGGTGTGCCCAGTGACTTGCAGGGTGAAATCGAGGCCACAGAGGATAAGAAAAAGCGTGCCAGCCTGATCGCTGCCGCCTGCCGCATTCTAGCGTACGCCCGCGAACACTTGCCGCCAAACACGTATGGTGGGCCATCGGCCAACTACGGTATCGGGATCATATATAATTCCACAGTTTGGACACTGGGTAGCAAAGCGGCGACATTCACCGCATCGCAGGCCATGGATACCCTCAAAGGCCTAGAAGACGCCATGCAGCCTGGCCTGATCCGCAATCTGCTGCGCGGCTCAGACGCCAGTGACCCGGATTTTGCGCCAACGGTAGAGGCCTTGATCCAGCGAACAGAAAAACGCGCCACACATAACCCGAAGGCACGCAAATGCATTGACGCGCTGCAATCATCGATCCCCAAGGCAAACCAGCGCGAAGACATGGGGGCGGCGGCCGATGCCCTACGGTCAGATCTGCAGGACATGATGGATGTCCTGACGTTATTGCACCCTGCCAACTACGAAGACCCATCGCGATGGCACAAGGATGCCAAGGCAACATTGCGGCAAGACGTTTATAAGGCCGTCGCAGAAGAGGTCGCGCGCCGGACGGCCTATGATGCCCCCCGGGGCATCAAGGAAAACCGGCGGGAATGGGTCCAGTTTACAGGCCTGAAGGAACAGCGTGAAGTCACGCTCAACCGCATGCTCGCCAATGCTTTCCGGCTGGCGCGGTACGGGCAGGATACGCGTGGCATCTTTGAGAAAGTTCTGGAACTGGGTGAAGCGCGGGCCGCCTATTGGGATGACCCCGAAAACAGAAAAAAGTACTATGAGCGGTATTTTGGCCCCTCACGTTACGTATCCCATGCTGGTGAAAGTGTAGACATCATCGCATTCAAGCAGACGATCAGCGCCCTGCGCACCAGATCTGCATTCTACCTGTCGCAGGACAGCGTGACCCGCGAAACCTTTGTCAGGCTCGAGTCGTTCTGTGCGGAGGCCCCCAACGGCAGCAAGCCGTCGGCGGCATGGCGCAAAAAGGCCAAGGCGGCCCTTTCAGCGGCGGATCGTGCGCTTGTCATCGATCATCTGGAAAGCTTTTTGGCCACGACCGACCCGGGCCTGCCCAACCGCCCGCTTCCCTGCCACGAACTAGCCGACGCGCCGCTCTTGGGCCTTGTCTGGATGATGGCCGATTGGCCTGCCGATGTGGTCGCACCAATTCTGACCGCTTATGCCATGCGTTGCTTTGTGACAGAGCGGGGGAGGGGCATTCGGGCCGAAAAGATCGGCAATGGATGTCTGTGGGCATTGCAGACACTGCCTGACGGGGCAGGCACACCCTATCTGGCACGCATCGCGGCGCGGGTCCGATATCCCAAGATCAAGAAAAAGATCGATGCCGCCTTGAATGCTGCGGCCGATGCAGCCGGTGTACAGCGGGCTGAACTGGATGAAATGATTGTGCCCGATCACGGATTGGAAGAGGGCACGCTACGCCTGTCCACACCATATGGTGCTGCCTTAATCGCGGTTGACCGGGCAACGGCGACACTCAGCTGGCAAAACGCTAAAGGCAAAGCTGTGAAGGCGCCCAGCCAGGCGATGAAGGACATCAAGGCAGCACGTGCATTGCAAAAGGAAATCAACGCAGATCTTAGCGTGCAGATGAAGCGGCTTGAACGCCTGCCATTGGTGGATCGGCAAATTCCGCCCAATGCCTTTCAGGAACGCTATCTTGATCACCCTTTGATCGGGTCGGCTTGCCGCACGTTGATCTGGGCTGTCGGGCATCGGTTGGCGCTCTATGAAGCCGGGACCATGCGCGACCTTGACGGGGCCGAGGTGCCGCTGGATGCGCCCGTATCGCTCTGGCATCCGGTCCAGTCCGACCCCCAGATCGTCATCGCCTGGCGCGACACGCTGGAAAAGCGCGGGCTGGTGCAGCCGATCAAACAGGCCTGGCGCGAAGTCTATGTCGTGACGGATGCCGAACTGGCCACCGGTCATTACTCAAACCGGTTTGCGGCGCATATCGTCAAACAGCACCAAACCATCACACTGGCCCGGGCCAATGGCTGGCGCGCGACGCATCGCATGGCTGTTGATGCCCCGAACGACGATCCGATGTGGACCGCCTTTCCCGCATTTGGCGTCTATGCAGAGTTCTGGACAGCCGCTCCGGACCATGATGCCGAAACGACGGAAACCGGGACGTTCCTTTATCTGCATACGGATCGGGTCGTGTTTCATCACCTGGCTGGTGACCCGGCAACGGAAGGTCACCTGGCCCTGCGGGGTGCGCCGCTGCAGACCACGGATGTCCCGTCGGTGGTCTTTTCAGAAATCATGCGCCACGCAGATCTGATGGTGGCCGTTGCCTCGCTCGCGTCGGATCCGGCGTGGTATGACCGGGGCCGCGATGCGATGCATCCCAGTTCCTGGGAAGATGATGCGCGGCTTTACTTTGAAACGGCAACCACGGCTGATTTGACGGGGGCAGGCAAGATCCGTAAGGAGGCGCTGGCGCGTATCCTGCCCAAACTGAAAATCGCAGACCGGGTCAGTATCGATGATCGCTATGTAACGGTTCGGGGCGTCAAACGTTCGTACCGCATTCATATCGGATCAGCGGCCGTGCACCGGAACCCCGACGAGCGTCATGTGTGCATTGTCCCGAAACAAAAGTCCCTCAAACGCGATGATATCCGGCTACCCTTTGAAGGGGATCTGACCTTATCATTGGTGCTGTCCAAAGCGCTCATGCTCGCGGCGGATGACAAAATCACGGATAAGGTCATTCTGAACCAGATCTGACCACGAGGCTTGTCGGTTTTCCACGGTGGTCTCAACTGGTGGACGCAACACTTTAACCTTTAGGAAGAGATGGAATGTTTTGAATGAAGTATCGTCGCAGGATTTATTATTCGGCAGAACAGCGTGCCGAGATCTGGGATCGCTGGCAGCGTGGGGAGTCGATGAGGTCGATTGGGCGCGTTTTTGATCGCCAATCATCCTCAGTCTTTTCCGTGATCTCACCAACGGGTGGGATACGCCCGCCAGATCGCAGA
>NZ_JBKQXN010000166.1:0-305 GCF_046762905.1 Yoonia sp. R2-816 | reverse complement strand
CACTTGACCCGCAATCATCGCCCCGGTGGGGGTGCCCCCTTCCCGACCAGTTGCGCGGAACGTAGACGTCGCGTCGATGGACAGGCCCATATCCACCTCGACACGCTCCCAGTTACTGTGGTGAGTATCTGTGTAATTCATGTTTATCGGGTCAGTGAGCGAACCACCGAACGTCAGCTTATCATTACCGCCCACCCCGCCGTCCAGAATATAGCGCCCCTCACCGAGGGTTACGGGGTGAATAGCGACGGTATCATTGCCCGCACCGGCATAAATATCACCAGTGAAGCTGCCATTGTTCAGCT
>NZ_JBKQXN010000165.1:0-265 GCF_046762905.1 Yoonia sp. R2-816 | reverse complement strand
TGATCGCATTGCGCGATGAGTTGGGCCGGAAACGCTGCAAGCGCGGCGAGTGTGAGTGTTTGTAGAAATTTCATTGTTCTGTCCTCGTTTGGAGGGATGCTGGACGGAGATCGCGACATGAGTTTGTCAGATCCGTGTTGATTTGGGTGTGTTTGGTTGGCTGTCGCATCAGTTGCGTGCGACGACATCCCGGACCCAGACCTCGACACGGCGGTTGATCCGGCGGCCTGTATTGGTCTCGTTGCATCCCAGCGGGGAGATCTCG
>NZ_JBKQXN010000164.1:0-205 GCF_046762905.1 Yoonia sp. R2-816 | reverse complement strand
GCCGCACGCCTGACAACATCGCTGCAATCACAGAAGACGGTGTTGTTGCGCGGTCGAAGGGCAGTTGAGCGGTCCGGTGGAATTGGCCTGATGTCTCAAATGAACCGGTGCATGTGTTGAGAGCAAAGGAGGGGGGACGCACCTTGGCCCCTTCCTTATTTTCATAGTCGCTTCGCTACCTTGAAAATATAGTCAGGCCCCCCCT
>NZ_JBKQXN010000163.1:0-273 GCF_046762905.1 Yoonia sp. R2-816 | reverse complement strand
AGGGCCGAAAGGATCTCAACCTGCTTTATCGAGTCGATCCCTAACTCGGCCTCCAGATCCATCTCAACGTCCAGCATGTCGGCTGGATAGCCAGTTTTGTCTGCGACAATGTCGAGGACCTGATTTGCTATTGCATCATTCGCTGCTGATATCGTTGATGTAGTTGCCAGTGCCCGTTCGACCGTCGAAACAGGTGCGGTCACAGCGGTGCATTCCAAGAGTACCCTTAAGGTCGAACGATTATCAAACCCCGGATCGTTGAACGAGATAGCG
>NZ_JBKQXN010000162.1:0-58349 GCF_046762905.1 Yoonia sp. R2-816 | reverse complement strand
CGGGGTGCCGTTGGGCGGTTACTGGGTGTCGAGCGAGCGGCTCTGCGACTGGGCGGAATTCACTGACTACGCCGACGCCGTGCTGCCCGCCTTCGACAATGATCCCGACACCGCGTTCCCGACCCGCTACTGGGTGTCGGTGCAGATGACGCAGGATGGCGAGCGGTTCGGGGGCGAGACGCAGGGACTGAGGCCCTTCATGGGATATGAGCTGAACTTGGAACCGGTGGCATGGCCACTCGCTGACGTTGCGGAGCGGCTGGTTGGCACAGTGACTTATCTGTTCTGGCACGGACCAGTGCTGAACGATGGGGATACGTTGGGGGTGAACGAGAATGAACGGTTTCGGTTGGCGCTAGATGAACAGAAAGCGACCATGAATATCACATTGGAATCCTCCGGAACGTAAGGAGTGCAGACATGAACTCGCCAAAACTGACAGACGATGAGATTGAGGCGTGGATGGCACGACGCAGACAGCCAGCCATTGCCATGCTGCACACCGCCAAGCCAGATGATGAAGGCACACCGGGCTGTTGGTTTGGAGGTGACCCAACCTTGCCCCCAGACGTAGAATGGCCGATCTACAAGCACCGACAATCTGGTCTTGAACTCCCCCATCATTTCTTGGCTCAGATCAACCTCGCGTATGTGCCACAGGTATTGGGTTTGCCGCCCTTACCAAAAAAGGGAACGCTGTTTGTCTTCTATGAGCAGCGACTGGCGCCAATTGGAATTTTTGACGAGGAGGAGACGCCGCCGCTGCAGTCTGGAGAAGGCGCGCGGGTGATATTCGTTGACCACGACACGTCAACTTACCCAACACGACGCCCGCCACCAATGCCCGACCTCTCCGTCTTGCCTGAAGATCAGCAATGGCCATACCAATTCGAAACCACATCCTACCAAAAATGGAACTTTGAATTCGTCGTCGTCGAAACCTACCCCAATCCGATGTGCGACAATCCGTTTCCTAGTAGGGATTTGCCGTGGGGTTGTCTAAGCCGTGTCAATGCCTTGGAGGCAGCGGAGCAAGAACAGTTGATAAAGCGCCGCTTTGGTTGCACGCGTCTGGAAGACTGCGGCGTCGTCGAGATACCGCTGCACTACATATTCGGTGCGGCGGATACACGGCGAATGCCCACGAAGGACGCAGTTGGCAAATACGCTTATCAACGACACCTTCGACCAATTTCGGAAGATCATATTCAGCTGTTCAAATTCGCCTGCGATGATATCGGAAAACACTCGTTGCAGGCAAAGCCAGAGACTTTCTGGATCAATCGTAATGATCTGGAAACGCAAAATTTTGACGACATCATTGTATGGGAAGATCACTAATGGCCAGTTTATCCATCCAGTTCCGCTACCCTTGGTCGGCAAGCGTGGAATGGATGATTTCATGCCCCCGGGGTATCGACACAAAGGACGCTGGTCGACGGGTGCTTCGGTGGCGAGACGCAGGGACCGAGGCCCTTCATGGGATATGAGCTGGATTTGGAACCCGTGGCATCGCCACTCGCTGACGTGGCGGAGCGGCTGGTGGGCACCGTGACCTACCTGTTCTGGCACGGACCGGTGCTGAACGATGTGATACGCTGGGGGTCAGCGAGGATGAGCGGTTTCGGTTTAGCCTTGAAGGGAACCGGATGAAAATGACACTGGAAGTTGCGCGTTAGGGGGATCGAGATGAGTGGAGACACATTTAGTCATGCGGAGATTGATGGTTATCTGTCCCGCATCCGCCAGCAGGCAGCGGTCTTGTTGCGAACGACCAATCAGACCGACTTAGGTATGCCGGGATGCTGGTTTGGTGGGGAACCATCTCTGCCCGCCGACATTGAATGGCCTGTCTACAACTGTCCTTGGCCCAAAGTAGTCATTCCAATGCATTTTATATTTCAGATTAATTTGAGATATGTACCGAAGTCGCTAGGGTTTCCAGACTATCCAGACACCGGAATCCTATTCGTGTTTGTCGAGCCGATTTTGGCGTCAGAAGATGAGAGTTCACCAATATCGCCTTTGCTAACTGGCCAATGTGCACGCGTCATCTACATCCCCGAGGACGTCAGCCGTTGCCGACCGCGAAAGGCGCCGCCGCTTCCAGATTTGGATGAGGAACACCCGCCAGCAGGGACCATAAGGGAAGCGATTCAGTATGAAGATTATCTTTACATGCGAGAAACGTATGGCGTCACCACCGCGACCGGCTTGCATCGGTGGCCAATGAACTTCGTGGTGGTGGATACCTACCCAGAACATGACATCATCAAGATGCAGAACCCATCGCAGGATGTTACAACTTATGAAAGTAAGGAGTTACGTTACAAAACAGATGCGTTAAACGAAAAAGTACTAGATGAATGTTCCTTTTATCAACTGGATCGAGAAAAAGAAAACGGCGACTTGCGATATCTTAAAGTGCCCCATTGGATGTTCGGATCTCCTAGATCGCATCAGTTTCCATCGAAAGAAGCAATAAAAAATGCAGATGCTGACGGTGAATGCCCTCGGCTGACGGAGCAACATATCGTGCTTTTTCGTCTTCTTTCCGATGACCCCAATATTGGTTACTCATATCGAAATTTGAATAATCTTGTATTCTGGATAAATAAACAAGATCTTGCTTTTGGGAATTTTGACAATATTTTGATTGGAGAAGAGTTCTGACGGCGAATAACTACAATTTTCAGAGCACTTTTAATGAAGCCGCGAAGGATCGCATTGAGCCTAGGTCAAAGTATGACGGTAGTAATGGGCGGTATCATCATCTAATTCCCAAAGAGGCATTCCGTGACGCGAAGATAAAAAAGGCTTTTGACGATGCCTATGGAAAACTACGAACAATCGATTTTGACGTTCATGGCTTCCGGAATGGTGTTTACCTGCCGAATGATGCACAAGTTGCTCAAGGATACGATGTGTCTATGCACAAAAGTACCGGCCGAGGCATGCTTAGTGCATACAACACCGTTGCAATTTCGGCACTTGAGGGCATCACCAATATATTCAGGCTTCAATGGAATAAAACAAAAGCAAGCGTAGGGTGGGTGAATTCACCCGCCACCCCATTTCATAATTGCTTCGAACACCCCTTCAAACCCGCCCCCAATCCTTAACACCGCGTTCACACTCACACCGCTCGCCCCGTTAACCCCGCCAAACCCGCGCAAAGGGTCCGACGCTAGTCCGACGTTTTGCCGACGCATCGCCGACCGCCGATTTGGCCAATAACCCTCACGTTAACGGGCTTTGATCCGATTCGCGTCAACAGGGGTGTTGCGCGCCCCTCTCCACATCACCGAACGTTGCGCACACCCCTTGTTGCACCGCCCTCGCAAAGATGGCATTCTGCGCCCAGCAACTTCGAAAAAGGAGGACAAAAATGATTGTGCGATCCATCCTCCCGGCCCGGGTGCGCTGAAGCTATTTCCGTCCCCTCGTCCGGCCCCCGCTGACGCATCCGCGCCAGCAAACGCATTTCCTTTGACGAGGACACTCCATTGAATACCCTCACACGCGACGCCCTTGGCTGGTCGCCCTTCTACATGTCCCAGTTCGAAATCGAAGAGCTGGAAAGCCTCACACCGGCCCGCATCTCCACGGTCCATCGCGACCGGGTTGTGGCCCTTTCCGAAATCGGCCCGCTGGAACTCACCCTCGATCCCGGCATAACCACCGGCGCGGTCGCGGTCGGCGACTGGGTGCTGTGCAACCCGGCCCAACACCGTCTGACCCGCGTGCTGGATCGCAAGACCGAGCTTAGCCGGGGGACCGAATACCACACCGGTGAAAAGCAACTGATCGCCGCCAATATCGACACACTTTTCATCACCACATCCTGCAACAATGATTTCAATCCGGCCCGGTTGGAACGCTATCTCGCCCTCGCCCATGACGCGCTGATCACGCCAGTGATCCTGATCACCAAGGCCGACCAGACCGATGATCCAGAGGTTTACGTCGATCAGGCCCGCAGGCTTGGCCGGGATCTGGAGGTGCTGGCGATCAACGCCAAATCCGACACTGTCAGGGAAACCCTCGCCCCCTGGTGCGGCAAGGGGCAGACAGTCGCTTTCGCCGGGTCCTCCGGCGTTGGCAAAACCACTATAGCCAACGCGCTGACCGGGGAACAGGCGGCCACGCAGGACATCCGCGAGGATGACGCGCGTGGGCGGCACACCACCACGGGGCGCTCCCTGCATCAGATCCCCACCGGCGGCTGGCTGATCGACACGCCGGGCATGCGCGGGCTGGGCGTGGCCGAGGTCGCATACGGGATCGACGCCACATTTCCCGAAATCTCGGAACTGGCCGAACAGTGCAAATTCCGAGATTGCGAACATGACAGCGAACCGGGCTGCGCGGTGCAGGCCGCCATTGCCGCCGGTGATGTGGATCCGGACCGGCTCAGGCGGTTCCAGAAACTCAAACGGGAAAACCAATACGCGACCGAAACCATCGCCCAGGCGCGGGACCGGTATCGCAAATTCGGGAAAATGGTGAAAAACGCCCAGAACAAGAAAAAGCGGTAGGGTGGGGTTTTACCCCACCTCAACCGAACCGCTTGACCGCCTCAATCTCCAGCGCAAGGCGCGTTTGCAGATCCGCAAGGGTCTTCATTTCCGCCTTGCGTGCCTCCTGATCGGTCAAGCCTCGCAGCCGGGTCTTTGACGCCGCGATCTGTTCCTTCAGAACCACCATCGGGGATTTGACATCGGCCTCTTTCGCCATCCGGTCCAGCAGCGCATCCTTCGGATCGCCAAGATGCTCAAACGGCTTGCCCGCCCCCGGCAGATTGTCGAACTGGCCTTGTTTCTCGGCTTCGGCGATCTTCTGATCAATCAATGAAATAAGCGGATGATCCATAGGACCCTCAATCGGATGACACTGCGTTCGTATAAGATAGTGACCCGTCAATTGGTAGCGCGACCGCTCGACAATCGAATTCAAATCGACGTCACAAAGTGCCTGCTAAGTCATCTGTATCAACAAGACATTTGCCGAATATCCTAAACAGCCATCTCTCGTGTAACGGGCGCCCCTGTTCCACCGATCCCGCCATCCTGTTCGGTGGGTGCGGCGCAGGCTGCAAGGCCCAGCAACAGAACAATCAAAACCAGTCGCCGCATCATGCCTCATCCTCTTTGTAGAAATACCCGCCTGCGCGGAACCGCATATGGCCCGGCTCGGTGGCCTGCAATGCGGCTGCGCGGGCGTTGATCTGCTGCAAGACCAACATCTGGGCCTCCCTGTACTCGGCCTCCAGCACGGCCACGGCGTCTGCGGACAGTTGGTTGTAATGCACGGCACGTTCAAAAAACGGGGCCGGGTCCTGCATCACGTTCGCGGTCGCGGCCGTCAGAAAATCGCCCCCATTGCGCGCCAGATAATCAAGTTGCGCGTCTGTTCCGGGCAGCGGCTGATAGGACCGCGCCAGTAGCTCAACCATATCTTCATCTGTGACCGCGACAGTGCCCGCGTCCCGTAGCTGCGCCAGCATCGTGGCAGGATGCACATCGCGGCGAATCTCCTGCGCGAGCGAATCAAAGGATTTGCGCGTTAATGCATCCCCGCCCTGTGCGACCCATTGCGCAACAAGGCGGGACAGGTGATTGACGGGTGGTTGCGCATCATCCGGCTCTGCCCGCAGCCGCGCGATGTCACGGCGTTGCAAGCCTGTCATGACGCTCAGGCGGCTATCAGTGACCTTGCCGTCAATCTGGCCAATCGCGGCGCGGACAAACTGTGCCTTCAGCCGCTCGGCCGCTTCTGCAAACAGGACGCCACGCGCGACGCAAAGGCGTGCAATCGGGGCAAGCAAGGCATCAAGAACGGTTTTCATATGTGCAAATTGCACATTTTAAGTTGACAGCACAAGCAGATTCAAAATATGTGTAATTTGCACATTTTTGGAGAACCCTATGACCCGCCCCCTCATCGCACTTATCCTTCTGGCGCTTGCCGCCTGCGGCCCCAGCATCCAGACAACATCCGGCGCCGATTTCATCGCTGCCACACCGGCCAGCTTTATCGACGAAGACATCGCCAAGGCCGCCGCTGTCGAACCCAACCTGCGCTTCCCCGCCCGCATCGGGATCGCACGGATCGTTAATGGCAGTCTGACCCTGCCGCCGGCAGAGGAAACGGCGCTCTTCACCGATATCGCCGAACGCAACAGCCGCTATGGTGAATTTGTCCCGGTCAGCCCGCTGATCATGGCGATGACCGGCAGTAATGCGACCGGCATCAACCGGCACCAGTCCGGCACAGCTGCGGCCGCAATCCAGCAGATACGGCTGGCCTCCGCCCGCCAACATCTTGATTATGTAATCATTTACGAGATCGGCGCGCGCAGCCGCACTGGCAACACCCCCTTTGCGCTGGCCGACGTCACGCTGGTGGGCGGGATGTTGTTGCCAACCCGGAATATCAGCGTCGCGGGCATCGGTGCCGCGGCCTTTGTTGATGTGCGCAACGGCTATCCCTATGGCACCACGCAGGTCGCCGCCGATCTGTCAGGCTTTGCACGCACCTTTCAAGCCGATAGGCGCAGCAATGAATTGCGCGCGCAAGCCACCCTGAAAGTGGCCGAAGCGCTGGTGCCGGACATCGAAACGATGCTGTCAGAGCTTGCGGCCCGCGCCCGGTAGGATGGGTCAAGACCCATCTTACGCCGTGGCACCGCCGCGTGCCCATGCCAATTGCGGTGCTGTCTCCACCGCGCATGGGCGCACCCGGCGCAGCCTTGCCAGGGCTGCGTCGGGGTCTTCACCTGCCGCAATCATCAGCCGCAGACACATCATTCCCGACCGCCCGCAACCGCCAAAGCAATGGACCAACACCCGCTTGCCATCTGCCAGCACGCCAAGGGCTTGATCCCGTACGGCAGTCCAGTCCAGATCATCGCCGGGAACGCCGAAATCAGGCACCGGCAGATGCAGCCAGCCGATCCCTGCATTCGCCAGATCGCTGCCCAGACTGCCCGCGCCTTTCCGGTCCAACTCCGCCTGTGCCGTCATGGAAATCACTAGCGACGGCCGCCACTCCATCAGCCGCAGCCAGTCGGTATAGTAATGCCGCGTGCGACCCGGCATGGGGGTGATGGCCAGTTCACCGCCCCCCACCGGCAGGCTGTGGATCACAAACTCAAGCAATCCCATGCTCCACAATCTGGCCCGGATGCGCCTCTGCCCAATCAGCCAGAAACGCGGCCACGTCCGGTTCACCGGCCAGATCAATCGCCCGTTTCGGCAAGGCAACGCCATGCTCCAACGCGAGCGTCAGACAGGCAATGTGATCCCGTTCAGCCCGAGCGGGACAGTTTTCCGATCCATGGATGATGGTGCTAAGCAATGTGCCGCCATACCCGTTAATATGGCCCAGATCAGGACCAAGCCGTAGGAAACAGGCCACCATATCTGGCAGGCCCAGCCAACCGGCCATCTGAACAGGCGTCATGCCCTGCGCATCAGGTGCGTCCCACGGTACGCCGACCGCAACCAGCGCCTCTACATGTCGCAAAGGGTTTGGCAGCGACAATATCTCGGTGATGATATTGGTGAAGGCCGGCGGAACCTGTGCGATATCAATCCAGCGACCTGGCACCACTTTTCCTTGCGCACAATCAGCCAGAATTTGCTCGGTCTGCGTAAGGCGCGGCATATTGCCTCGCTTTTGCAAAAGCTCGCACAGGCTGTCATTGCCAAAAACGCAAGCCGCGGCATAGGCGCTGCTGCCCTGCCAGCTCAGCCCCGGATTGGCACCCGCATCCAGCAACAGTTCGACCATATCCGCCCGCGCATGCCGACGCGCCGCCTGAAAAAGTGCAGGCACAACGAAAGGGGCCTCGCCACCCACCTCATCGGGTGTAAATTCATTGGGATCGGCCCCGGCATCCAGCAACATGCGCACCGCCGCCACATCGTGAAAATCCATCGCCCGAAGCAGCGCATTGGTACCTTTCGGATCAGCCCCATGCTCCAGCAGCAGTTTCAGACCTTCTTGGTGACCCAGTTCCGTCGCGTGATAAAGGCTTTCGCCATCATTCGGATCCGCCCCATGATCCAAAAGCCAGCGGCCCAGCGGCATATTCCCGGCATGGCCAATCGCGCCATAAAGCGCCGAAAGCCTATGATCACTGCCGGGTTCATGCGGAAAGCCGTCATTCACATCCGCCCCATGGGCGACAAGCAATTCAACAATCGCCAACATATCCGCCTCCTTCTCGGGCCAGGCCGTCAGCATCTTTGAAAAAGCCAGATGCAGGATCGGGCGACGCGGCCCGATGGCCCGGGTCGCCGCCCCGGGGTCATCAGCCAGAACGCGGCGCACAGCGGCCAGATCGAAAAGTGCCACCTGCAAGCCAAAGGCACCGTCGGCCAGATCCGGCGTATCCCAGATCATCTGCTGGACAACCTGAACCTGCCCATGAAAAATCGCGATCTTCAGGCGTTGCTGCTTGGCCGCACGGTCCATCCCCTGGGTCTCAACCGCGATCTTCATCTGCGGCCAGCTGGGAAAATTCTGTTCGCGGGCAATCACATGCAGAAAATCGGCGTGTTTCAGATCACCCTTGCGGGGATTGACCATATCAACACGGGCAATGGCGGGTTTATCGCCGGATTCGTAAAGTCTATGAAGGGTTTTCGCCTGCCTGCGCAAGGCATCAAGTGGGTCTGTCATTGGCTTCCTCACCATGTCTCCCGCCGGTTCGCTGATCCGGGAAAATGAGAAAGACCATGATCGGTCATCCAAAGGTCGTCATTGGGTGCATCACGCTGTCCGCGAACCTGGGTGCCGCCCAACACGGCCGGCATTTCGTAAACCAGACCCTCGCCTTATGCAAGTATCCGGCTATTGTCATGATCATGAGTGACAGCAACGAACTTGCCGAAACCCGCACCGATTGGGCCGAAGACCGCACCATTCTGGCCAACGAACGCACATTCGCGGGGTGGATGCGGACAGGCATGGCCTGTCTGGGCGTGGCGCTGGGGCTCAAGGCGGTGTTCTCGGGATTCTCGCCCACATGGGTGCCGAAACTGGTGGCCAATGTGTTCGTTATCGTCGCCATCTTTATCTTCTGGTCGGCGCGTAACAAATCCTGTCAGACGCTCCGGCGGATGCAAGACCACGCAACCACCCCGCAACCAACCACCAACATGACACTGATCGCCGTTGTCATGACCGTCGGCGCCGTCGCAACAGGGGCCATTCTCTGGTGGCTCTGATCCCGGTGGACCTTGGCACGGCACGGCCTTAGGCTGCCCCCGATACGAATCCGCCAAAGGCCGTCATGTCCGACCAACCCCGCTATCAAGTGCTCGCCCGGAAATACCGGCCCGAAACCTTTGCCGATCTGGTGGGGCAGGATGCGATGGTGCGCACGCTGAAAAACGCGTTTGAAGCGGATCGGATCGCGCAAGCCTTTATCATGACGGGCATCCGCGGCACCGGCAAAACCACAACCGCCCGCATCATCGCCAAGGGCATGAACTGCATCGGCCCAGACGGCCAAGGCGGCCCAACGACCGATCCATGCGGGCAATGCGAACATTGCGTGGCGATCATGGAAGGCCGCCATGTGGACGTGATGGAAATGGATGCCGCATCCCGCACCGGCGTCGGCGACATCCGCGAGATTATCGACAGCGTGCATTACCGGGCGGCCTCGGCCCGCTACAAAATCTACATCATCGACGAAGTGCACATGCTGTCGAAAAACGCCTTTAACGCCCTGTTGAAGACGCTGGAAGAGCCGCCCGAGCACGTCAAATTCATCTTTGCCACAACCGAAATACGGCAGGTCCCGGTGACGGTCCTGTCCCGCTGCCAGCGCTTTGATTTGCGCCGGATCGAACCGGAGGCGCAGATCGGCCTGTTACGCAAGATCGCGGATGCGGAAGGCGCAGCCATCACCGATGAAGCGCTCGCACTGATCACCCGCGCCGCCGAAGGGTCCGCCCGTGACGCGCAATCGCTGCTGGATCAGGCGATCAGCCACGGGGCCGGCGAAACGACCGCAGAACAGGTGCGCGCCATGCTCGGGCTGGCCGACCGTGGCCGTGTGCTCGACCTGTTCGATATGATCCTGCGGGGTCAGGCGGCCGACGCGCTCACCGAACTCAGCGCGCAATATGCGGACGGCGCCGATCCGATGGCCGTGCTGCGTGATCTGGCCGAGGTCTGTCATTGGGTCAGTGTCGTGAAAATCACACCAGAGGCAGCCGAGGACCCGACAATCAGCCCCGATGAACGCACACGCGGTCAGGCCATGGCGGGTGAGTTGCCAATGCGGGTGCTGTCACGCATGTGGCAGATGCTGCTGAAAGCGCTGGAAGAGGTCGCGATGGCCCCCAATGCCATGATGGCCGCCGAAATGGCCGTGATCCGCCTGACCCATGTGGCCGACCTGCCCAGCCCGGACGAGTTGGTGCGCAAATTGCAGGACGCGACACCGCCACCAACCGCCCCCGCAGCACCGCGCACGGCCCCGTCCGGCAACGGCACCAGCGCAGTCTCTGCCACCCCTGCCCCGACCCATTCCGCGCCAGCCGGTCCAACCGCATCTGGCGCGCAAACAGCCGTGGCTTTGGCGACCGACGCCCTGCATCATTACGCGCGGTTCGAGGATGTGGTCGAACTGATCCGCGCCCACCGCGACGTCAAACTGCTGGTCGAGGTCGAAACCGGGCTGCGACTTGTCAGTTACCAGCCCGGCCGGATCGAGGTGAACCCGACACCTGACGCCGCCCCCGACCTGATCGGGCGGCTGGGATCACGGCTGCAAGCCTGGACCGGCAATCGCTGGGCGATCAGCGTGGCCGACGGCGGCGCCCCCACAATTGCCGAGGTCCGCGACGCCGCCGAAAACGCCATCCGGTCCGAGGCCGAGCAACATCCGCTGGTCCGGGCAGTGATTGCCGCATTCCCCAAGGCCAAGATCACAGAGATCCGGACTGAGGCGGAAAAGGCGCAGGACGCCCTTGAAGACGCCCTGCCCGAAGTGGATGAAGAATGGGACCCGTTCGACGAGGATTGAGGCGCGATTTACATCGCACCTGCCCAGTCATCCGGTCCGATCCGGCCCATCACTTCGAACCCGCCATCGCCATCGGGCGCAATCACATAGGCCACGCCTTGTGGTTCAGGGTAAATCCCGGTGGTCGCCTCAAACGGATCATCGTGGCCGACAATGACAAGATTACCGGTCTTCGGCACTTGTGATATCAGCGGCGTGACCCCATCGCGCATCATGGCAATGTCCGCATCGGTGTAGTCTTCCGCCGGGGCAAAGTTCAGCTTGTCAGTCATCTCGAACCGGCCAAAGGCCAGATCTGCCGTCTGCCAGGCCCTGCAGTACTCTGACGAAATGACATCACCCACAGGAATATCCAGCGCTTCAATCGCTTCGCCGATGGATTTCGCCTGCGCCCAACCCGCCGCACTCAGCACACGCTGCGTGCCGCAATCACCCAATACCGCCTCGACCTGATCGGCATAGTCCCGTTCGGTCTGGGCGTGACGCAGATAGATGACATGGCCGCCCTCTTGCAGCGCGGCGATGAGGTCCTCCTGCGGCATGTCGGCAGCCACCGACGCAGTTGGCAGGGCGAGCCCAAGAGACACCAGAATAGCGGAAGAGAATCGAGACATAAGAGGTCCTTTCAATACCTGAGTGATTCTGTCAGAAATAATAGCCAAGTCTCGCACGATGGCAATGCGGCGCTTGCGGGCGCGCGGCCAAAGGCCTATCTCTGACGCAACTTCATGTAGGAGAGATGCGATGCTCAAAGGACTTGGCGGGCTTGGCGATATGGCCAAGATGATGAAACAGGCGCAGGAAATGCAGGGCAAGATGGCCCAGATGCAGGAAGACCTGGAAAACGTGATGGTCACGGGCGAAAGCGGTGCCGGGCTGGTCAAGGCGACGGCAACGGCCAAGGGTGAATTGAAGGGTCTGGATATCGACCCGTCGATCTTCAACGGCGATGACAAGGAAGTTGTCGAAGATCTGATCCTGGCCGCGATCAAGGACGCCCAGTCCAAGGCCAATGAACGAGCCCAGGAAGAAATGGCGAAAATGACCGAGGGGCTCGGGTTGCCGCCGGGCGTGAAGTTGCCTTTTTGAGTGCAAATGAATTTTCTCGAAAATTCATGTCACAGAACAAATTTCTAGAAATTAGTTCGCCGCCACCGGACCGACATGAGCAACAGCACCGAAGACCTTGAAAACCTGATCGCGCTGATGGCCAAATTGCCTGGCCTTGGTCCACGCTCGGCCCGCCGCGCGGTTCTGCATCTGATCAAGAAACGCAGCCTGCAACTGATCCCGCTGGCCGAGGCGATGCACCGGGTCGGCACAACCGTGCGCGAATGCCTCAATTGCGGCAATGTCTGCACCAGCGATATCTGTGACATCTGCCAGTCGGAAAAGCGGGCTATCGGACAGATCTGCATTGTCGAAGACGTAGCGGATCTTTGGGCAATGGAACGCAGTGGCGTCTTCAAAGGACGCTATCATGTGCTGGGTGGCACGCTATCCGCGCTCGACGCGGTCGGACCGGACGAATTACGCATTCCGAAGCTGATCGACCGGATAACGACCGAACAGATCACCGAGGTCATCCTTGCCCTCGGCGCCACGATCGACGGTCAGACCACGGCGCATTACATCGCCGATCAGTTGCCTGATGTCACCGTCACCTCACTGGCACAGGGTGTGCCTGTTGGTGGCGAACTGGATTATCTGGATGACGGCACGATTACCGCAGCACTCAACGCCCGCAAGGCGCTGTAGGCGGCGTCTGCACTTACCACGCGCCACCGGCGCGAGACACATCTTGCCGCTGACAAGCTGATTTGACCGCAGCGATGTGGTTCATCGGCAGGGCAAATCCGCGATGGCAGAGGCAGTCAGGGCGTTCAGCAAAACGTCCAGTGGACGTTTTGTAGCCCGCAACGCGCCGCGTCGCGAAGCGATTTCGCCAGAATTGCCCATTTCTACGTCAACAGAGCTTGAATTAACCCGTTAGTCCTGCGCTCTGTTTCCTGGAACTGAGCAGTTTTGCCTGAAACCGGTGGTGCGTGGTAAATGCAGACGCCGCCTAGGGTCCGACGTTTTGCCGACGCAAGTCAGACGCTTGTCCGACCGGGCCAAACCGGGCATAGCGGGGCAATGGTTAACACGCGAAAACCGGTATTGCTGATCGACGTGGACGGCGTTGTCGTCACCACCAAACCGCATTGGTCCGCCGATCTGCAGCGGGATTTCGGTTTCGACAAATCGGCGCTGCGTGAACATTTCTTTGCCCCGTTCTGGGCGAATATCGTCACCGGACGCGATGATCTGCTGCCGCGTCTGGCACAAGCGCTCAAGGCCATGAATTCAAACGTAAATGCATCCGATCTGCGCAATTACTGGTTCAGCAATGACGCCACATTGAACCGGGATATGCTGGACTGGATCGCAAAGCGGCGGCAGGACGGGCACCGGGTCATGTTGGCAACCAATCAGGATCACAGCCGCGCGATGTATCTGATGAACAACGTGGGGCTGGAAGCACATTGCAACGGGATCTATCATTCTGCAGCGCTCGGCGTCGCCAAGCCTAACCCGTTGTTCTTCAAACATATATTAGAGCACGAAAACCGCGAAGCCAGCGATTTGATCCTGATCAACGATACATTGCAAAACGTCACCGCCGCGCGCGTCGCAGGCTGGCAAGCGCATCACTTCACCGGTGTCGCTCAGCTGACAACCGTCATGGTCAACGGTGACTGAGGGTCAGCCAACCCCTCCACCACATTGAAATGATGCAACCCCGGCTCAACCACATGCGCCGCATCCCAACGCTTTGCCAATGCTTCTGCCTGTTCTAGAAACACCGGCCGTTCTTCTGCCCCAACCCAGACTGTTGCTGGCAGCTTAGGAACCGGCAAATGCATCGGGCTTTCAGCCCGCGCCTCAGCCTTATCAATCCGTAAATCCTTGTTCATACTGGTTTTCATCAGCGGCGCGATGTCCGCCACGGGCGAGATGGGCACGACATTTTCCACCCTGTCCAGATGCGCCAACCGCGCCACCAACTGCCCGCCCGCCGAATGCCCGGTCAGGCGCACAGGCCCCGGCACACGCGCCGCAATCACATCAATCGCGCGGGCGATCTGCTGGCCGATATCGGTAATCCGCACATTCGGGCACAGATCATATGACGGCATTGCAACGGCCCAGCCATGGGCCAGCGGCCCGGCGGCCAGATGCGACCAATAGGATTTGTCAAAGCGCAGCCAATAGCCCCCATGCACAAAGATCACGACACCCTTGGCCAGCCTGCGCGGGTGAAACAGATCAAACCGTTCGCGTTCGCGCTCACCATAAGGCAGATCAATCTCGCAAGTTGTGCGTTCGCGAAACGTGGCCGCCAGCCCGGCCCATTTGTCAGGATAGGCCTCGGCTCCGTCAATATAGGCCGCGTTGGCATATGCGTCGTCTAATTCCATGATCCCCCCTTTACGTTCCCCCGCCCGATAGGTCAGATAGCGCCAAACCTAGGGGAGGCTACCATGCTTGACGACACCACCAACCTCAAATCCATGCTTTCGCGTCCCGACCTGGTGTGCGAGGCCGCGTTTGTCGCGGGCGACTGGGTGCAGGCAGCCAGCGGCAAGACATTCGATGTCACCAACCCAGCCCGCGGCGACGTGATCGCAAAAATCCCTGATCTGAGCCGCGAGGAAGTGGCCAACGCCATCGACGCCGCCGAAAAGGCGCAAAAACCATGGGCCGCGCTTGCGGCCAAGGAACGGGCCAAAGTACTGCGCAAATGGTACGATCTGATGATGGAAAATCAGGAAGACCTCGCCATCATCATGACCGCCGAACAAGGCAAACCCCTGACTGAATCACGGGGAGAGGTCGCCTATGGCGCCGGTTTCATCGAATGGTTCGGGGAAGAGGCCAAGCGTGTCTACGGCGAAACCATCCCCGGCCACATGGCCGATAAACGGATCACCGTAATCCGCCAGCCCATCGGGGTCGCAGCCGGGATCACGCCTTGGAATTTTCCCAACGCCATGATCGCCCGCAAGGTGGCGCCGGCGCTGGCCGTCGGCTGCGCCTTTGTCATCCGCCCGGCATCGCTGACCCCGCTGTCAGCGCTGGCCATGGCGAAACTCGCCGAGGAAGCGGGGGTGCCCAAGGGGCTGTTCTCCGTCGTTACCTCCACCTCATCGTCGGAAGTGGGTAAGGAATTCTGCGAAAACCCCATCGTGCGCAAATTGACCTTCACCGGCTCGACCGAGGTCGGGCGCATCCTGCTGAAACAGGCCGCCGATCAGGTTATGAAATGCTCGATGGAACTGGGCGGCAACGCCCCTTTCATCGTCTTTGACGACGCTGATCTAGATGCGGCCGTCGAAGGGGCCATCGCCTGCAAATTCCGCAATAACGGGCAGACCTGCGTGTGTGCGAACCGGATCTATGTGCAGGCCGGGGTGTATGATGATTTCGCGGCCCGGCTGAAAAAGGCGGTTGAGGATCTCAAGGTCGGCGATGGTTTGGAAGAGGGCACAAATCTGGGCCCGCTGATCGAACCCGCTGCGGTGGACAAAGTACAGGAACATCTGGACGACGCCATGTCCAAAGGTGGGCAAGTGCTGACTGGTGGCAAGCTGCACGATCTGGGTGGGCAGTTCTTTGAGCCCACGATCGTGACAAACGCAACGCAGGACATGCTGGTCAGCACCGATGAAACCTTCGGGCCCTTCGCCCCGCTCTTCAAATTTGAGGACGAGGACGACGTGATCGCCAAGGCCAACGACACGATCTTCGGCCTCGCCTCCTATTTCTACGCCAAGGATCTGAGCCGGGTGACCAAAGTCGCCGAGGCACTGGAATACGGGATCGTCGGCGTGAACACCGGCATCATCTCAACCGAAGTTGCACCTTTCGGCGGTGTCAAACAGTCGGGTCTGGGCCGCGAAGGATCCAGCCACGGGATCGACGACTATATGGAGATGAAATACATCTGCACCAGCGTTTGAGCCGAAAAGCAGCTCCCTTTCCCAGTGTTTTTGGTGGGTGCCCACAATTGCAAGGCCGCCACCGTCGGTTTTGCGAACAAATCGGACTTTCGCTTCAGTTTGCACCGACGTCCAGTCCCAACACTCCCTGCCCTTGCGGGGGGTGCACAGCCTGATATCGTATCGGCGATGATTGTGGCCTACATCCCACCGAACGAGTTTTTGACGTCGCGCCTGAAGCTTCGGCCGTCTGCAACGTCAGATGCCGAGGCGATTTTCGAGGCCTACGCGACGGATCCCCAGGTGACCCGTTACCTGAGTTGGCACCCACACACTGTACTGCAAGATACACTCGAGTTCCTTGCGTGGTGCGACCGTGCGCGCGCTGTCGGCACTGACTTCGCCTATGTGATCGAGGATCGCGAAGAAGGTTCAATTCTCGGGATGACTGAGGTGCGAGTACAGGAACATGCAGTTGAATACGCGTACGTGCTGCGGAAAGATAGGTGGGGCCAGGGCATCATGACCGAGGCGCTGTCCGCGCTCGCGACCAACGCTCTTGCGCACCCGGCGATTTGGCGCGTCTACGCGCTGTGTGATACCGAGAACCCGGCTTCCGCAAGGGTTATGGTGAAGATTGGCATGGTTCATGAGGGCGTCCGGCGGCGGCATGCCGTCTATCCAAATCTTTCGTCCGAACCGCGCGACGGTCTGGTCTACGCCAAGGTACGATAGGTTTTTCGTTCGTTGTCGGAACGGAAAAAGCGTTTGGCATTGAGAATATCCTACTGGCGGTACCTTTGCCGACATTGGTTACGCCGCGGCATCGGTCAGGATGGACTGCTTGCAGTCATTCACGTCAAAAAAATTCTCGTCTCACCAAGGATTGACCATCCACCCCCGTCCAACCAATTGTGACGCGCATGATGACAAGCGACGAGGACCTGGCAGAGGCGGCCGCCCATGGTGATGGGCAGGCCTTCGCGAGCTTGCTTGATCGCCATTATGACCGGCTCTTTGCCTTCTGCTTCCGGCTGACCGGCGCGCGGGCCGAGGCGGAGGATCTGACGCAGGATATCTGTGCGGCCCTGCCCGCCAAGCTTGCCAGCTATCAGCGGCGGGCCAAGGTCACCACATGGCTCTACCGCGTCGCTGTCAACGCCGCCCATGACCGGCGGCGCAAACGCGCGACATACACGAAAGCAACGACGGGCTGGGGCGACTGGGAAACCAACCGCACCGCCGCGAACCGGGACACGAACGAACAAATCGACTGGCTGACCGCCGCCATGAACCAACTGAACACAGACCTGCGCGACACCCTCGCCCTTGTGCTGGATGACATGACCCACGCCCAGGCCGCCGAGATCCTGGGCGTCAGCGAAGGCACAATCAGCTGGCGGATATCGGAAGCCAAAAAGGCCCTGCGGGCGATCAAGGAAAAGGAGGACGTGGCATGACTGATGACCTAAGCGACCTCAAGGCAATGATGGATAGCGCCACACCCCGGCCCGACGCCACACGGCGGGCGGAAAATCTGGGGCTGGCCCAGAAAAATTTCGAAGACCTCCAAGGATCGCGAACTGCCCCGCGTCCCACTCCTGCAAACGGGCCAAAAGGCCTCTGGACAGGAGTAAAGACCATGCTGAACACATTCACATCCAAAGCGGCACTGACGACGACAACCGCACTCGTCGCCTGCGGCTTTCTGTTTCTGACACCGCAAGGGCAGGATTTTCTGCGCCCCGAAGGCGCTACGCAAAACCTCACCGGCGAGGTCGAGCGCAATGTAACGGAAACCGCGATTCCGACCGACAACGAAACGCGGCGCGATCAATCCTTCACCGATGACAGCACGCGCCAAACACAGGAGTCGCCAGCGCTGGTGCGCGTTGCGCCGCCGCCACCTGCGGTCGCCTTGGAAGATGAAGCTGGCAAAACCGAAAGACTGCGCACAAGCGAGGCGGATATCGCCTTGCAAAGCGTGCCAATGGAAGAAGTTGTTGATGCCTTGGAAGGTGCTGCATTGTCGGAAGAGGCCGCCCCCCAACCCCGCGCGCCCAGCATTGCGGCCGCACCCACGGCGTCCCCTTCGGCGAACCAAAACGCAGGTCCCGCGCGCACAATTGTGGCGCCACCGATCAGCTCCGATGTGGATCTGGTCCAACGCCCTGAACCCAACACCGAAGCCTTCCCAACCGAGGCCCCCAACGACCTCAAAATCACATCCGACGACCCCGTCTCCACCTTCTCCATTGACGTGGACACGGCTGCCTATTCCGTCATCCGCTCCTCCCTTTCGCGCGGTCAACTACCCCCGGCACAGGCCGTCCGGATCGAGGAAATGATCAACTACTTCCCCTACGACTACCCTGCCCCCGACGCGGGCGAGGCACCGTTCCGGCCCACAATCAGCAGCTTCCAGACCCCCTGGAACGCCGACACCCAACTGGTCCACATCGCTCTGCAGGGCGAAATGCCAGCACTCGATGACCGGCCACCGCTGAACCTCGTCTTCCTGATCGACACGTCAGGGTCGATGAACGACCCGGCCAAACTGCCGCTCCTGAAACAGTCCTTCCGGCTGATGCTCGATCAACTCCGCCCCGAAGATGAAGTCGCCATCGTCGAATATGCAGGCAGCGCCGGTCAGGTCCTCGCCCCCACGGCAGCATCCAAGCGCACAACGATCCTACAGGCGATCCAATCACTCGGCGCGGGCGGGTCCACCAATGGGCAAGGCGGGCTGCAACAGGCCTATGCGGTGGCCGATACCATGAAAGAGGACGGTCAGGTCAGCCGCATCATCCTCGCCACCGATGGCGACTTCAACGTCGGCATCAGCAATCCGGACGCGCTGAAAGACTTCATCGCCGACAAACGCGAGACGGGCACATACCTCAGCGTGCTCGGCTTCGGACGCGGCAATCTGGACGACGCAACGATGCAGGCCTTGGCCCAGAACGGCAACGGCACAGCGGCCTATATCGACACCCTGTCAGAGGCGCAGAAGGTGCTGGTGGACCAGTTGACCGGCGCACTCTTTCCCATCGCGGGCGACGTGAAGGTGCAGGTCGAATTCAACCCGGCCCAGGTCGCCGAATACAGGTTGATCGGTTACGAAACACGGGCACTGGCGCGCGAGGACTTCAACAATGACAAGGTCGATGCGGGCGAACTTGGCGCAGGCCATTCGGTGACCGCGATCTACGAAATCACCCCCGTTGGCAGCCCCGCGCAACTCAGCGACCCGCTGCGCTACGCGCCCAACACAGTGGCGGCATCCTCAGACGAGTTGGGCTATGTCAAACTGCGCTACAAGGAACCGGGCGAGGATACCAGCCAACTGATCGAAACGCCGATCATCGGCGAAAGCATCCCGGGGACCGAAGCCAACTTCGCCGCAGCCATCGCCGGTTTCGGGCAACTGCTGCGTGATGACAGCTACCTTGGCGACTGGGGCTATGACGACGCCATCGCACTGGCAAACGCCAACCGGGGCGAAGACGCGTTCGGCTACCGGACCGAAGCCGTGCAACTGATGCGACTGGCACAAAGCCTGTCGCGGTAAACACACGCGCCCACCCTGCAGGACGCAGGGTGGGTGCAAGCTACGATGGGCAAAGAGCGGCATCATCAGCCGAGGTCTGGCATCTGATACCAAATTTGCAGATGTCGAGTGCGAGCCCATACTGTAAGTGCTCCAACCTCGCCGCACGCACTCGCAGCAAGAGAAATTAGTCAACGCTCCGCCTTTCTTGTTGTTATGCTATTGGAGGTTCGACAATTCACAAATTCCGCAAGATATATCAGACTGCGGAGCAACTCAGCCTCGCTACTTGCGGCAGAATAAATGCCTTGGGATGCGTAGGGACAGTATTGGTTCTCAGATCGCATTTATATGCAGCAGAAAGTGTCTGATCGTTAAAGACATCCGCAACCGGCCCACGCGCGATGGCCTGTCCATCCGCAATGATCGTCACCACGTCCGCAACCATTGCTGTCAGGTTCAGGTCGTGCATGACAGCCACAACACCCCCGCCCCGCTGAGCAAAGACAGCCAGGCAATTCATGATCAGCAGTTGATGACCGATATCAAGGCTGGCCACCGGTTCATCAAGTAACAACCATCGCGGGCTGCCGTTTTGCACTGGCTCCCACACCTGGCAAAGGACGCGCGCCAGATGGGCCCGCTGCTGCTCGCCGCCGGACAGCTCCTGGAAAAAACGCTTTTCGTAGCCGTTCAGCCCTACCATGTCCAACGCTCGTTGGGCGATGGTATCATTGTGGCCATGGATGCCAGACATCAGCCCCATGCGCACCACCTCAATCACCGTGAACGGAAATGCAAGCGTTGCTGCCTGGGGCAACACGCCGCGCACCGCGGCCAGTTCCCATGGTTTGTAGGCGCTGGTATCTCGCCCGTTGATTTGTACCTGTCCCGCCCAGGGCACCTCGTCGGTTAGCGCGCGCAGAAGCGTGGTTTTGCCGGAGCCGTTTGGACCGACAATCGCAGTGACGTGACCGGGTTTGGCGGTAAAGTTGACACCTTGCAGGATTGTCTTCTGGGCGATCCGAACCTGAATATCGCTGGCAGTGATCATGGCTCAAAGATCCACCAGACCGCGCCGACGCAACAGGATCCACAGGAATACCGGGGCACCCAAAACGGCGGTTACAATGCCAATCGGCAGTTCAGCCGGGGCGATGATCAGACGGCTGATGATATCGGCCCCCAAAAGCAACGTTGCCCCCAAAAGCGCCGCATTCAGCAACAGCGTTTCATGATCCGGCCCAGTTGCAAGGCGCAACAGGTGCGGCACCACAATGCCGATAAAACCAATGCCACCCGATACGGCCACTGCGGCCCCCGTCGCGACAGCAACGATCAGGATGGATACGGATTTCAGCCGCTGCACGGGGATACCCAGGTGCACGGCTGTCGCTTCTCCCAAGGCCAGCGCATTCAACCCACGCCCCAGAAATAACGATGCGATCACGGCCAGGCCGATCAATGGGCCAGCCACCAGCACCTTGGACCATGTGGCCCCAGCCAGTGATCCCAACCCCCAGAAGGTCAGATCACGCAATTGCTGGTCATCGGCCATGTAAACCAATATCCCTGACACGGCGCCCGCCAATGCCCCAAGGGCGATCCCGGCCAGCAACATCGTTGCCACAGATGTTCGCCCCTGCCGGGTCGAGACGCGGTAAAGGATGATGGTTGATAGCCATCCCCCCATAAAGGCGGCAATCGGCACCAGCGCATTGCCCGCAACATCCTGCGCCCAAAGCGGTAGCAACGCGCCCAGCACAATCGCAAGGATCGCCCCCAGCCCGGCACCGGCCCCCACCCCCACAAGGCCAGGATCAGCCAGCGGATTGCGAAACAATCCTTGCATCATGGCACCCGATACTGCCAATGCCGCGCCCACGGTGATCCCCAGGATCAGCCGTGGCATACGAATATCCCATAGAACGACCCGTTCCATCGCCGTCAGCGGCTCGCCTGCCAACAATTTCGCGATGGCTCCCCAAAGTGAGGTGCCCGTGGGCCCAGTAGCAAGGCTGATGACCGATACGGCCACTAGAAATAGCGCCAACCAGACATGCGCCTGCCGCGCACGGCTGCGCCGGTCCGTTGGTGCCGCGATACCGGGTATACTGTCAGATATTGTCATCCCGGCTTTCGTAAAGTGCTGCTGTCAGATCAAGCACGGCATCGGCGGTCCGTGGCCCGAACCCCAGCAGATAAAGCCCGTTCATGCGCACCACCGATTGTGTTCGGGCTGCCGGTGTCGTGGCGATAGCGGGCATCGCAAAAAGCTCTGCATCGTCAGAGTTATGATCGCCGCTGCGGTCCATCATCAGGATCACATCGGGGGCGGCAGCACTGACGGCTTCGTCACTCAGCGGTTTATACCCTTCGAATTCGGTGATCGCGTTTACGCCGCCAGCCATTTGAATGATACCGTTCGCGGCGGTGTTCCGACCGGATGCCATGATGCGCCCGCCTTGGGTGCTGAGGATGAACAGCACCCGTTTGGGAGCGTCACCAGCCCGTGCCAATGCGGCGGCTTCGGCCATTTGCAGGCGAGCGCGAATATCGTCCGCCAGCGTGGCTGCGGCATCCTCGACATCCAATGCCTCGCCCACTGCGAGGATCTTGGCGACAATCCCTTCGGTGGAATAGGTATCCGGGACCGTCACAAACGGGATATCAGCCGCCTCAAGCACCGCAATGGTTTCGGGCGGGCCTGCCCCATCTTCGGAAATGATCAGGCCGGGCGCAACGGCCAGCACCCCCTCGGGTGACAGCGCGCGCATATAGCCGACATCGGGCAGTGCCTCGACCTCGGCCGGGTAGCTTGATGTTGTATCGCGCGCGATCACGCGGTCGCCTTCGCCAAGCGCATAGATGATTTCGGTGACGGAGCCGCCGATGGACAGCACGTTCCTGTCATTCTCTGCCGTGGCGATTGCAGGTAACAGGGTAAGTGCTGCACAACTGGCGGCTTTGATCCAGATGTTCATCCGACCACTTCCTTTTGCGCAAGGCTGGGCAGCGCGTTGACGACATCCGCCCAGGCCGCGCGATGATCGCGCCCTTCCTTGCCCACCCCGAAGATTTGGAAAATCAGCGCGCCCTGACCATCGAACGCCTCAAGCGACACGGCCATGCCGCGTTTGGTGGGCTTTTCTACCGCCCATATCTCGGCCACGTGATCAGCGCGCAGATGCAGGTTAAAGCGGGAGTCCATCACGTTTTGCCATGGGCCCATGGGCCGTAGTGTCTCAATCGGACCGCTGTGGATCTGGATGCAACCGCGATTGCCGGTGAAAATCATCACCTCAATCCCCTGTCGTGCCACTGCTGTCAGCGCGTCGTTGACAGCATCGGTTGCCAGCGGACGCACGAATGGCGCACCGGCGATGCGGTAGGCGCCAAGGCGGTTCATTTTCAGCTTGCTTGTCAGGCGCATGAACTGATGCGTGTCGGTCATCCGTGCCCATTCCTTGCGCAGGATATCTACATTCGCGGCATCGGCCTTGGGGGTTTCGGGGCGGACCCGCAGGGTTGTCGTAATGGTCTGGCTTTGATCATCCAGCGCGCCGATTTCGCGGTAGTTTTCCCAGACGGCATGGCCTTCCGGGGTGCGAATGAAAATCTTGTGCAGCGTGTCACCTGCCGCATCAAACACCTGCACACTGCGGCGCATTTGTTCATCAGTATGCTTTTCAACCAGAAACGCATGTTTCCAATGCGTCGGAAAGATCCGCAGGTCTATATCGTCAGTCAATACCATGGCGGCATGGCCACCGGGGTGGTAATTGTCATAAACCCCCACCTTTTCATGGACGCAGCTTTCGTTGCGGGTCAGCGCCATAACCTCGCCCAGTTTCGTGGCCAGTCCCATGACGTGATCGGGATGCGGATCAATCCGGGTCGCCAGATCGCCGCAATGGGCGGCAACCAGTGCGGCTTCGCTGATGCCCAGCTTTGCCGCCAGATCGCGTTCGCGGGTTTTGGGGTTTTCAAGGTGTTGAGCGCGGATATCCGCAGGAGAGATCGTGTTACGCTGTGCCATTGTCTGCCTTGCTGTGATGCGACGATAAGGAAGAGAAACGGCTGGGCCGGGAATGCGATTCCGCCTGGCTGCGAGGGGGGTGATGGATAACCTCCACCCTATTCCTGATAGAATTACTAGGAATTGTAGTTCAGATGCAAGGGGGCTGTGCGCATTGTCGACGTCGGCATCCCAAACTCCGCTTTTTTCACGGGTTTTGCACAGAACTGCGTCGCAACAACGCAAGTCCGTCAAGGTACTTGACTCTTTTTGTCAGCATTAATAAGCGGAAAGGCAACGCCAGCTTCCCAGCCAGCATAACCGCTGAAAAGATTGGGAAGTCTATGCGTATCGGAAAATCAAAACGACATATTTTGCTGACATCTGTGGCCGTGATTGGCACCGTCGCGGCACCTGCCATGGCGCAGGAAGATGCCGAAACCTTCACACCGCTTGGGCGTATCGTGCTGGGGGCTGGTGCGGAAAAAGTCGCGATTGACGCACCGCAATCCATTTCGGTCCTTGATGAGGACGATATCGCAACGGTGCAGCCGGGCACCATTGGCGATGTGCTGGAACGCAGCCCCGGTATCTCGACCGTCGGGTCAGAGTCGCGATTTGGCGAAAGCTTGAATATCCGTGGAATCGGTGGTGGGACATCCGCCGATGAACCACGGATTGTGACTTTGATTGATGGGGTCAAAAAATACTACGAATCCTATCGGCAGGGGTCGCTGTTTACCGACCCAGCGTTCTTCAAAACAGTCGAAATCCTGCGTGGGCCTGCATCATCCACCCTTTACGGCGCTGGTGCGCTGGCAGGTGTCGTGTCGCTGGAAACAAAAGACGCCTCGGACTTTCTTGAACCGGGCGACCCCTTTGGTATTGATCAAAAGCTGGAATATCGCAGCAATGGTGACGGCAGGGAATCCGCGACCTTCCTTGCCTTTGCACCTGACGATCAGTTCGATGGCCTGATCGGATTTATCTATGATGACAGTGATTTCATGGAAAGCGGTGACGGCGACCGCATTTTTGGCACGCGCATTACCGAAACAAACGTATTGGTCAAAGGCACGCTTCGCTTTGGCGACGCGGATGAGCATGCAGTTGAAACCGGCTATATCCGCTATCAGGGCGAAGCGGATGATCAGCTATTGGATGTGATCGACAATGTCAGTTTCTTCGGCACCGTTGATCGCGAAGTGATCGACACAACTGCCTTCGTGAACTACCAATACAACCCTTTGGACAATGACCTGATCGATCTTGAGGTTCAGTTGTCCCACGGCAAATCCGAAAACAACGTCACCGATTTTCAGGGCAGTCCCGGCATCGCCGACAGTTTTGACACCGATTACGCCTATGAAGGGCGGGGGCTGCGCATTGAAAACACCGCGCGATTTCAGGGGGCTGCTGTTGAAAACTATCTGACCTTCGGCGTTGATATTAGCCAGCAAGATCGGATCAGCACCCGCGCCTCTGCCGCTAATGCGGCATTTCAGCCAGAAGGCACAACAGACACCATCGGCATTTTTGCCCAAAACGAATTCATCTGGGATCAGCAGCTGACCGTGCTGACCGGCGCCCGCATTGATTTTCAGGAAACGACACCGGGCGATCAGGTCCCCACAGATCAAACGGTTAACGACGAAGGCCAAGCCGCCACGCTTGCACTGCATTACCAGCTGACGGATCAATGGGCGGTTTTCAGTTCTGCCTCTTACACCGAACGTCTGCCAGTCGTGGACGAGCTTTATGACAGCCGCGCGACGGCCGGCGGTGCAGATCAGGTATCGGCAGGAACACTGGAAAACGAGGAAAGCCGCAATATCGAACTGGGCCTTTCCTACAGCCGAAACGATGTGATTGGTACAGGTGATCAACTGTCATTCAAAACGATCGCTTTCCGCAATGACCTTGATAACCTGATCGCCCGCAACAATGCAGGGGCCGCAGGCGAACCGGTCTTTGTCAATATAGACGAGGCATCTATTCAGGGCGTGGAACTCGAAGCCGCCTATGAATCTGAACGGTTCTTTGGTGCGCTTGCCTACACCAATCTGGATGGCGAAAATGAAAATGATCCGGCATCCCTGAACCCCAATCTGGAAGACCGCATTCCCGCCAACACGCTAGTGCTGTCGCTGGGCACACGCATCCCCGCCGTCAATCTGGAATTGGGTTGGACCGGAACCCATTACGAAAGCAAAAGCCGGTCAAGCGCGGGTATGACGGGTGTCACGACAATCGACACCCCTGATGAGGTGATCCACGATATCTATGCGGCATGGACGCCCGACGAAGGTGTGTTCGAGGATCTTACCATACGGCTTGGCGTGACCAATGTTGCCGATACAGATTACCGGACACATCTGCAAAGCGCCGATGTGCGCCGCACGGGTCGCAGCATCAACCTGTCAGTGTCCCGGACGTTTTGATGTTGCCGAGAACAGCCATCATCCTGACGTTGCTTGTCGCGTCTGCGGCGGTACCTGCCGCAGCAGAGGACAGCGCGGTGCGTGTCGAACTCAACACCGCGGAGACAACAGGTACAGCCTGTCGCCTTTCGTTTCTGGTCGAAAATACACATGCCACCGATATCGCGCAGGTGGTATACGAAACCGTCCTGTTCGACGCCGATGGGGCGGTCAATCAACTTACCCTCTTCGACTTTGGCACGCTGCCCGCCAACCGCCCGCGCGTGCGGCAATTCGAGGTGCCGGGTCTGGCCTGTGACGGGCTGTCGCGCATCCTGATCAATGGGGCCAGCACCTGCGACGCAGGTGCGCTTGGCGCAGATATCTGCAGCACAACGCTGAGATTGATCAACCGCACCGCAATCGCCCTGCTTGGCTAAAGGAACAGATCCATGTTTGCACCGCTTCACAGCATCATCGAAGTGGGTGGACCTGTCGTTGCCATCCTGCTGGCAGTCTCGATTCTGGCGCTGACCGTGACACTTTACAAAATCATCCAGTTTCGCGCTGCAGGCGTGGGGCGGCATCACGAGTTGCAGCGTGCCTTAACCCTGTGGGACAGCGGGAAACGCACCTTCGCGGTTGCAGAGCTAGGGCGCAGCAAAACCTATCTTACGCCGGTTATGCAGACCGGTTTCACCGCATCCGACACCGTACCAACCACCCTCGCCGCCAGGCTTGAGGCCGAGACCGAGGCGCAGTTCATGCAACTTGAACGCGGTTTCAGGTTTCTTGACAATGTCGCCCAGATTGCGCCGTTGCTGGGCCTCTTCGGCACTGTCCTTGGTATGATTTCGGCCTTTCAAGCATTGCAAGACGTGGGCAATCAGGTGGACCCATCGCTTCTTGCCGGGGGGATTTGGGTGGCGCTGCTGACGACGGCGGTCGGCCTTGCCGTTGCAATGCCCACCTCGCTGGTCCTGTCATGGTTTGAACAGCGCATGGATGCAGAACGAGTATTTGCCGGGCAAGCGATCCAAAACATTGTTGCCCCGCTGATCTCCGAAATGTCTGAACAGGCCGCAGCGGATGCGGCGTAGAACCGCCAGACGTCGTTTATCGATGACATCACTGATTGATATCATCTTTCTTTTGCTGTTGTTTTTCATGCTGTCGTCGACATTTTCCAAATTCGGGCTTGTACCCCTGCCTCTTGGGACAAGCGGCGCCGTTGCGCCCACAGCCGCGCCGGTTTTTGTCAAAGTGGAGGCGGATACCGTAACGCTCAACGGCGATCCGGTTGCGTTAAAGGATTTGGCAACGGCGCTAACCCAAACCGATCCGGTGACTGCAATTCTGTCACTTGGCCCTGATGTGACCGCACAGCGACTGACCGATGTGCTGACGGCGGTGCGCGTTGTCGCAAATCTTTCGCTGAACGTCTTGGTGCCTGCATGACGCTGGCACGACGCAAATCCAAGCCTGAACCGACGATTACCTTGATCAACATCGTCTTCCTGATGCTGATCTTTTTCTTGATCGCCGGCACATTGGCGCCCCCATTGAAAGATGACCTGCAATTGGTCGAAACACGCGATCTGGATCCAACCCAGCCGCCTAAGGGGTTGGTCATCCATGCAGACGGGCGCATGCAATCGGATGGGGCGGATGTGGTGCAAGTGAGGCAGTTTCTGGCCGCATATGGCGACGGTCCGGTGCATATCATTCCCGACCGGGCGTTGCCTGCAAGGACGTTGTTGCAAATCAGCGCGGACCTGCGTGATGCAGGTGCGGAAACGATCCTGATCGCCACGGAAATGGCGCTGGAATGATCCTGCGATCGCCTATCCTGATGGGGCTTTGTCTGGTTGTAGCCAGCGGCGTGCATCTGTTGGCGCTTGGCAATTGGCAGGCTCGGGAAAGAACAGAAATCGCCGGGGGGGGGCCCGCGACCGAAGCGAAAGTCGGATCATCCTTTGCCGATCTTGCAACGGGGGTGTTGCAGTATGCGCGGCCCATGGCGACACCTGCCATCCAACCGTCGCAGACCACCAATATGGCCGTGCGACCCAACGTAGCTGACCTCGCAGCTGTCATACCGCTGCAGCCGACCGTGGCATCCAACGCGATCAAGCAAATTCCCATCACGCCCACCACAGTAATCACCGCCCGGCCAGAGACCGCGCTGACCCATTCGGTCCGCCCCGTCGCGCGACCACCCGATCTGGCGCAAACCACCCCCGCGCCCCGCACAGGAAACGCGCAACAGGATGCAACCGCTGGAGCAAACATCAGACCGAGCGAAGCCACTGCACCGCAATCGGGATCAAACGCCGCATCCGCAACGCAAGCAGCGACGGGCGCAAATGCGGCGGCCACAAATTACAACGGCATTGTGCTGAACCAGATTGCTCGCGTGCGGCGCCCCCGCTCCAGCGAGCGCGGCATTGCCAGTGTCACATTCACCATTGCGGCCAATGGTAGTCTTGCCAGCATCAGCATCGCCCGCAGCTCTGGCAGCCGCGAAGTTGACCGGCTTGCCCAACAGGTGATCCGTAAGGCCGCGCCATTTCCACCGCCACCATCAGGCGCGAGGACAGGTTGGCAGATCGAAATTGAGGGCGGTTAAGTTTGGTCATCATGAAACGGGATGCAATCGCCTTACAGTAAAAGGACCAATGAAGCTTCGGATATGCGCGTTGAATCGCGGAGCCACCCTTTCGCGATAGTGAACGCTTTCTACGCCGTGAAAGACTTTGACTATACAAATCTGGCTCATCCCGAACTGAAAGCATGTGGTAGACCCGAGCAAAAGCTGGTTCAGGATCAGCCCATTTAAACGAATGTTTTGGCGAATGTGCCGCAATGCCACTGCGGCGATCTGCGCATATGAGTTCTTATCCTTGCAAGCACTAGCCGCACCTGCACAAGTCGGCGCTTCGTCCGCACGACAGACCACCCCAAACCCTTAACAGCGCGTTTACACTTTGACCGCACGGACCGTTAGACCCGTCTCTGCGCCTAACGGGGTCCGACGCAAGTCCGACGTTTTGCCGACGCGATGCCGACGGCCGAAATCGGCCAAAGGCCCAGCATTAACGAATGATTCGCCAGAATACGGCGCGGACCGTGCGGTGCCCCCTCATGCAACACCACCGACCGTTGCGTAGGGTGGGGTTTCACCTCACCGCACGTCAGCCCATCTGTGCCCGCGCCGTCGGGATAATCGCCCCTTCGATCAGCCGCATGATATCACCGAAATACCCGCCACTGCGTGCCGGGCGCAGCGGGTCGGATGTCAGCGCGATTGTCATCTCCAGCCCCGGCACGAGGCAGATGATCTGCCCGCCATAGCCACGCGCCAGCGCGTAAGCCTCGCCCCCGGACTGCCCCAGAAACCAGCCATAGCCATAGCTCAGCCCTGAAAACGGCGAGCGTGTCCGCATCTGCAATGACCGCGCCACCCAATCCCGGCTCAGCACCTGCGCGCCGCCGAAAACGCCGCCCTGCCGGTACATCTCACCAAAGCGGATCATGCCCTCATGGGTCAGCGACATCTCGTTCCCGCCTAAATACCGGCCTTGCGGATCGCGGGTCCAGGCGGGGATGTCGATACCCAGCGGATCGCCCAGACGGCGGCGCGCCAGTGTCAGCAGGCTTTGCCCCGATACGTCTGCAAGAACCGCGCCCAGCACATGAAACGAGCCTGTGGAATACAGCATCCGGCTGCCCGGCGCGGCCACAAAAGGACGGGCTAAGGCATTGGAAACCCAGTTGGAACTGCTCACCCAGCCACCGTAATTGGCCCCCGATGTCCGCTCCAGCCCGGCCTGCATCGTCACCAGATGCGCCATGGTAATGTCCGCCACACGGGCATCGGCCGCGGCAGGGATCAGGCGTGGGGCCACCTGTCCGATACTGGCATCAAGTGACGGGATTTCCCCACGATCCAGCGCCGCCCCTGTCAATGCCGCCACAATGGTTTTGGACACTGATTTGACGGGCACAGCCCGGCCAAATGCGGGGCCGCGAAACACCGTGCGCAGCACATCGCGCCCGGCCTGCCGGATCATCAGCGCATGGCATTGCTCCAGCGCCCGGGCCTGATCGGCGACCGCGGCCCATGGATCGGTCTGCGCCAGCAGCGGCGTTGCACAAATGGCCCCTGCCCCGGCCAGAAACCCACGTCGGTGAAATGAAACCATCAGGCCCTCACATGCTTTGTTGGCCAATGTAGGTGACCTGATCCCATACGCCAGCCACAATTGCGTGGGGTCAGCGGCAATAGGCTTCGGTGTCGATGAAATCCTGCAGGGTTTGGCCTTTCACGGGCCGATACCGGTCCCGCTCGGCCAATTCGACCACCCGGTCCAACCGGAACATCCTGAAATCATTGCGCAATTCGCACCAGCATACGGCCGTCCAGACCTTGCCCCAGAACCAGACCCCCAAAGGTCGCACCGCCCGCTCTGACCGGTTGCCCGCCTCGTCCTCGTAGGTGATCTGTAGACGGATCAGGTTCTCAGACGCGGCCTCGAACTGGTCCACAAACGCGCGCCAACTGCCTCCGTGCCACGGGGTTTCCATCGCATGCACATTGATATGGCCCGCGCGCACGCGTTCGGCCTCCGGCAGAACCGCGTCGATCTTGACCAGCGCCTCTTGCGCGGCTGCAGCCATCTTGGAGCCGCCCCATGTCTGCAAAATCCGGGCACCGGCCACCAGCGCTACCATTTCGTCATGGGTGAACATCAGGGGCGGCAGGTCGTAGCCGTCGCGCATCAGATAGCCCACGCCCGCCTCACCCTCGATGGGCACACCTGATCCGATCAGATGTGCCACATCGCGGTAGATCGTGCGCGGCGTCACCTCCAGCTTTTCGGCCAGTTGTGCCGCCGTGGTCAGCCGACCGCCGCGCAGATATTGCAATATCTGAAACAGGCGGTCGGCACGACGCATCTAGGCGTTCGCCTCGAACAGGCCAATGGAATTGCCGTCCAGATCCTTGACATAGGCAAACCGGCCCGATGGGATCGCGATCGGATCGCTCACCACCTCACCACCGGCTTCCTTGCACCGCTCCATCCCGGCCTCAAGACTGTCGGTCAGGCCCAGATGGATGGTGTTGCCGCCATCCTTCGCAGGTTTGCCGGGGTACAGATGGCCGCCCGCGTCATCCATCGATCCGCCAAGAATAGCCATCGGATTGGGGCCGGAATTGTCGATGGTCATATCGTAGCCAAAGACCTTGTTATAAAACGCCACCGACTTTTCCATGTCGGTCACCGGAATTTCGCCCCAGACGATAATGCTGCGCTTGCTCATCTTTCCATCTCCTTGCTTGGTTGATGGACATCTTTAACCATACCCCTGCTGACAGCGTTATGTCAGCATGTTTTCAGGAGCATTCAGAATATCGGCGGTGACCGTGTCGGCGGGGAAATAAAGCTCGATCCGCAGATCATCGAGCATCAGGTCTTCGGGTGTACCGAATTGCGCAATCGTGGCGATCAGCGACAGGCGCAAAGGCCCCGCGCGATAGATCGTTGGCACAACCGGGCCGGTCGGCTGCTGCGGCGCACCCGGCACAGCCGCCAGATGATCCGCAACCCGGTCAAGTGCTGCGACACCCCCCTGAGCGGCACTTTCGGTGCGTAAGCGCATCGCAGCATAGTGCGCGACGGCTGGCCAGTTTTCGATGACCTCTGGCAGATGGTACGTCAGCATCAAGTCCAGCAGGCTGCCGCCTTAGGCGAGTCCCAATTAAGCAAAGAGACGCTTGACCTGCTCAGTTGGCCTTTGGACGGCGCCCAAGCCTATACGGACCCGACCTTACATTTCCTGTCGGCTCTGTCGGGTGGCTTCCTGTTGGGTTGGGGCGTGCTGATCTGGTGTTTATCCGGGTCGGCGTATGACGCCGCACCAGAGGCGGTGCGTAAGGCAGTGCTGACCAGCATTCTGTCGTGGTTTCTGCTGGACTCGACAGGGTCGATCACATCAGGCAACCCGTCCAACGTGGCGTTCAATATGTTGATCCTGCCGGCCGCTATCGGGCCGCTTTGGTGGCCTGAACAAGAACGCAAAACGGAGGCGCACGGACCGGGATGATTACCGGTCAATCAGCTCATCCAGCTCAGCCCTGCCTTCGTGTCTTCAGCCGGTTTGTATTCGCCGCTGACCCACCCATTATAACCTTCCGCATCAAGTTGGGCGAAGAAGGCAGGATAATCGATCACACCACTGTCGGGCTCTGACCGGTCTGGCATCTGCGCCACCTGCACATGGACCACCAGATCGGCCATCGCCGCCCATGTGCCCATCACATCACCGGTGATCTTGGCCGCATGAAATGCATCAAACTGCAGCCGCAGATTGGGCGCATCAACGGCCTTGATCACATCACGAGCCAGATCGAAATCATTCATGAAATACCCCGGCATGGTCTCGTTATTGATCGGCTCGATGGTCAGGCTCTGGTCCGGTGCCTCTGCCGCGGCCCAGCGCAGATTGTCGATGAAACAGGCCCTGGCCGCATCGCCGGCAGCCTCCCCCGCCATGATATGCAGATGCCGGGCGCCCAGCGTTTTGGCATAGCGCAGCGCCCGTTTGAAATCGCGACGAAACCGGTCCTTTTGTTCAGGCACAGCGGCCCAGCCCGGATCACCCCCGGTATAGTTGGGTGGTGGGCAATTGATCAGCGCCATCTTCAACTCATACCGGCCGAGTTCATTCACGATATCCTGCGCGTTCACGTCATAGGGAAACAGCACTTCAACCGCGTCAAACCCGGCCTCCTTGGCGGCTTCGAACCTTTCGAAAAATGGCAGTTCGGTAAATAGCCACGTCAGATTGGCACAGAATTTCGGCACCCCGATCCCCCTTGTTTTAGGGTAGCCATACCGCGATGGTTGTGCGCTGCCAAGCGGATGTTGCCGGGATAGTTGACGTAGCGTCGCCCTTGCCTGACGCAAACGTCATTTGCATCATTGCATCGGCAGACTCGATGGAGCCTTATCATGATCCCCACCTTGCGCGTCCTGATGCATATGGGCAGCCTGCAAAGGCTTTTCCCGCTTTGGCTCGCGGCCATGGGATGCCTGTTTGCCTTCTTCACACCTTGGCTGCTGCTGGCGATCCTTTACGGCGTCATCATGCAGTTCTTTGTGGAATACGCGATACACCGGTTCCTGTTGCACCGGGAACCACCGACGGAACAGGGCATCTTCAACCAGTTGTACCGCAGCCATATCGGCCATCATGAATTCCCATCGGATGCAGAGTTCTTTACCGGCGATGATCATTGGTATCCGGTGCGGTTCGGCCTGATCTCTGTCGCGATCCACACGCTGATCCTGTGGCCCTTTGTAGGGCTTGCGGCCGCCGCGCTATGGTCGTTTGTGGCGCTCTTTGCCGGCTCGGTCAGCGCCTTTGCGTTCTATGAGTACTGCCACACACTGGCCCATCTGAACATCAAGAAAGGCTGGTTCGGCCAGCGCATCACCCGGTCGCATCTGGCGCATCATTTTCAGGATCATCACGCCACTTTCCATGTCAGCTTTGGCATGGGCTGGATCGACCGGCTGCTCGGCACGCCACACGACCCTGAAACCGCCCGCGCACGCTATGACCGCGACACGATCCTGTCCATGGGCATGGACCCCGAGGATCTGCGCCTGGTCACCGCGCGCAAGGCCTACGGTGTTAAAAAGATGCCACGGAACGTCAAAAGCGCACGCAGGCCCGCGCGTACCTGATGACACATTTATAAACTGTCGGTGACCCGTCTCGCGTTTTGATCCGCCCTGTCTATGTTGGCGTCAAAGCAAAGACGCCAATGACGGAGCCACATCATGCAACTGAACCGCCGCCAAATCCTCACCCTTACGGCCACATTGCCGCTGGTCGCCTTTTCCAGCACCTTTGTGCGGGCCGACAGCACGCCCGCCATCTATGCCGAAGACGGGGTCGCCATCGACGGCACCGATCCGGTCGCCTATTTCACCGAAAACCAGCCGGTCGCCGGCGACCCTGCGATCACGCATGACTGGATGGGCGCGACATGGCGGTTTTCCAGCGAAGAAAACCGCGCGGCCTTTGCCGCCGATCCGGAAAAATACGCCCCACAATATGGCGGCTATTGCGCATGGGCCGTCAGCGAAGGCTACACCGCCTCCACCACGCCAGAGGCGTGGAGGATTGTCGATGACAAGCTTTACCTGAACTATTCGCGCCGCATCCAGCGGCGTTGGGAAGGCGACATTCCCGGGCGCATTGCTTCAGCCGATGCCAACTGGCCCAAGGTTCTGGAATAACGCTCACAAGCGGATCGGGGCGGTTCTACCCCCCGGTTCCGCCCGGTCAGCGCGCTACCCGCTGACCCTGTCTGCGTCAGTCAGGATGTTCAGGCAGTCAGCGCCCTCGCAACTGACATGGATCGCTGGAATATGCAGTTCGCCGGAACTTGTGCGAATGATATAGGCTGCATCCTTGAAGCCCACGAAGTCGCCGCTGATTGTGATGTCGCTGCTGGTCAGCGTCAGCGCGATCTCTCCCGCGTTGGCCGATCCAGCAACTACGATAGCCGACGCAAGCACCGCCACCGTCCGATGAAAACCATTTAACATATTACCACCTTAACATGGTCACCGCGACCATTCTTTACGCGCGTAAAGTATCTGATTGACCCGACGTCGTCAATGATATTTTTTGGCTGTTTTTTCATTCCTCTGACAGAGACCCACGGTCAGTGGAGACCCACAAAAAAGAAAAAGCCCACGCAAATGCGCGGGCTTCTTTGGTCACATTTAGCAGGGATCAGAACGAAAAACCAAGGCCGGCGCCAACCTGCAGGTCGTCGATTGCATCCTGCTCAAGACGGCGGTCAATCCGCTTGCGATCACCAAGCTCATAGGTCAGCGATGCCTGAATGCGGTCAATGTCGCCCGATACTTCGTCGCTGTCGACAATGCCGTAATTCGCATCAACCCACAGGCCATCGACGATCTGGTAACCGCCGCCAATCGCAAAGACCGACCCGTCAGGCAGGTCGTCGCCCAGATTGGTGGCATAGCTGGCTGAAGCACGCAGTTGCGGGGTGAACTCATAATGGCCACGCACGCCAAAGACACCTTCATCATCCTCGGTCGAGTCATTGTAGAAGGCCCGCACCGCAATGGCGCCATCCTCATAATCCGCGCTCAGGTTGAAATCGGACCCATCAAACTCTGACTCGGTGATGACAAATCCGGCAAGGGTAACACCGGGTGTCGCAACGAACTCGCCATATAGCGACGTTGTCACGTTGTCTTCGTCAGCATCGAACTTGGCGACATTCAGACCGACACCAAATTCTGCGGTCTGATATTGGCCGAAAAGCTCGAAACCTTCGGTGTCTTCCGCATCGCCCTCTTCGTCAGCGATCAGAACACCAGCACCTGCCAAAACCTCGGGTGTGAACATGTAACCGGCGGCAATGGCATAGGCTGATGATGATGTATCTGAATCGCCAACACCCCCGGCATCAACATCCGCTGTGATGTTCAAAGCGTCGCCAGTAAACAGAAACTGGCCAGTCTGGTATTCAATCCCGCCCTGCAACAGGCCGAGCTCAGTCTCAACGCTGTCGGCATCAAACTTGGTAAAATCGTAACTCAAACGGGCATAATTGACGCCATCGGCAAATGCCGGGCCAGCGCACAGTGCTGCAATAGCAGTCATAGTAAGTGATCGTCGCATAACATCTCCTTTTTTAATGTATGCGTCCGATATGGTGACCCAAGGGCAGTCCACAATAACTGCTTCGCCGATATTCTTTGGTGATGCGACAATACATCAGTTTCAGGCGGATTGTGCATACCCGCTATGCGTGAAAATCAACGCTTCGATAGCCTGCACCCAGGCAGGATTGCGCCCGTTTACCAGGGTGGCATTCACTCCAATTCACCGGACGGAATAATCGGAAAAAAGACATCCCGCGACCGCAGCCCGAACCATTGCGTCCCGTTATGTTCGGCATGTTCCCCGATCTCGACCAGCCGGTAAAACGACTTGCGGTCGATCAGCGCTTCAAGATTGGCACGCACCAACACGTAGGGTGACGGCTCACCAGTTTCGGGATCGCGTTCGACCCTGATCGGGTGGTCAGGCCCCGCAACCATCCGGTCACCCACGTTCGTTTCAAATTCGAGCCCATCCCCCACCGGGTTGAAATCCACGGCAACAAAGGGGGCGTCATCCACGGTGATCCCCACCTTTTCGACCGGCGTGACAAGGAAATACTTGTCCCCGTCTTTGCGCAGAATCGTTGAAAACAGTTTGACCAGTTCGACCCGGCCAATCGGTGTGCCCAGATAAAACCACGTGCCATCACGGGCGATGCGCATATCCAGATCCCCGCAAAACGGCGGATTCCATAGATGCACCGGCGGCAATCCGCCCTTTTTCGCGGCACGGGCCGATGCAGCGAGGCTTTCTGCCGACGGGGTCACAATCTTTTGTGTGCTCATAACTTTTGCCATTGGGGTTCGCGGGATTATCTGTTGGTATACGACGATATAGTCCAACCGGAGGAATGTCATGGCCAACGACGCCGATCTTGTCGCTTCGATCGAGGCACTGGGCACTAAACTGGGCCAGGCCCGCGAAAGTATTTCGGCACGTTTCATCGGCCAGCAGCGGGTCGTCGATCTGACGCTCAGCGCGCTGATCTGCGGCGGCCATGCGGTACTGATCGGCCTGCCGGGCCTTGGCAAAACCCGCCTTGTCGACACCCTGTCGACCGTGATGGGTCTTGATGGCAGCCGCATCCAGTTCACGCCCGATCTGATGCCTGCCGATATCCTGGGTTCCGAAGTGTTGGAAACCACCAATGATGGTTCCCGCTCTTTCCGGTTCATTGAAGGCCCGATCTTTTGCCAGCTTTTGATGGCGGACGAGATTAACCGCGCGTCCCCCCGGACCCAATCCGCCCTGCTGCAGGCCATGCAGGAAAAGGAAGTCACCATCGCGGGTCAGCATCACCCGCTGGGCGTGCCGTTCCACGTGCTCGCCACGCAAAACCCGATCGAGCAGGAAGGCACCTACCCCCTGCCAGAGGCGCAGTTGGACCGTTTCCTCGTCCAGATCGATGTACCCTACCCTGACAGGGACACCGAAAAGGACATCCTGATCGCCACAACAGGGATCGAGGATGCCCAGTCCACGGCCGTCTTCACCGCCCAAGAACTGTTGGACGCACAAACTCTGCTGCGCCGGATGCCGGTCGGCGAAAACATTGTTGAGATGATCCTTGATCTTGTCCGCGCTTGCCGCCCGGATGACAACGCTCCCGACATCATCCGCCAAAGCGTCAGCTGGGGCCCCGGCCCGCGCGCCGCACAGGCGTTGATGCTGACTGTGCGTGCGCAGGCGCTGCTCGAAGGGCGGCTCGCCCCCTCTGCCGAAGACGTGCGTGCCATGGCTGTGCCGGTCCTTGAACATCGCATGGCGCTGTCTTTCGCGGCCCGCGCCCGTGGCGAAAGCATCCATAACGTCATTAACACCGTCGCCGCCCAGATCACCCATGTTGAGGCGGCTGCGTGACAGAACCCCTCGCCCTCCGTTCCGAGGCCGAAACGCTAGCATCGCCGCTCCCGGCGCTGCTGGCGGAGGCTGAGCATCTGGCGACCGCGGTCCTGCTGGGTGAACATGGCCGCCGCCGGGCCGGTGTGGGCGATACGTTCTGGCAATACCGCCCGGCGCAACCCTATGACGAGGCGCGCAGTATCGACTGGCGCCGGTCGGCCCGGTCGGATTCGAACTTTGTGCAGGACAAGGAATGGCAGATCGCGCAGTCGATCATCCTCTGGGTTGATCAGGCCGCGTCAATGTCGTTTCACTCCGATGACAACCTGCCCACCAAGGGGCAACGCGCCCGCACGCTGGGGATGGCAACGGCGATCCTGCTCATTCGTGGCGGTGAACGTGTTGGCCTGACCGGCCTGCGCCTGCCGCCGCGGAGTGGTGAAGCGCAGCTGATGCAGATGGCGCAGCTTCTCTCGACGCAGGACGACGCCGACTATGGCGCGCCAGAGGCGCAAGGCATGCTGCCCCATTCCCGCGCGCTGTTCATCAGTGATTTCATGGGCGATATGGCCCCGGTCGAGGCCGCATTGCTACGCGCCGCAGACCGTGGCGTGCGCGGCGCGCTCTTGCAGGTGCTCGATCCGCAGGAAGAGGCATTTCCATTCGACGGGCGCACGATCTTCGAAAGCATGTCAGGCACGCTCAGCCACGAAACGCTGAAGGCGGGCGACCTCAAGACCCGCTATCTTGACCGGCTGGCCGAACGTAAAGACAGGCTTGCCCATCTGGCCCGTACCACCGGCTGGCAGTTCAGCACACATCACACCGGCGAAAGCGCTGCAGCCGCCCTGCTCTGGCTCTACGGCGCGTTGGAGCGGCGCGTCTGATGTGGACACTTGGCCCCATCGGTTTCAGTGCCCCATGGTTGCTGCTTGGCCTGATCGCGCTGCCGATCCTGTGGATCCTGCTGCGCGCGGTGCCACCGGCCCCGATCCGGCGACGCTTTCCCGGCGTAGCACTGCTGCTTGGCCTGACCGACGACGAAAACCAGACCGACCGGACCCCCTGGTGGCTTCTTCTGTTGCGGATGCTGGCCGTTGCCGCCGTGATCATCGGATTTGCAGGCCCTGTGCTGAACCCGCAAAACGCCCGCACCGGCACTGGCAATCTGGTCATTGTGATGGATGGCACATGGGCCGGGGCACATAGCTGGCAGGCCAAGATCGACAGGGTCGATACACTATTGACCGAGGCCGCACTGGCCGATCGGCGTGTTGCGGTGGTCAGCCTGACCGACTTGCCTGTCGGCGATCTGCCCTTTGCCGCACCGAATGATTGGCAAAACCGGCTGCCCAACCTGCAGCCCCAGCCTTGGCAGCCTGCCGACCCGGCCGCATGGTTCGCAGACAAATCCGACAGTTTTGAGAGTTACTGGATTTCCGACGGGCTTGATTACGAAGGGCGCGACGATCTGCTGACCACGCTGGAAACCGCTGGTCCCGTCACCGTGTTCCAGACCCCACGCCAGACTATCGGTCTGCGCCCCGCGCGGTTCGAGGATGGGCAAGTCCTCGTCTCGGCCACCCGCACACCCGTCGGCAACTTGATCGAAACGACCGTCACCGCGGTGGGCCTCGACCCCGCTGGCGTCGAACGGCAATTGGCCACGGTCCCCCTGACATTCGAAGGGGGCGAAGCTGTCGCCGAAACCGCGATGGTGTTGCCACCCGAATTGCGCAACCGGATCACCCGGTTCGAGATCAGCGGCACACGCTCTGCCGGGGCGGTCAGCCTGACCGATGATGCGCTCAAACGGCGCGAGGTCGCCCTGATCGCCGGGCGCGAAGACCGCGAGGGGCTGGAGCTGCTGTCACCGCTCTACTACCTGCAAGAAGCACTCGAACCGACCGCCGATATCATCGACGGCGCGCTCGAGGATATCCTGCTCGCCAACCCGGATGTGATTATTCTGGCCGATGTGGCGATCCTGACCGATATTGAAGCGCGAGGCGTTGAAGAGTGGGTCGAAAAAGGCGGGATGCTTCTGCGCTTTGCCGGACCACGGCTTGCCGCCTCCGATCTGGGCCGCAACAGCGAAGACCCGCTGCTGCCTGTCCGCCTGCGATCCGGCGGGCGCAGCGTGGGCGGCGCGATGAGCTGGGGGGAACCGAAATCACTGGCCACGTTTAGCGACGACAGCCCGTTCTTTGGCCTTGCCATACCCGATGATGTCACCGTGACTAGCCAAGTCATGGCGCAGCCGGACCCGACCCTGGCCGACCGGGTCATCGCCCAATTGGCCGACGGCACCCCGCTGGTGACCCGCAAGATCAGCGGCGAAGGACAAATCGTTCTGGTCCATGTGACGGCCAATGCGGAATGGTCTACGCTACCGCTCTCGGGCCTCTTCGTGCAAATGCTGGAACGGCTGGCGGTGTCGACACGGCCCTCCACACCCGACGCGGCAGAGCTGGAAGGGACCACATGGCAACCCAACAAGGTGCTCGACGCCTATGGACGGCTGGATGATGGCAGCACCCTGCCCGGTGTGGCGGGCGAACGGCTTGCCACCGCAACGCCGGGACCCGAACTGCCACCGGGTCTCTATGCCGGTGGCGACCGGCAACTGGCCATCAACGTGATCGGAAAGGATACCATGCTCAACACCGCCCAATGGCCCGCCCGGATCGTTGTCGAAGGTATGGCCGTGACCCGTGAAACCGCGCTGAAAGGCTGGCTATTGGGTGGGGCGGTTCTGCTCCTGCTAATGGATGTGATTGCCTCGCTCGCTGTGGGTGGGCGTTTGCGCGGCCCCCGCGCCGATGTGGCCGCCGCACTGGCGCTGGTTCTGTTCATGACGCCTGATGCGCAGGCGCAAGAGTTGACGGGCGATGATTTCGCGATCCGCGCCACGTCAGAGGTTGTTCTGGGCCATGTGCTAACTGGCGACGGCGAAACCGACGATATCACCGCCGCAGGCCTCTTGGGCATCTCGCAAACCCTGTTCCGGCGCACCTCCATCGAACCTGCGGCCCCTCTTGGCGTGAACCTCGAAACAGACGAACTGGCATTCTTCCCCTTCCTCTATTGGCCCATCACCGCAGATCAGCCCCTGCCCAGCCGCGAGGCCTATGGCAAGCTCAACCGCTATCTGCGCTCCGGCGGAATGATCCTGTTCGACACCCGTGATGCGGACACCGCCCGCTTTGGTTCGGGCTCGCCCGAGGGGCGCAAGCTGCAGGCCATCGCCCGGTCGCTCGATATCCCGCCGCTGGAACCAATCCCGTCAGACCACGTCCTGACGCGAACCTTCTATCTGCTGCAGGATTTCCCCGGCCGTTACGCCAGCCGTGATGTCTGGGTCGAGGCGGCACCACCCGACGCCGAACTGATCGAAGGCATGCCCTTCCGCAATCTCAATGACGGCGTGACCCCGGTGATCATCGGCGGCAATGACTGGGCGCGTGCCTGGGCGGTCACCCCCAGCGGGGCGCGCATGTTCCCCGTCGGGCGCGGTATGGCGGGTGAACGCCAGCGCGAGATTGCCCTGCGGTTCGGGGTGAACGTGATCATGCATGTGCTGACCGGCAACTACAAATCCGATCAGGTCCATGTGCCTGATCTGCTTGACAGGCTGGGTCAATGACCGGCTCGCTGATCCTTGATCCGCTTCTGCCCATGGTCCTGTTCTACGGGGTCGTCGGGCTCGCCGCACTGGCCCTCGGGCTGGCGATCTGGCGGCGGCTGCCCGGCTGGTGGCTGCGCGGCCTCGCCGGTCTGGCGTTGCTCGCAGCCCTCGCCAATCCCGCGATCCAGCAGGAAGACCGCGAGCCGCTGACCGATATCGTCATGCTGGTGGTCGACCAAAGCGCCAGCCAGCGGATCGGCGACCGGCCCACCCAGAACGCCGCCGCCATTGCGAATATTGAAGCTGAACTCGCCCGCCAGCCCAACACGGAGCTGCGCACCGTCACCCTTGGCGACGGTGAAGGCGACGCCGGCACCACCCTGATGACCGCCCTGTCAGAGGCACTGGCCGAAGAACCACAAGGGCGCATCGCCGGGATCATCCTTGTGACCGACGGGCGGCTGCACGACATTGAACGCGCGCCCCGCCTGCCCGCGCCGACGCACACATTGCTGACCGGTCAACCCGACGACTGGGACCGACGGCTTGTGGTCTCTAACGCGCCCGCCTTTGCAATCCTTGGCGAACAGGTCAGCCTGACCTTGCGCGTCGAAGATCAGGGGCAGGCCCCCGCGACCGACTCCGTCCTTCTGTCCATCTCGATCGACGGGGACGAACCGCTGACCTTGCCGGTGCCCATCGGCCAAGACATCGAACTGCCGATCGAACTGCCCCATGGCGGCATGAACGTTCTGCAATTCACCATCCCCGAGGCTGACGGCGAGTTGACCAACCGCAACAACAGCGCTGTCGTCCAGATCAACGGGGTGCGCGACCGGTTGCGGGTGCTGCTCGTCTCCGGCGAACCGCATCCGGGTGAGCGGACATGGCGGAACCTGCTGAAATCGGATTCTGCGGTCGATCTGGTCCATTTCACCATCCTGCGCCCGCCGGAAAAGCAGGACGGTGTACCGGTCAATGAACTCTCGCTTATCGCCTTTCCCACGCGCGAGTTGTTCCTTGAGAAAATCAACGATTTTGACCTGATCATCTTCGACCGCTATCGGCGGCGGGGGATCCTGCCCAGCGAATATCTCGACAATATCCGGCAATATGTCGAACAGGGCGGCGCGGTTCTGATCTCCTCCGGGCCAGAATACGGGGCGGCGGAAAGCATCTATCGCTCACCCCTTGGCACTATCCTGCCCGGCGCGCCCACCGCGCGGGTATTCGAAGAAGGATTCACGCCCCAGATCACCGATATCGGCCAGCGCCACCCGGTGACCGAAGGGCTGGACGCGCTATCACCCAACCCTGATGGTGACGGGCCCGGCTGGGGCCGCTGGTTCCGCCTGATCGACGTGCTGGTCCCCGAGGAAGCGACCACCGTCATGTCCGGCATCGACAACCGCCCACTCCTGATCCTCAACCGGATCGGTGAAGGCCGGGTGTCGCTGATGACCTCCGATCAAAGCTGGCTTTGGGATCGCGGCTATGAAGGCGGCGGGCCGCAACTGGAACTGCTACGGCGGCTGGCGCACTGGATGATGAAAGAACCCGAGCTTGAGGAAGAATCGCTTTGGGTCGAACCCGCAGGCCAGACCATGCGGATCATCCGGCGCACACTTGATCTGGACACGGGCGATGTGACCGTCACCCATCCCGACGGAACCGAAACAGTGCTGTCACTGGAAGAGGTGTCGCCCGGGCGGTTCGAAACCCTGTGGGAGGCCCCGGAAATCGGGCTTTACCGACTGGATGATGGCGAAGAGACCAGCGTCATCGCACTGGGGCCGTCAGCGCCCCGCGAATTCGAACAAACCATCGCCTCAGCGACCCTGCTGGAACCGCTGGTCGAAAGCACCGGCGCAGGGGTCAAGGCGATCTCTGACGGGGATGTCAGCATCCGAACCGTGCGCGAAGGACGGCCCGCATCCGGGCGCGGTTGGATCGGGATCACGCCACGCGGGGCCTACCAGACAGCCGATATCAGCATCACACCACTCCTGCCAGCCTGGGCCTGGCTGCTGCTGGCCTCAATCCTGATCGTGGGTGCGTGGCTGCGCGAAGGGCGGCGGTAAACTCGAACCGCTACTGTGCAATGCATGGTTGCCCAACTTGCGAACACATTAACCATTTTTGGGATACCTCCGAAAAACGCGCCGCACGGTTGGGTTGAACGGGGTCGGACCCACATCGCGCGCATACCGTCAGCCTAAAATCGGCTCCTTCTGGTCTGAATTCCGACTAAGTTACGCCTAATTCCCAACTATAAGCTGTTATTGTTTAGAATTCATGGACGATCCGACGGACCAAGCTCACCTGCACTCGCAGACAGAATGTTCAGCGGTATAAATAGGTAAAGGGAATACCAATGATTTTGAAGCATGGGCATAACACAAGCTCCGCAATCTTCGCACTTTTGGCCAGTGCAGCACTATTGGTGCCGCTGCAGGCAAGCGCCGACGAGGTCACGCTGAAGTCCACCGATGGTGGATCGATGGTCCTGACCGGAGAGCTTATCGCATTCGACAATAACGTATATACGATCAACACAGACCTCGGCGGGATCAACGTCAAAGCCGACTTTGTCGAATGTTTCGGTGATGCCTGCCCTCAGATCATCGATGCGTCAGTAACTGCCGTGCAGGACGGCCCCATTGTGTGGGATGTCTCGCTTTGGGGCAAACGGCGCGCCTTCACCGAGCATGTGGAAAAACTGGCAGAGGAAGTGGCCGAAAAGACGGACGGTCAGTTCACCCTCAACATTTCCTATGGCGGGCTGGCGCCAAGCCGGGAAAACCTTGATGGCATTGCGGCCGGCACATTCGAAATGGCACAATTCTGCGCCGGCTATCATCCGGACAAGAACCCGTCCATCACCGTTCTCGAACTCCCATTCCTCGGCGTGTCGTCGATGGATCTGGAACGCGCCGTCTCCCAAGCGATCTATGATCACCCGGCCGTCAAAGAGGACCTCGCACGGTGGAATGCGACCCTCTTGATGCCAACACCTCAGCCACAATACAACATCGCGGGGGTCGGCACGCCACCCACGAGCCTTGCTGCGTTTCGGGGGATGACAGTCCGCGCCACCGGCGGCACCGGTGCGGCGATCAATGCTCTCGGGGCATCAACCGTGAACTTGCCCGCCCCGCAGGTCAAAGATGCATTGTCAGCTGGCGAAATCAACGCGGTGGCCTTCGCACCCCATGCGCATATGTCGTTCGAAACGATCAACAACGCGCTTTGGTGGACAACCAATCTCAACCCTGGCACGGCCAATTGTCCTGTTGTGGTCAACACGGGCGCGCTCAATGCGCTGCCAACCGACAGCCGCGTGGCACTCCTATCTTCGGTGGATGATGCGCTGGATCACTTCATTTCCAATTACGAGGACTCCACGTTGTCCGCCTGGGAAACCGCGCTTGAAGAGCGCCAGATCATCCAGCTGACAATCGACGACAGCATCCTGAATGCGATCAACGCCGAAGTCGCCGCACCAACGGCAAACGCTTGGATCGCGCAAAACCAAGCCTTGGGCCTTCCCGCACAAGAGCTTTACGATTTGGCCACCAGCACGATCAATGGCGGCCGATAAGCGACGTCAATAAGATGCAAAGCGGGGGCAGGCTGCAACACGCAGCCTGCCCCCGCAACGCGTCATAGCGGCGGGGTATTTATAGCGAAATCCTGATAAACGTGGCGCCGACAGAGAATCTGCCTTCCAGATTTCACGACCGCCGCTCCAAGATGACGTTGAAACAGCCGAGATAACCTCAAACAACGCCGGGCCCAGCAGGCATCCACGGATCATTCAATGGCTCCTGTGCTGCGAGCCACCGGTCCAAAGGACCGCCTAACAGAAAATCAGACCACCGAAGAACGAAAGATGCCACAGCGCATCCGAAGTCGGGAAGAGCCCATTTGAACCGATGTTGCGCGGTCTACAAATGGCCACTTGGCCGCTAGATTGCTTCTGACCTGGCAATATGATTTTCGGTGAGAACCTTTACTGCGCGTTTGATCATTTGCGCACAACTTGCCTCCACAATCCGTCCTACGATTTGCTCGCGCGACGCGTCTTTTGACTCCGTGCCTCACAAGATCGTTCCACGCCTACGGATGGGTCAGTCTAGTTCGGAGATCATGCGCTCATCAGAACGGCGCGAAACACTCCAGATGCGCCTTTGTGTGACTGCCTGCGGCGCAGCGCCAGCCTTTACAAGCGATCGTGCCTGGACCGGCCGCGTTCAGTCGATTGCCTTTCAAAATCCGTAGATCTCGCAGCCGTGACACATCCAGCCTGCTTTCCGTATTTTCGCACGCGTTATTCAGCAGCAATCTTGAGGGTTGCGATCAGGTGATGAAATTTCTCGCCCTGCACGGCAACATGCTGGCGAGTGACTTTTGCCGCCATTTCCGGATCACCATTGGCAAGTGCTTCGAGAATGCTTTCGTGTTCGGACATGGATTGCCGCAGCCGCCCCCGCAACCGCAGTTGTAGCCGCCGAAAGGGTTTCAGCCGCCGATGCAGTCGTTTTGCTTCGGCCTCAAGAAAACTGTTGCCGGACTGCGCGTAGATGATGTGATGAAAGCGTTCATTCTCGCGGTAGTAGCTGTCGGCGTCCTGATCCTGCATCGCCTTCATGCATTTTTCGTTGGCATCGTTCAGGTCGCCCAGTGCTGCATCGGTCATGCGCATTGCGGCAAAACGGGCGCTTGCGGCTTCGAGTTCCGCCATGACTTCGAACATTTCGATCAGTTCGATGGCGCCGGGCTGGCGCACAAAGGCCCCGCGTCGCGGGATCTGTTCGACAAGCCCCGCCTGTGTGAGCCGTTGCAGCGCCTCGCGGATCGGTGTGCGCGAGACCGAAAACCGCTGCGCCAGTTGCACCTCATCAAGACGGTCGTTGTTGGCGAATCTGCCATCCAGAATCATATCTTCCAGTTCGTCGGCGATGGTGTCTGCATGCCGGTTTGCCATTGTCCGTGCTCCCTCGCGGCCATGACGGTTTGCTGTTTGACTCTATAAATAATACAGGTTTTAACATCTTGTATACAAAAAACTTGACTATGCATTACGTCGGGTGAATTAATATCCCATCGGTGCTTGATGAGTGCCACCAAGGGAGGAACTACCATGAAGACCGCTTTTAAAGCGACAATTGCGGCTGTCGCCATGATGGCCGTGTCCGAAACATCATTGCAGGCACAGGAATTGCGCCTGTCCCATCAATGGTCTGATAACGACGTGCGCCACAAGGTCGCCCAGATCGTCGCAGACGAGGTTGCGACGGCCGACGTCGGGCTTGAAATCCGCATTTTCCCGACGCAATCCCTGTTCAAAGCACGCGAGCAGTACACGCCGCTGTCGCGCGGTCAGCTTGATATGACGGTGCTGCCATTGTCCTATGCGGGCGGTCTGCAGCCTGCTTATAACCTGACGCTAATGCCTGGTCTGGTGAAGAACCACGACCACGCCGCACGCCTGAACGAAAGCCCGTTCATGGAAGCCATCGAGGAAAAGATGGCCGAAGATGATGTGATGGTGCTTGTCCATGGCTATCTTGCCGGGGGCTTTGCTGGCAAAGAGACCTGCATCACCTCGCCTGACGATATGGCGGGCCTGCAGACCCGTGCCGCCGGGCGCGCGTTTGAGCAGATGCTTGCCGGGGCGGGTGCATCCATCGCGTCCATGGCATCGTCCGAGATCTACAACGCCATGCAGACCGGCGTTCTGGATGCGGCGAATACCTCATCCTCGTCTTTCGTCAGCTACCGGATTTATGAGCAGGTGTCCTGCTATACGCCAGCGGGCGATTACGCGCTGTGGTTTATGTATCAGCCCCTGTTGATCAACAAATCAACGTTTGACGGTCTGACCGAAGAACAGCAACAGGCGCTGTTGGACGGAGCTGCCAAGGCTGAAGAGTTCTATCTTGAAGAGGCCAAGAAGGAAGATGCGGCCAGCCGCGAGGTATTTGCGCAAGCGGGTGTTGAGATCGCTGAGATGTCTGAAGAAGACTTCAACGCCTGGCGCGCATTGGCGCAAGAGACATCCTACAAGGCGTTCATTGAGGACACACCGGGTGGTCAGGAATTGCTTGATCTGGCCCTTTCGGTCGAGTGATCCAACCAAGGGCGGCGATTGTGCCGCCCTGTTTTCTACATAAAATCAGGAGGCTGCGGTGGCAGGCAACCCAGGCATCACTGTGGCGCAGACTGGTGGGAACCCTTTCCTGCGGTTTGTGGCGGCGATATCGACCTTGGCGGGATGGACATCCGCGGCGATGATCGTCGCCGCTGTCGCCATCACCTGCCAGATGATTTTCATCCGCTTTGTCTTGAACGGATCGACCATCTGGCAGACCGAAGCGGTGATCTACCTTGTCATCGCGGCTACGCTTTTGGGGCTACCTTACGTGCAGCGTCTGCGCGGGCATGTGAATGTCGATCTTGTCCCAATTTGGCTGGCGCCGAAGGCGCGGTTTGGTCTGTTCATCATCACGATGTCCATGTCGATCATGATCGTCGGCGTGATGCTCTATTACGGCTATGAATACTGGCACTTTGCGTGGGAACGAAACTGGCGCTCCGACACAGTATGGGGCGTGCGCCTGTGGATACCCTACATGTCATTGCCGGTAGGCTTTGCCCTTTTGATGCTCCAGCTGATTGCCGATCTGGTTGCGGTGGTGCTGCGTATTGAAGATCCATTCGGGCTTGCCGAAATTGACGGGCTGGAAGCCCGCGCTTCGGGAGACCTCTGATGGATCCGCTGCTATTAGGCGCACTGGTTGCGGTATTTACAATTCTTGTTCTGTTTTCAGGCATCTCGGTAGCGCTCGGGCTGCTTGTCGTGTCAGCCGGTTTTCTGATCGTTTTCGACGGCATGCGGTCGCTGGAACTGATGCCCGAAATCCTGTTTGGCAAGCTGAACAACTTTGCCCTGCTTTCGATCCCGATGTTCATCATTATGGGGGCGTCGATCGCATCGACGCGCGCAGGCGCGGATCTTTACGAGGCGTTGGAACGATGGCTAACCCGCGTGCCGGGAGGGCTTGTGATTTCCAACCTTGGCGCCTGCGCGCTTTTCTCGGCCATGTCGGGGTCAAGCCCTGCAACCTGTGCCGCCATCGGCAAGATGGGTATCCCCGAAATGCGCAAGCGCGGCTATCCGGATGGTGTCGCCGCAGGCTCTATCGCGGCGGGTGGCACGTTGGGTATTCTGATCCCGCCATCGGTCACCATGATCGTCTACGGCATTGCGACTGAAACCTCGATCGGGCGGTTGTTTCTTGCCGGTGTCTTTCCTGGCCTGATGCTGGTCGGTCTGTTCATGGCGTGGTCGCTTTATTCGACATGGCGGTCAGGCAACATGCAGGTGCTGTCGTCGATCAGCTATTCCTGGCGCGAGAAGTTCGAGATCCTGCCGCGTGTTCTGCCATTCCTGGCCATCATTATCGGGGTGCTTTACGCGATGTATGGCGGTATCGCGACACCGTCCGAGACCGCGGCGGTCGGTGCCCTGCTTTGCCTTGTCATCGCGATGGTGATCTACAAGCTGTGGAACCCGGCTGACCTGTGGGTGGTCTTGCGCGACAGTACCAAGGAATCGGTGATGATCCTGTTCATCATCGCAGCAGCTGGCGTTTTCAGTTACATGCTGTCGTCCCTTTTCATCACGCAATCCATCGCCGCATGGATCGGCACGCTGGATGTGAACCCCTGGGTGCTGATGGGGGCGGTGAACATCTTTTTGCTGATCGCCGGGTTCTTTCTGCCGCCGGTGGCGGTGATCCTGATGGCGGCACCGATCCTGCTGCCGATTATCACCACCGCAGGGTTTGACCCGATCTGGTTTGCCGTGATCCTCACGATCAACATGGAAATCGGGCTGATCTCGCCCCCTGTTGGGCTGAACCTGTATGTCATCAACGGCATCGCACCCGACATCAAGCTGAAGACCATCCTGATGGGGTCGCTGCCCTATGTCGCCTGCATGGTTGTGGCGATCATCCTGCTGTGCATCTTTCCCGGTATCGCCACATGGCTTCCGAACGCGGTGATGGGGACAGCCGTATGACACTGCTGGCTGATCTTCTTTCGACCGTTTTTGAACGGCGCCAGCGGCTGGGCCGGGCCGGGCATCGCGATGATCGACCGATCGAGGTGTTGACAGCCGACCTGATCGGCGCGGCGGGCGAGGTTTCCGGAACGACCGTCGCGCAAAATCTTCTGAACCGTTATGCCGAAATGGATGATGCCGCTAAGCTGGCGTTTTTTCACCACCTTGCGCGGGATATGAACATCGATGCGGCGCGGGTCCGTCAGGCGTTGGATGCCTATGAAACGGCGCAGACCAAACCCACCTATCGCACCTTCATGCAGGCCGCAGAGCCGCCGCGACAAGAGTTGATCCGCCGGCTCAATCAGGTGCCGGGGGCCACCGGCGCGCTGGTGTCGATGCGCGCCGATCTTTTGCGCCTTGGCCGCGACATCGACACGCTGCAGGCGCTCGACATCGACTTTCGCCATCTTTTCGCAAGCTGGTTCAACCGTGGCTTTCTGGTGCTGCGGCGCATCAACTGGGAAAGCCCGGCACAGATCCTGGACAAGATCATCGCCTATGAAGCGGTCCATCAGATCGACAGTTGGGACGATCTGCGCAGGCGCGTCGAACCATCCGACCGACGCTGCTTTGCCTTTTTCCACCCAGCCATGCCGGACGAGCCGCTGATCTTTGTCGAGGTTGCGCTGACCCCAGGCGTGCCGGGGTCAGTGCAGGCTGTGCTGGCCGAAAACCGTGAGATGATCGCGGCCGAGACCGCAGATACGGCCGTGTTCTATTCGATCTCGAACTGTCAGGCGGGGTTGGCGAGCATTTCGTTCGGCAACTCGCTGATCAAACAGGTCGCTGCCGACCTTGCCTTGGAAATGCCGGGGCTGAAGACATTCGTGACATTATCGCCCATTCCGGGCCTGGCTGATTGGCTGGCTGAAACCGATGATGCGGTCACGCCGGAGGAGGACGACCGCATTCGCAGCCTTGCCGCGCATTATCTGCTGGATGTCAAACGACGCGATGGTCTGCCGCGCGACCCGGTGGCCCGCTTCCACCTAGGAAACGGCGCGCTGATCCATCAGGTCAGCGCAAATGCCGATCTGTCGGAAAAGGGGCTCGCCCAATCGCGTGGCGCCATGGTCAATTACCTTTACGACCTCGCAAAGGTGTCGCAGAACCACGAACGCTTTGCGGTCGATCACCAGATCGCCGCCTCGGCAGAGGTGCGTGCGCTGGCGGCCACGGCACGCAAGGCCGCAGCCTGATGAAACGACACGCGATATGACAAATCCACTCTACGACGCACTTTTCGGCGTCCATGCAGGCAAGGCGACGCCGTTTCTTCATTTGGCGGATGGCCAGATTGTCACTCATGATGGATTTCTGAGGCTGGCGGCGCGGATCGCGCATGTCCTGACCAAGGCAGGCCTGCAACCCGGTGACCGCCTTGCCGCACAGGTCGCGAAATCGCCAGATGCGCTGGCGCTTTACGCCGCCTGCGCGCAGGCCGGGATTGTGTTCCTGCCGCTCAATACCGCCTACACCGTCGATGAACTGACCTATTTCATCGAAAACAGCGCCGCGCGTACGGTCATCTGTGACAGCGCAGGGGCGGATGAGCTTCGACCCGTCGCCGACAGACTTGGTGCGCAGCTGCTGACACTGAACGGCGATGGCACTGGCAGCCTGATGGATGGGGCCAAAGGGCAGTCTGAGACATACCCGACCGTGGCGCGCGCTGCGGATGATCTGGCCGCGTTTCTTTACACATCCGGGACAACCGGCCGATCAAAAGGCGCGATGCTGACCCAAGCCAACCTACTCTCGAACGCGCGCACCCTGGCAGAGCACTGGCGTTTCGACGCTGACGACATTTTGCTGCATGCACTGCCGATCTTTCACACCCATGGGCTTTTCGTGGCGACGAACGTGACCCTGATCGCGGGCGGCGCGATGATCTTTCTGCCAAACTTCGATATCGACCTGATGATCGAAAAGCTACCACTGGCGACGGTGATGATGGGCGTGCCGACCTTTTATACCCGCCTTCTGGATGACGACCGGTTCACCGGTAATCTTGTGCGCGACATGCGGTTGTTCATTTCCGGCTCTGCCCCGCTTTTGGCCGAAACGCATATCCAGTTCGAGGCGCGCACAGGCCACCGTATTCTTGAACGGTATGGCATGACCGAAACCAATATGAACACGTCCAACCCCTATGATGGCGAACGCCGGGCGGGCACAGTCGGTTTTCCGCTGCCGGGTGTAGACCTGAAAGTGTGTGATCCCAAGACCGGCGCCGAGTTGCCGCAAGGCGAGGTTGGTGTGATCGAGGTGCGCGGGCCGAACGTGTTCAAAGGCTACTGGCAGATGCCGGAAAAGACCGCGGAAGAGCTGCGACCAAATGGTTTTTTCATCACGGGCGACCTGGGGCAGATCGATGGAGATGGCTATGTCCATATTGTGGGACGTGACAAGGACCTGATCATCTCGGGTGGCTACAACATCTACCCCAAGGAAATCGAACTGGTGCTTGATGCGCAGCCAGGCGTGTTAGAAAGCGCCGTGATCGGTGTCCCTCATGCGGATTTCGGCGAAACGGTTCTGGGTCTTCTGGTGCCGGAACCGGGTGCAACCCCTGATACAGATGCTATCGCTGACGCCGTGCGCGACACGCTCGCCCGCTTCAAGCATCCGCGCAAACTGTTGGTGATTGATGAACTGCCCCGCAACACGATGGGAAAGGTCCAGAAGAACGCGCTGCGCAACCGCTATTGCGATCTGTTCTCAGACAACCGTTCCAGCGTCACGCAGTGATTTCACCTCGTCTTCGCAATATCCCAAGGCACGCAGCACCTTTGTCGTATCACCCGCCAATGTTGGCGGTGCGTTGGCGGCGTCAGGCGATGCATCCCCTTCCATCGTGAATGGCAGACCGACATGTCCGGCTGTACCACGGGATGCAAATGCGCGAGCGGTTTCAGGCGCGAGGTCCAACGCTTCTGGCAGCGTGCGCAGCCGCGCTGCTGGTACGTCCGCAGCAATGAAGATCCTTTCCCATTCTTCTGCTGTGCGATGTGCAAGCACATCCGCCAAGGCATCTACGAGTGTGCCCCGATTTCTGTCCCGCGCCACGGGGTTTGCAAAATCAGGATTGTCGAGCCAATCCCCGCGTCCAACCGCATTGGCCAGCCGTCTAAACTGCGAGTCCTCGTTTACACCCAAACTGATATGCCCGGACAGGCAGGCAAAGATGCCGGAAGAAGGCGAGCGGCTATTTGCGGTGTTTCCACGGGGTTCGGGCGGTCGGCCCGTCATTCTGTAGTCAGTGATCGTCGAACTCATCAGGCTGAATGCCGTTTCGAGCATTGAGACATCGACAAACCCGCCTTCACCGGTCGCCTGTCTATTCATCAAAGCAGAGGTCACACCAAGCGCACCGGCAAGTCCAGTTGCGTAGTCGATAATCGGCGCGCCGGTCCGAACCGGCCCTGTTTCAGCTGTTCCTGTCAACGCCATCAACCCGCTGATCGCTTGAATATTCACGTCATAAGCCGGTACGTCCGCCATCGCGTTGCCACGGCCATATCCGGTCATTGCGCAATGGATCAGCCGCGGATTGATGGCCCGTATATGGGCTTCTGTCAGGTCAAGTCGGGCCAGCGTGGAGGGTCTGTGGTTTTCAACCAGCACATCCGCTGATGTCAGCAACCGGTGAAAGACTTCACGCCCTTCATTGACCTCCAGATCAAGCGCAATGGATTGCTTGCCCGCGCCTTGCGTCTGATATGCTGTACTCATCCCCTCAGCAGCCAGCGCCGCGTCGGTCCCGCCCCGGTGGCGCATCGCGTCACCCTTCAGGCTTTCGACCTTGATCACCTCGGCCCCCAGAAGGCCCAGATAATATGAACAGGCCGGCCCGGCCAATACATGCGTCCAGTCAATCACCCGGATGCCGTCCAAAGGTGCCGTCATCTCGCTTCCTCCAACGTGACGGCGCGCGACTGGCGGTTCAGGCTCCGGACCCGGACCGCCAGTGCCGTCAGCCCGACCAAGAGGAAGAGCAGCGCGATTGGTCGTGTAATGAATATCATCATACCGTTGTCCGACAACAGGAGGGCTTGCCGAAATGCCTCCTCTGCGCCGCCTGCCAAAACGAATGAAATGACGAATGCCGCCGGGTTGAAGTCGAGTTTGCGCATAAGCCACCCCAAAAACCCGGCAGCCACCATGACATAGACATCAAACAGGTTCCCGCGCGAGGTGTAGGCCGCGACAAAGGATGTCAGAAAGATTACCGGATACAGCACCTTCGTTGGAATCCGCGTGATGAACCGCCCCACGAATGCTGCACCATAAAAGCCAATCAGCCCATACATCGCAATGCCGATCAGCCCACAGGCAAAAAGCGCATAGACTAGTTCGCGGGATGTCAGAAACAGGGTTGGACCAATCTGGATGCCATGGATCAGGAATACCCCAATCAGGATCGCGCCAATGGTGGACCCGGGAATTCCCAGCGTCAGAAGCGGCGCCATGGACGGGCCGCTGACAGCATTGTTGGCCGCCTCTGGTGCGGCCACACCTTCCAACGCACCCTTTCCCCAATCGTCCGGGTTCTTGGCGCGACGCTTGCCTTCACCATAGGCCACAAAGGCCGCAATGGCCGACCCAAGGCCGGGCAGCATCCCGATAAAGGACCCGATAAAGGATGACCGGATCACATGCGGCAGGCAGGGTCTGTACTCCGCCCAGGTCAGCCGGTTTCGCACCGCATCGTTGCCATCAGGGACCATCTCGGTTGTCTTGCCGCGTTCCTCGATCTGGGCAAAAACCTCGCCCAATACAAAGATTCCGATCATCAGGGGGACCAGACTGATCCCGTTGGTCAGATCAAAGCTGCCGAAGGTGAAACGCTCGGTCGAACTGATCGGATCAAGGCCGATCATGGCGACCAGCACACCTAAAGCTGCTGACGCCAGCCCGCGGGTGACGGATTTCCCAATCACGGATCCAATGACGATAAAGGCCGCGAAATAGACGGCAAACAGCTCTGGTGGTCCGAGTTTCAGCGCGATTGCTGCGATCCATGCGACCCCGACGATAAGCAGTATCTCACCAATGAAGTCGCCAATCACCGATGATATCGTCGCCACTTTCATAGCCTTTCCTGCCTTGCCTTGGCGGGCGAGCGGATAGCCATCCAACTGCGTGGCTGCCGATGCCGCCGTGCCAGGAGTATTGAACAGGATCGCGGCAATCGAACCGCCATAACGCCCGGATTTGCCGATGACATAAAGGAACGCCAACGCAGGAAGCGGTTCCATATAAAACGTCAGGGGCAAAAGCATCGCAATCGCGGCCGAAGCCGTCAGCCCCGGAATAGCGCCGACAATCATGCCAACGATGGCTGCCAGAAACACCCACCCCAGCAATACCGGATCGCTCAGAACACTGGCGAGAGCGGGAAAGATTTCCATCGTTTAATACCAACCAAATACATCAAGCAGGTCAAACCAGCGACCAAAGGGTGGAAAGACCCCCAACAATTCAAAAAAGATCAGGTGATAGGCTGCGGGGCATAACACGGCTGCAGCCAGCAGGCCGATCACATTGCGCACGCCGAAGACCCATAGTGCCAGTGGTGCCGCCAACGCAGTGCTGATCAGATAGCCAAACTGGGCCATGACCCAGACATAGGCGACCGCCAAAGCCAACAGTGCAAAAATGGCTGGCAGATGCTGTCGATCCAGCGCAAGTGCTGGTCTACCGCGTGCACCCCACAGTTCTGCAAGGCCAAGTGCCACCAGCGACAACGATCCCGCCAATGGAAAAATGCGCGCACCCCAGCGCCCGTATTGGTCCAAGGCGATGTTCATACTCGTGAATGTGGCGCCAACCCCCAGAAGGATCAGCGCCACGGCCACGGTCCGCGAGGCGGGAGTAGGCCCTGCGGACAAGTCTAGCCCTGCTCTTTCAACGCATCGATCACCGGTTGGGTGTCGACCTGCATTTGCCGCAACCGGGCTTCTGTTTCCGCGCCGCTCAGGAACGCAGGCACATTGCCGCGTTCCAGCATCATATCGGCAAATTGCTGAGTTTCCGTGATCTCTTTCAACGCGGCTTCCATGCCGGAGATCATCTCTGGATCCGTGCCGTTCGGTGCAAAAAACACGATGGGTGAGGATACGGCGACATAGTCAAAGCCAAGCTCTGGCAATGTAGGGACATCGTCGCGGACCGGGTCACGCTCTGGCGCAGCAAGAGCGAGAACGCGGAGTTCGTTTTCAAAACCTGCCGCCTGCTGAATGCCGACAAAGGCAAAATCCACCTGTTCGCCGATAACAGCGGCACGGGTTGGGCCACCCCCTTTGAACGGAACATCCTGTGCTTGCAGGCCGTTGCGGTTCAGAAAGCTTTGCCCGGCCACATGGTGGAAACCACCACGTCCATTATGTGCCCATCGCAGGCTGCCGGGGTTGGCATTTGCTGCATCCACCAAGTCCTGAACAGACTGGAACGGGCTATTGGCGGGTACGATGACAGCCGGGGTCAGATTACCGATCTGGGCGATAATCTCAAAGCTGTCAAACGGGTCCACATCGGTGTCACGCAGCATCGAGGTCAGCAGGAATGACCCGGCAGACGTGACCATCACTGTGTTCCCGTCCGGCCGTGCGGCGGCAGCTTCGGTCGCGCCGGTGATGCCGGACGATCCGGGCTTGTTCACGATGACCAGCGGGACCGGCAGGATACCATCGGCAGATGCGGCAGCCGCGCGCGCCAGCGCATCGGTGCCACCGCCGGCAGAATACGGCAAGATCGCATTGATCGGGCGGCGCGGGGCCCATTCCGCCAAGGCTGGCGCGGCGATAGCGCCCACCGCTGCGGCAGAGACACCTGTTTTGATGAATTCGCGACGTTTCATGTTTTCCTCCCAGTAACACCGGGTGCATCTGAGCGCACCTTTGAAATATCACTGGACCTTAAACGGGACCATAGAATAGAAAAAACGCAATTATCAGATTTATAAATCGGATTTTTCGAAGTGAACCTCAAAAGCCTGAAGGTCTTCGCCCTTGTCATGGAGGAAGGCACGCTTGCCCGTGCGGCGGACCGGATGCACCTGAGCCAGTCTGCTGCCAGCCGGTTACTGCAGATCCTTGAAGACGAATTTGGCGTCAGCCTGTTCCGACGTGACAAAAAACGATTGGTGCCAACACCAACCGGCGAACGGTTCTACCCCGAAGCACTGCGCATTCTGGCACAGGTCGACCAGATACCCGATTTCTTTGCACAAATTCAAAGCGATGCGCCGGAACCATTGCGCCTGATCTGCCATACACGGATTGTGAACGGATTGGTTCTGCCTGCCATTGCACGTTTTGCCGAACTGGAACCGGACACGGCGATAAAGCTGGAAATATATCCCAGGCGTGATCTGGGCCGCCGCATCATGAATGATCGCTATGATTTGGGAATTTCGGCGCTCCCGCTCCCGGTTGAGGGGATCAAACCCAATCTTTTGGGCACAACCGACCTATGCGTGGCACTTTCACGGGATCACCCGCTCGCCGATCGCGATGAGCTGCACCCCATTGATCTTGCGGATGTCCCCTACATCGCGCTGGACGATTCAACCGTGATCCGGCGCATTGTGGATCAGGCGATGGATCGGGCCGGTGTGAAGCTGGTGATCAAGCATGAGGTTTCGGTGGGGTCGGCGGCCTATCGGTTGGTGCAAAGCAAACTTGGGTTCACCTTTGCCGATCCGATAGCCCTTGACCCCGAGCTTGCATCCGCCATCGCATTGGTCCCGTGGCGATATAAAATGGCCGTGCCATTTGGCTACTTCCTGCCACCACAGCGCGACAGGCATCCCAGTGCCGATGCTTTTGGGCGCGTTCTGCAACAGGTGTTCGATACAAAACTCATGGGTCGGCCTGTATAGGAGATGCGCGGCGCGCAATAGGACACGCGGCGCATCAGTGCCTTAGTTGAAAGGATCGACCGTCGCGTTGATTTCGACCGCTGCGTCGATCAGGTCGCCCCCGATGGAGGACCGAAACTGATCCCAAACCGGCTTCATCTCCGCCCTCCAGATCGCCAGTTCCTCAGAGGTCAGCGTGATAATCACACCGTCATCATCCAGAATATCCTGGCGTCGGGCCTGATTGATCTCATAGGCAAATCGGTTTCGTTCATGCGTGGTCAATTTCATGATATCAATCACCGTTTGGCGCGTATCCGGATCAAGGCTGTCAAGAAAGGCCTGTGACGTTACAACCAGATAACCGATGTAGTTATGGTTCGTTTCCGTTACGGCAGCCTGTTCGAGATAAAATTCCTCTTTCTGGATATTGGCCCATGTATTCTCCTGTCCTTGCACCTCGCCCGAGGCCAGTGCGTCATAAACTTTGCTGAAGGACAGCTTGACCGGGGTGATGTTCATCCGGCGCAGCACCTCTGCGGTTACAGGTGAGCTGGACGACACCCGGAAACTCAGACCGCTGGCATCACTTGGCAACCGCATTGGAACTGTCGCCGAATACTGCCGCATCCCGTTGGCCCAATAGCCCAGCCCGACAAAGCCGTCATCACTGATCCCGTCGGTCATGCTTTGCGCCATTTCTGTTTCGAGGAACGCCATGACCTGCAAAGGTCCGTCGAAAAGGAAGGGCAGATTGAAAAGCTCGAACTGATCGGAATACGCCCCGAATTTCGTGACACCAGGGGCGGCAAATTGAACGTCGTCGTTTAACAGGGCCTCAAAGACGTCGTCATCATTATAGAGCTCGCTGCGGCCGTAAACCTCGACACATAATGTACCATCAAGCTGCGTGTTGACCTGCTCGGCAAAGGCCAGTGCAGCTTCGCCCTTGGGGTGACCCTGCAGTGCCGTGATCAGGCTGAAACGGGCAACCCTTTCCCCCTGATCGCATTGCGCGATGAGTTGGGCCGGAAACGCTGCAAGCGCGGCGAGTGTGAGTGTTTGTAGAAATTTCATTGTTCTGTCCTCGTTTGGAGGGATGCTGGACGGAGATCGCGACATGAGTTTGTCAGATCCGTGTTGA
>NZ_JBKQXN010000161.1:0-4108 GCF_046762905.1 Yoonia sp. R2-816 | reverse complement strand
TTCATCGGTTCATCGGTTCATCGGTTCATCGGTTCATCGGTTCATCGGTTCATCGGTTCATCGGTTCATCGGTTCATCGGTTCATCGGTTCATCGGTTCATCGGTTCATCGGTTCATCGGTTCATCGGTTCATCGGGCCGCCCTGGCGCAGACAGCAGCCCTCACCGGTTACATCATCCTTACAGTCTGACATCCGGCCTCAGGCCAGCTATCGCTCATGGGCCAATTGGCGGTCTGATCACGGTTTCCGGATTGGATGGCCTGACGCGTCCTGTGGCAGTCAGCGGTTCGAGGTCTGATGTGACCCCCTCCCACTTTACCACGACTGGCACGGACGGCGCGGACGCAACACGGGCGATCACCGGCGGTGGTTCGCGTTTGGCCGAAGCAGCGTCTGCGGCCGATGCCAGCATCATTTCCACAAATCCCCGCACTAATGCCAACCGATTGCCCGCCCGGCGAAACAAGGGGTGCCTTTTCCCGATCATGCACAGGCACGTTGGCGATGCCCCTCACAGGAGAGTTTCAGAATGACAAATGAGATTTTTGACATCCAGCCCGCCCTTCGCCCGCACAGCACCTTGGTTCGGGGCGGTCGTTTGACCAAGTTCAAGGGTCAGGTGGCGAGCATTGCGCCGGGCCTTTTGGTCGCGTCGACCGCAGCTTTGCTGTTCTCGGGTGGCGCGGCACAGGCGGCCGATGAGTGTGGCCCACCGGTTAACGGCCAAGTCACATGTAACGCTGACGCTGACGATAGTACTCCTAACGTTGTCGACCCCTACGCTAATGGCATCACCTATAACCATGCCGGATCAGATGGGCTCACGCTGAAGCTTGACGATGCTGACATCGAGGTGGGCGGCTCTGGCGTGCGCGTGGAGGGGACGAGTGAAGGCAATATTTCGGTGCAAATGGACGGCGGGAAGATCACCACGAGTGGGGAATTTGCGCGCGCTCTTTGGGCGAGGACCACTGGCACCGGTGCCGCTCTTGCTTTGATGGGTGGCGGCAGTGTCACCACGAACGGTAGAGATTCCTACGGGCTTTATGCGAGTACCGGCGATGGTAGCGCGGCGACGGCGCAACTTGACGGCGGCAGTGTCGCCACGATGGGGGTCGCTGCCTACGGGCTTCGGGCCGTGATCTTTAACGACGACAACGAAGCGACGGCGACCGCGCGCATGACCGCAGGTGATGTTCGTACATATAATAACAATACCCATGGGCTTTTTGCGCGCACATTTGGCCGTGGTGAGGCGCGGGCTGAGATGGGGGGTGGCGCCGTCACCACGGAGGGGGAGGCTGCTTTCGGGCTTTGGGCGCAATCGGAGCGCGGGCAGGCGATTGTCAACCTGGGCGCGGGTGCTGTTGTCACGGTTTCCGGAGCGGGTGCAGCCGGGATTGTCGCTGGGGGTGCAAGAGGCTTTGACGTCGACGTGGCCGGGTTCGTGACAGGCGGAGCCAAGGCTGGGATAGGTGCAAACACCGATGGCGCAGCGATCCGCACGATATCCAGCGCCGGAGGGACGATTGATATTACCAGCACCGCAGAGGTGATGGCGGGTCGGTCTGATGTCGCGATACAGGGCGCGGATGGCGATACGGTCATCACCTCAGCGGGGACAATCACCGGTGATATTCTTTTTGGAGCGGGGAACGATACCCTGAGGCTGACAGGTGGCAGCTTCACCGGTGGTATTTATGCCGGTGCGGGCGACGATACAGTCACGATTTCTGCGGCAGCCATCTATGACATGTCCTACACTCTGGACGGCGGCGCGGGCGGTAACGATCACCTGGCTTTGAGTGGCCGGAGGACCATTGCAACCTCAGCGGATAGCTTCGGAGACTGGGCCAGAAACTGGGAGCGTTTGACGCTGAAGGATGAAACTGAGTTGAGCCTGGATGGGGTTGCCACACTGGATACGGACCTGTCCATCGACGCCAGGTCTGAGTTTCGCGCCTTTGGCGGGGAAGGGGGCATGACCATCAGAGGTGATGTGACCAATGATGGCGATCTCACCTTAAGCGTGCAGGACGGGAAGACGGGTGATGTGATCACCATTGAGGGGGATTACACCGGGTCGGGAACAAGTACCTTTGCCCTGGATGCGCGCATGGATGGCACGGACACCGATAAGCTTCACTTCACCGGCGATATGTCAGGCGATATGGAGCTGTTGATTGCCAGCGTGGGCAGCGCCGGTGCCACGGGCGGACCGCTTGAGATTGACATGGTTACTGTTGACGGAGAGGCCGACGGGACGTTCACCCTGGTGGGTGGCAACCATGTCATGTCGGACGGGGAGCATGGGGTGATCTCAGGCGCCTACCTCTACACGCTGGCTGCGGCCGCGGATGGCCGCAGCTGGGCGCTGAGCGCGCTGTCGGAGAGCGGTGAGATGAGCTATCAACCCTCTGCGCCGCTCTATGACAGCTATGGTGCATCGCTTCTTGCCATGAATGGCCTCTCTTCGCTGCGCAACCGGGGCAGTTCGCAGGACTTCCGGAGCCTGGCCTCGGGCGGTGGTGCCGCCGCCACACAGTCTGATGCGGCTGATCAAGACACGGGCTCCCCGCTGTGGATCCAGATGGGCACAGAGCAGATCACATCGTCGGAAGAGCACAGCACAACAGGGGCGGCACTTGAGAGCAGTCTCTGGGAGATGGAGATCGGGGCGGATATCGTTATCAGCGAGAGCGGGGCAGGCCTTCTTGTGGGTGGGCTGATGCTCTCCTACGCCGCAAGCAGTACCGAGGTCACCTCTTCCTTTGGGGACGGGTCGATAGAGACCACGGGCCTGGGTCTGGGCGTGGCGGCCACCTGGCATGACGCGCGCCGGTTTTACATCGACGGGCAGGCGACATGGACCTCCTACTCAAGCGATCTGACCTCCGACGGCAACCTTGGGGCTTTAACGGAGGGCAACAGCGGGACGGGCTTTGCCCTGTCACTCGAGGCTGGACAGCAGTTTGATCTGGGCTCCCGGCTGACGGTGATCCCGCAGTCCCAGCTGAGCTTCTCCTCTGTCGGGTTTGAAGACTTCGCGAGTGAGGCGCACGGAGAGCAGGTGGCGCTGAGCGACGCGTCCAGCCAGAGGCTGCGCCTTGGGCTTGAGTTCGCAGGGCAGGGACCCGAGGCGCGTCGGCTTTATGGCATTGTGAATCTGTTCCATGATTTTGGGGCTGGCAGTGAGGTGGAGGTGGCCGGAACGTCCCTGACGACCGAAAGTGAGCCCTGGGCGGTTGGGGTCGGCATTGGCGGCAACTATGCGTGGAATGACCGCGTGGACCTCTTCGGCGAAGCCTCCTATGCCACAGGGCTCAGCACCGCTGGCGATACCAGCGCCCTCGGGGTAAATGCAGGCCTTAAAGTGATGTTCTAAAGCATCCGACTTTTAACTTGAGACATATCCGGCAGCGTTGAAGTAGTTCCAGCACTCTTCCGGCGTATAGAGGTCGCAGATTTCTGTGAGGGCGTGGAACATATCGGTGAATGTTCGCGCGCCGATTCTGCGCAGGTGCGCTTTGAGCTTCGAGAACGCCATCTCAATCGGGTTCAGATCGGGGCTGTAGGGCGGCAAGAACAAGAACCAGCATCCGGCGTCGCGCATGGCTTCAGCTGCGGCGGCATTCTTATGGGTGGCGAGGTTATCCAGGATGACGCCTGTTCCCGGCTCCAGTTCAGGAACCAGGACCTGTTCGACATAAAGCTCGTGAACTGAACTTCACCTGACAGACGCCGCCCCTCAGGGGCTATCACCAACTTTCAGCTATATCTCAAAAACGGCCAACTGTCAGATCACATCTGAACCACTACAACTGAGTAAAATCGTCCATCAAATCATACCTTGGAAGCCTAAAGCATTTCGATAAAAGTTTGAGTCGGCAGGATTCCCCTGAGACATGATCTGTGGTTCACCCTTTTTGGGAGGATTGATCATGCCAGCACCGTTGCCGATGGAACTGCGAGATCGTTTTGCACGATTGATTGAGGAAGGGCTGTCAGGCAGAGAGGCATCCCGCCGCCTCCAGTTGTCTGCCGCGACAGGGGCGCGCTGGTCGCGGCAAATTCGAAGGACTGGCGCAGCCGCTGTGGCACCGATGG
>NZ_JBKQXN010000160.1:0-974 GCF_046762905.1 Yoonia sp. R2-816 | reverse complement strand
GGCGATTGTATACTTGACAAACCCAATGATATTTCCTATCTATAATTCATAGAGTTAAAGGGAAATACCATGTCTGTTCTATCTGCCCCATATATGCACGATGAAGCCGCAGCTTTTGCGCATGTCGAAAGCATTCTCTGGGCCGATGGAACGGTTTGCCCGCACTGTGGCGTGGTCGATAGCGCTTACAAACTGCAAGGCGTTCGCACCAAACCTTCCAAGAAGAACCCAGAGGGCAAAGAGCGGCACGGCCTGTGGAAGTGCCGCGACTGCCGTGGTCAATTCACCGTGCGCAAGGGCACCATCTTTGAAGAAAGCCACCTGCCGCTGCACCTGTGGCTGCAAGCCATTCACCTTATGGTATCCAGCAAGAAGGGTATCAGCAGCCACCAGCTACACCGCGTTCTGGGCATCACCTACAAGTCCGCATGGTTCCTGACGCATCGGATCCGTGAGTGCATGCGTGACGGCGCACTGGCTGGCTTTGGCAACGGTGGTGGCGTTGTAGAGGTTGACGAAACCTTCATCGGCAAAGAACCCGGCGTGAAGAAAGCCAAGAACGCCCGTGGCGGTGATCACAAGATGAAAATGCTGACACTGGTAGATCGTGATACCAAGCGCGCCAAGTCTATCGTGGTCGATGATCTGAAAAAGACAACGTTGATCCCGATCCTGCAAGAGAACATCGCCCGCGAAGCCTATGTCATGACCGACGAAGCCCGCCAGTACAAAGGCATCGGCGCTGGTAAGGTGTTTGACGCTCACGGTTGGACTAACCACAGCGCAGGTCAGTATGTCGATTATGCTGACAGCGAAATCCACACCAACACCGTTGAAGGCTTTTACAGCATCTTCAAGCGCGGCATGAAGGGTGTGTATCAGCACTGCGGCAAGCAGCACCTGCACCGCTACGCTGCGGAGTTCGACTTCCGTTACAACAACCGCATTGCGAACGGTATTGACGATGCAGAACG
>NZ_JBKQXN010000159.1:0-315 GCF_046762905.1 Yoonia sp. R2-816 | reverse complement strand
ACACAGATGTGTGTCTCTTCCATCGACACATCTAACCCAGCAAAATAATCCATCGGTCAGTCTCCTTTTCAGCGATATGAACATCAAGAATAGCAGGGGCTGCAGTGTGCCGATCCTGATTACGCCATGTTGAAAAACTCCAGTTTTCGCGAAAATAGGTGAAATACTTGCCCGTAGGAGGCCTATCCGAAAATTCGGCGAGGGGGTCGGCCTAAGACCAGAATTGGCAATGTCCGAAGCTCTCAGCGGCGCCGCTGGGCATTTGGTTTCAAGTTGGCCGTCGCAATGGATCTTGGCAGAAAAATGCGGTCGTCA
>NZ_JBKQXN010000158.1:0-3864 GCF_046762905.1 Yoonia sp. R2-816 | reverse complement strand
ATTGACCAGGAACTCACTGATGCCAACAAAATCATGACCTGCGGCAGGTGGGGTGTTCATAACGGTCATTACGTTCTCCAATTCAAGCTGGTGAGCAATTGATTTGATCTCGTTTGCATGCTGTACGTGCCGATGATGAGCGGAAACCTGGCTCTCTCTTCCTGGCCGACGTTCCATTCAGTTTGTCTCGCGTCCAGCATAAGAACCAGATCACCGTATTGGGAAATACTGGAATCCTATAATTGAATAGATATCGGCTATGGTGAGGCCTGCGCCTGTCAGACTGCCATTTCGTCAACACGGCCTAACCAAGCAGTGGTTCAGTCGCCGCAAAGCTCATTCGGTCCCCTTCATCCGCCATTTGCCACCTGATTTTGGATGTCCGGAATGTGCGGTTCGCGACCTGCTGCGCGAGCGAATGCCTGTATGGCGATGGAGGCCTCCTGGGGGCTCGTCTGACCAAGTCCCCTCACGGTGTGAAGGTCCGCTTTCAGGAAACGGCCCCGGGGGTTTGCAAAGTCCGCATTCTGCGCTCCGCCGCCATTAGTGCATTGAGCAGCATTCGTGACTCCGGGCTCGTTGGTTGAATCTGCTGCGCTTTGTCTGAACGGCTGGTCTGGAAAACGAGGGTTTTTCAGACAACAGTGCACGGCCACCGACGGAGCCACAACCGCTGAGGAATATTGTCTCGAATTCGCGTCCAACAATCTACGTTCAGTGCCTGGACAATTCGATGAGAAAGCAGGCGCTTGAAAACACGGAGAAAACCCTGTTCGCATTTATTGCGAGCCGAACCGGATGATTGCAGGCTGGTCGCAAATAATGTGGGTTCGTTCGCAAATAATCCGGGCTTGCCCCCTTCGATAGATGCAAATAATTCGGGCCGAAAATCAGGATGATTGCAGGTCGAGCCGATTATGTTTGCAGGTCGTTACACCTATGACGCGTTTCGCCACCGCATCATGTTCCCGATCCGGGACACACGCGGGCGTGCGATTGCGTTCGGGGGGCGTGCAATGGACCCGGCAGATAACGCCAAATATCTGAATTCCCCGAAAACCGAGTTGTTCGACAAAGGCAGCAGCCTGTTCAACTACGGCCCCGCCCGCGAGGCTGCCGGTAAGGGGCAACCGCTGTTGGTGGCCGAAGGGTACATGGATGTGATTGCGTTAAGCGAGGCGGGATTTGGAGCATCCGTGGCACCACTTGGCACGGCCGTGACGGAAACCCAGTTACAGATGATGTGGCGCGTGGCGCCCGAACCGGTGATCATGCTGGACGGTGATGTGGCCGGGCAACAGGCGGCGGCACGGGTGATTGATCTGGCGTTGCCGCTGCTTGAGGCCGGACAATCGGTCCGCTTCGCAATGATGCCCGATGGCCAGGATCCGGATGATCTGCTGAAATCCGCTGGGGCAGGGGCCATGAGTGACCGTGTCAGTGAAGCGTTGCCGATGCTGCAGCTTTTGTGGCAACGCGAAGTTGAAGGCAAGAATTTCGACAGCCCCGAACGCAAGGCGGCGTTGGATAAGACCCTACGGGAAAAGATCATGTTGATCAAAGACCGATCGATCCGCAGCCATTACGGCCACGCGATCAAGGACATGCGGTCAGATTTGTTTGGCAACAAGCACGCGTCGTTTGAACGTGGCCGCTCCCGAGGACAATGGACGCCGCATGGCGTGAAGCTGCCTGCGCAATCCAGCACGAAGGCATCGTTGTTGGCAGGCGGCCCGTTGTCCGAAGATCACCTGCACGAAGCTGTCATTCTGGCCGTTTTGATCCGCAATCCACTGGTATTGAAAGAGTTCCAGGGCGCGTTGGAACAATTGATCTGTTCCGGGCCCGATACCAGCATGTTGCGCGACGCCATGGTCAAACTGGCACCGCAGGCGGATATCGAGGCTGCGCTGATCGCGGAAATTGGCGACGGACCCCTGAAAAAACTCTTCGCGCAAGCACATGTCGCGATAACGCCAGCCGTAAGGCGACCCGACAATGGGGACCTTGCGCGGACGTGTCTGACCGGGGAGTTTGCGAAACTTACTGCTCGGCGCAACCATACGCATGAGATGCAAGACGCCATTGAGGAAATCCGTTCAGATGTGGTCGATGAAGGGTTGACGCAGCGGCTGGCACAGTCGAATGCTGCCATGAATAAAGCTGACCGCCTGTCGAGCGATGACAGTGAAGAGTACGATAGCTCTGATATGGGGACACAAATCAAAAAAGACGAGCGCTCGGCATTTGATGCACTTTTGGTGCAGATTGATTTAGCTGAAGGCGCCAAGCGGTCTACGTCAGATTAGCAACACGGGAGTTGTTTGAAAAACGCCGGCCTGATCTCGGTGCATTTTGTGGCCTTGGCTTCTGTACGCTGGCCTGATCGCGCCATGTTGCGGACTTCTTGCGACCCTGTGTAAACTCGCGCCAATCCCACTGGCATCTCTGCCTCTGACCGGGGTAAAGTCATATGCGTCAGCTGACCATTCGACAGACCGTGGCCCTTTGGGGCGGATGGCGCCCTGCGCGCCCCGTTTCCAAGGCACTTGGTGCAATGGATGTGACCGAAACAGTCCGTGCCATTGATCCGAGCTGGCCGATCTTTACACGCGTCGCGGCCGTTCACATCGGTGTTGAAAAATTCTTTTGGACCCGAGCCCGAGGCAGTACCCAAAAAGTGCTGCGCGAGATCATTGAATCCCGCAGCCTTCTCAAGCTCCAAGGGTACACACATATTGCCGTCACCGGACCGTTCCTGCTCAGGATCAGGCGCCGCGCCCGTTTGAGCGAGGTCCGCTCATTTCGTAATGCGCGAACAATCGCTGCACCAATCAATGCCCTTTATCGAGGACGGCTGGCTGCATGGGACAGGATATCGCGCAACCGAAGCAAAGAGGGTACTGCCAGACTGGAAGAACTCGGTGCAATCGCCGCGCAGGGCTTCCAGGAGCATGGCGTGTTTGAGATTTGAGACTGCGTTATAGGTGCAAGTAATTTGAGCGAGAAGTAGCGACGGTTGCAGGCTGAGCCAACCATGTTTGCAAGCCGCGACAACTATCAGTCTGGCCACAGGGCAGAGAGTTCAAATTCGATAGCATCGAACGGCGCCACTGAAACCTTGTCGTCGTCTTTCAGCGCCGCGATCAGTGTCCAGCTGCCGTCCTGATTGGCAAAGGCTTCTAGTGTCCGCGCAACAGGATCGACAAACCACAGATGACTAACGCCAGCTTCACCATAGAGAGCACGTTTCTCCACAAGATCGAACTGGCGCGTGCTGCGCGATAGAACCTCGCATACCCAATCAGGCGCCAGATCAAAGGCGGCTGTATCCGGAAACTCTGGCATGCGTTCACGCCGCCAACCAGCAATGTCTGGTACAAGAACATTCTCATCGAGATGCAGTTCGGGTTCGTCGATTATCCACCAGCCACCAAGGCCCTCACCCCCAAGTTGGAACGTGCTGCCTAATTTCATACCAAGTACAGATCCAGCGAAACCATGACGGCTTGTGGGCCGTGGATGAAGATGAAGTGCGCCATGAACCAGTTCGGCCACCATGTTCGCCGGGGCGTCTATGACGTCTTGGTATGTCGCATCGTGGCGAATGATGGGTGCAACCTGATTCATCGACAAAAGTCCTTTCGCAAGATGAATATAGTGCGAAACAGCTGCCACGTCACCTTCTCTATGCCGAGGTGAGTGCGGCGCTTCTCCTACGCGTGTGAACTCACGCTGAAGTGCAGTTCCTGATATGTCGTTTTACTCCAATCGGTTCTGGATTTCCATCAGCTTGGTTTCGAAGATCTCGGCAGGGGTGTGATACCCGAGGCACTTGCGCGGTGTGGAATTGAGGCGGTGGCA
>NZ_JBKQXN010000157.1:0-446 GCF_046762905.1 Yoonia sp. R2-816 | reverse complement strand
TTATGAACACCCCACCTGCCGCAGGTCATGATTTTGTTGGCATCAGTGAGTTCCTGGTCAATGAATTCACCAATAGCGCGCAAATCGACCCAAGTGTAACAGCCCTCGCCAATGGCCATTTTGTTGTCACCTGGCAGTCTCATGATGGGCAGCAAGGCGATACGTCTCTCTCTGCCATCAAGGCCCGCATTTTTGATGCGGATGGCGTTGAGATTGTCAGCGAATTCCTGATCAATGAGTTTACCAATGGCCGTCAAGGCAGTCCGAGCATTACAGCCCTCGCCAATGGTCACTTCGTTGTCACCTGGCAGTCTGAAGACGGGCAGCAAGGCGATACGTCCAATTCTGCCATCAAAGCCCGTATTTTTGGTGCGGATGGTAACGAGATCGTCAGTGAGTTCCTGGTCAATGAATTTGCCAATGGCACTCAAGGTAGCCCGAGTATT
>NZ_JBKQXN010000156.1:0-5184 GCF_046762905.1 Yoonia sp. R2-816 | reverse complement strand
GTGACGTGATCCGATGCCGAGCTTATCTGCGAGATCATTGACGTTGTTTGCATCTAAAAACCCATCTTCGATCATTCGTAATGCACGTCCCACTGTGGTCGCTGTCCCAAGCCACGCGGGACTGCCGGGTGCCGTTTCTGGCCGGCAGCGCAGGCAAGGGCGGAACCCGGCGCGCTCCGCCGCCGCTGCGGTCGGATAGAACGTGACATTGGCGGACTTGGCTGGCCGCACAGGGCAGACGGGGCGGCAATATATCTTGGTGGACCTCACGCCGGAAAAGAACAAACCATCGAAAGTCTTATCACGCGCAATCCTTGCACGGTCACAGGTTTCAGCGTCAGGAAAGATTGGCAGCATGTCGTCCATTCCCTCTTGTCGCGTATGGCGCAGCCTTACGTCTAGCTGGAATCGGACCTGATCGGGGGATAGCGTCCGATTCCAGCCAGCTCAGTCGCGGCATGAATGCGATACCTGAGAAAATTCAAAGGTATCCCATGTCTCAACCCACGCAAAACACGTTCCTCGAAATCAGCCTGTTGGTAATCCTGTCATTTTTGTGGGGGGCTTCATTCACGCTCATCGAAGTGGCGATAGATACAATTCCGCCTGCTACAATCGTTTTTGGCAGGCTTGCCATTGGCGCATCGCTATTGGTGCTGTTTGCGCTCTGGCGCGGTGTCACGTTTCCTAGATCACCAGCAAGATGGGGTGCGCTGCTCTTACAGGGTATCCTTCAAAGTGCGCTTCCTTTCACGCTTATCAGTTGGGGCCAAAAATACATCGACAGCGGCCTTGCAGGGCTTCTCAACACGACGCCTCCCCTGTTTGTTTTCCTCATCGGCTTCTTTCTGTTGCGGGATCGGACCGCAGGAGCGCAGCAATTCACCGGCATCCTTCTGGGATTTGCAGGTGTGCTGATCATCATGGGACCGGCAGCTTTGGCAGGCGAAGGGAACTCTGTCCTAGGCCAGCTTGCGATTACAGGTGCCAGTCTGAGCTATGCTGTTGCTGCGATCTACGCTAAACGGTTTTCTGATCAACCGCCTGTGCTAACGGCAGCCTGTTCCATGGCGTTTGCTGCATTGCTGATGTTCCCTGTCTCGCTTTGGGTGGATGATCCTTTGAGCCTAGCCCCGACTGCTCCGGCTATCGCCGCCGTTGTCGCTATGGGCGTGTTCTCGACAGCAATCGCAATGGTGATCTACTTCCGTCTGGTCCGAATCCTTGGCCCACTCGGCGTCACGACAGGGAGCTATATGCGGGCGGGATTCAGCGTTCTCTTAGGTGTCCTGCTCCTTGGCGAAGCCCTTTCGCCAACACTGATCATCGGTCTTCTGATGATCTTTGGGGGCGTCGCAATCGTGACCGCGCATCTGAAACTGCCGACCCGAAAAAATGCAACATCATAGGAGAAAGACCATGTATTCGATATTGCTTGCGATGCTCAGACTATCTTGCTTGATCGGACGGGTGGACAGCAGGTCACTTCACAAAACACCAACCAAATACCATGTCATCACGCCTGAGTGTTTTGGTTATTGATCAATTAACTCCCGGCCTTTTAACTTCACCCAAAACCGAACGATTTTGCCAAATTTTATCCAAAGCTGCCCATCGTACGGATCGCGGCGGAGGTTTTGGAAGAACCCAAGTTGACAAATGCGCAGGCCAAATGAATGGCCGCTCATGCTTCTCGATCAGATAACCTTTGCCGTCACCACAATCTCAATCAGACATCCTTCGTCGAGATCAACGCCGATACACGCACGTTGCGGCCAGTTCTCTTCTGGTCCGATCCAATCGATCCAAATTGTGTCCATTTCCGGCTTCTGCTTTACGTCGCTGAGATAGACCGTCGCCTGAAGCAATCCAACTCGTCCGCTCCCGGCTTTTTCGAGGATGCGGTTGAGTTCATCCAGCGCATTCTGCGTCTGCGCTAGGATTCCATCTGAGCCCTGTGGATCAGTCGCGACTGCGTAAACAATTCCATCTGACATAACTGCTTCGCAACGGCCCAAACCCTCATATGGAAATCTTGTTGTGGCCACCTTCATGTCTCCCGTGTCGCATCAGTACTAAAACAGCGTAGTGCATGATGAACTGGAACGTCTATTGCGAAAGCCGACTTTTGAACCAGCAAGACGGCGGGTCACCTTAAAGTCAGAACGATGGTCATATCGCTAAAGAAGATGATCAGGTCCTAAAGAGGCCAGCCTGGCCATCTCTGAGCCCGTACATCTTCCGCAAAACAAAGAGGAAGATGTACTCATGAGAATGTCATTTGTGGATTGGGGGCTGCTTGGGTTTCTGTCGATATTGTGGGGTGGGACGTTCTTCTTCACCTCAATAGCTGTGGGCGAACTTCCTCCACTGACCGTTGTCTTTCTGCGCGTCAGCATCGCAGCACTTGCCTTGTTCATTTACCTAGGGATGAGAGGCATTAAATTGCCTGGAAACACGCAGGTTTGGCAGGCGTTCCTGACGATGGGATTTCTGAACAATGTCATCCCGTTCAGCCTGTTCTTCTGGGCACAAACGACCATACCGGGTGGTCTTGCTTCCATCGCAAATGCCGCCACACCGGTTTTTTCGATAGCCGTTGCGCATGTCATGTTGGCCGATGAAAAGTTCACTGTGAACAAGTTCTTTGGTGTTGTTCTGGCCTTGATAGGTGTTGGTTTCTTGTTTGGCGAAGAGGTTTCATCGGGGACAAGCATAGCGACACTCGGTCTAGTGGCTTGCCTGACGGCAGCGCTCTGTCAGGGCTTTTCAGTCGTGTACGGTCGACGGTTCAATGCATTGGGTTTATCCAGCTCGGTCACCGCACTGGGTCAGCTTGTTGGAACAACCATCATCATGTTGCCGGTCATTCTGTTGGTCGATCATCCTTGGACACTGAGGATGCCCAGTACGGCCGCTGTTGGTTCTATTATTGGTATGGCACTTTTTTCAACAGCACTGGCTTACATGATTTTTTTCCGTCTCCTTGCAACTGCGGGAGCTGTGAACGCCTCACTGGTCACGCTTCTGATTCCAGTCAGTGCAATATTGCTTGGGACTGGGTTTCTCGGCGAAGTATTGGCCACGACACATTTTGTCGGATTGGCTCTGATCTCGTGCGGGTTATTGGTGATCGACGGGCGGATGTTTCGATTGAGACCTGCCTAGTAGTCACGCCTGCCGCGTCAAAATGGGTTTTGGAGAAGCTTTTTCGAAGGATTTTCCAAGTCTAACAGAAAGCGTTTTGTGTCGATGCCGCCGCCAAACCCGGTCAGCTTGCCGGTTGATCCGATAACGCGATGACAAGGTATGATGATCGGGATGGGATTAGACCCGTTTGCGGCCCCAACCGCACGACTGGCCTTGGGTGTTCCCAGCTTTTCCGCCAGTCCCCCATAGGTCCGTGTCGCGCCAAAGGGGATCTCGGTGAGCAATCCCCAAACCCGCTTCTGGAAATCCGTTTCATGCAGGGTCAAAGGCAAATCAAACACCTCAAGAGATCCCAAAAAATACAACGATAGCTGTTCTTTCACTGCGTCAAAATGAACATCAGACATGGTCCACGTTGGCTGAGGTCCAAATGCTTTGTGACCGCCAGGAAAGCTTAAAAAATGTAATGATTTCTGATCGCCAGCCAAAAGGAGACGCCCGACGGGGCTGTCGAAATACGTATAGAATAGCGGTATGTTCTTCATGCTTTGGGTCTTCGAATGGATGAAGGCGAACGCCCATAAAGCTCTAGGAATGCGGCATTGAATCTGCGGACGCTGCCAAAGCCTGATTGAAAAGCGATTTCGGTGATCGAAAGCGAACTGTCACTCAACAGACGTTTGGCGCGCTGGATACGAACGGTCTTCGCAACTTGCATCGGTGATGCCTCTACATGCCGCAAGAACAATCTACTCAAATGGCGTGCGCCCACGCCCAATTTCGCGGACAACTCATCGACTGTACCGTTGTCGAGCGCCCCTTCTTCTATCAGGCGTAACGCGCGCGTGACCGTTGTCTGTGTCCCATTCCACGCTGCCGAAAATGGTGCCGTTTCTGGCCTGCACCGCAAACAAGGGCGAAATCCTGCTTTCTCCGCCGCTGCCGCTGTTGGGTAGTAGCTGACGTTCTTGGTCAGTGGGTGCTTCACCGGGCAAACAGGGCGGCAATAGATTTTGGTCGTTCGAACGGCCGTGAAAAACATGCCATCGAAACTTGGGTCGCGCCTGATCCGCGCGGCGTTGCAGGTTTCAAAGTCCAACATTGCGATACCTTATCTGTTCAAGCCACGGCTCGCGAGCCTTCGCGGATGATCGAGTCCGAAACCGACCAGTACTCGGCTCGACTTCGGATAGGCGGGCCGCCTAGAATTCTGGAAATCACAATGCTGCGGGAGGCCATGAGAAAGCCCCCAAGCAGAGATATAGCAATCGGAATGAATGTTGAAAGGTGAGGAGGGTATCATGCGGGGCAGTTGTCTATGTGGTCGGGTCAAGTACCTCATTCAGGGTGAACCAAGGCAAGTGGTTGGGTGCCATTGCACCCAATGCCGTAAAGCCTCTGGGCACTATGTAGCGGCTACGCAAACTCATAACGATCAACTTCAAGTCGAAAGACAGTCAAACATCACCTGGTTTCAATCTTCGACCACTGCACGGCGTGGGTTTTGCAAAAACTGTGGAAGTCAGCTCTTTTGGGCGAGGCTGGACAGTGCGCATACCTCTGTCATGGCGGGGACAATTGATGGAGACACTGGACTAAGAATGGATCGGCAACTCTACCCCGAGACAAAGGGTGACTATTATGCATTGCCTGACATCGAAACAGTTGAGCAATTCTCTCTGAAAATGGATCAATAGGGCGAATAATCTGAGCTGCCTTTGTGACCAGATGTACTAGTTGAGCGGACATTGGCGCAAGCGCAGCGAAAGAACGCTTGGTCCGCACCTTCCCCGTTCGCCGACCTCGAGATTTCACTATCGCAGCGAATGGCAGCTAAGCGGGCTGCGACTGCAGAAACCGGGGGCGTCACTGGAGGGCAGCTCTGGGCCGATTGTGTTCTCTAATCTGTCAATGTTCGTTTTCACTTTTGTGTTTTTCTGACGTCTGAGGTTGCCTTGGTTCTCTTCGAGCTCGCGGGCTCATGATGGGGTTGGCTGGGTGTGGATCGGCAAGGTTGAAACCGCGATCAGATTG
>NZ_JBKQXN010000155.1:0-581 GCF_046762905.1 Yoonia sp. R2-816 | reverse complement strand
CTCTCGCACAGCAATGGCATTTCCCCCGAATGGTTCGATGGTCAATCCCATACCACTGAGCTCCTCGGCCAGTTCCATCAGCCGAGAGCAATCTTCCTCTGGAAGCTCCACGATTTCCGGAATCAAAAGTGCTTGGGCAGGGATGCCGTCTTTCGCCATCTGGTGCTTAAGTCTCTCGTAGACCAGTCTTTCATGTGCTGCATGTTGATCTACGATTACCATGCCATCAGATGTTTGCGCGATGATGTAGTTTTCATGCACCTGTCCGCGGGCCGCACCAAGCGGAAGGCTTTCTGCAGGCGTTTCTGCTTTCTGGGTAGGTGTCGGCTCAGATGAGGAAGAACCTTCCGGAACACTGAGCTCTGGAGTGTTTCCGCTCAGATCATTGGCAAGCTCTTCGAACGCAGGAGTTTGGGCTTGATATGCCGCACCCCGCGCCGCTGTAATCGGCGGAGCAATACTCGGCCACGGTAGCGGCGGCGTTGTGTTGTCGCGGGCGGCGTAAAAGTCGGCCACTTTTGCCCTTTCATTTGATGGGAGGGCATGGGGATATTCACCGTGGAATTGTATTTGAAGGTTCG
>NZ_JBKQXN010000154.1:0-13737 GCF_046762905.1 Yoonia sp. R2-816 | reverse complement strand
CGTTGTCGACGTGAACCTTGTCAGGGAGACCCGCGACGGGCCACGGCTCCACAATGTCGCGCTCTTTGAGCCAGGCCGTCTTGTCGAAGACTGAGTGTAGCAGGCACAGGCTTGTCGACAGGCGAGACGGGGCGTCCAGGGTGAGATAGAACCCTGTCACCATGCGAGAGTAGACATCCATCGCCAGAGTCAGCCACGGGCGTCCCACCGGCTCACGCGTTTCCTCGTCGACGACAAAGACGTCCGCTCTCGTATGGTCGATCTGCACCACCTCAAGCGGCCGGGCAGGGCTGAATGTTCCGGGAACGGCGGTGACCGCCTTCTCGGTCTTGCGCTCACCCCGAAGCCGGGCGCGTTTGCGAAGATCGACATCCTCGATCCGCGCCACGATCGTGCGCCGATGCGGCGGCTTCAGGCCCGCCGCATGGCAATCCGCTTGCACATCACGAACCAGTTGCGAAATCGATGGCCGAGTTCTCTTGAGGTAGTGTTTGTTGATCGCCGCTTGGAGTATCTCTTCTCGTGCTGCGTCCAGCGTCCGATGACCGACAGGTCGCCCCCGCTTACGCTCTACCAACGACGTTACAGTCCCGCCCTTCCGAAACAGCTTGATCAGCCGAAAAATGGAGGCTCGGCTGAGACCCAGCTCGTCAGCAAGGCGTGCAATGTCGGCGGCCGATGTCTGCCCGGGATTGTCCTTTAGGAATCCGCGGAGTGCATCGGCACGACCGGACGCCTCGGTCCAGAGGTCCTCGTCAATTTCGTCGGCAAGGGGATCGGTCATGGTAATTCGGCACCGAATGAGCTTCGGAGCGACAGTCTCAAATAAAGTGGCTAGCTACAAGCTCAGATCTCAAATTAAGTGCCCAGTCTCAAATTAGGTGCCCGTGCAACCACCTGAAATCATTGAAGGCACAGTCTCAGAATTAAGTGCCAAGTGACAGAACGTTTGCGTCACATCGGCCTACCCTTGGGCTGTTCCTTGGCGAATCATCCGGCAAGAGGCCGTTGGTCGAAAATATCTGCCGCAACAGGGTTTCTTCTTCCATAGGGGCGACAAGCTCAGCAGGCTTTATTCCATCAACGTGGGCAATTGCAGCAATACGACCCTGGCCGTTGAAATTCGTATCCGACACGATCTGTGAAATAGTATCAGTATAAGCTGATTGCACTGGAATAACATCCCAGCCCTCCTTGCGCAGAGCAGACACAAGGGTCGGAAGAAACATTGAGGTCAAGTCGTTTTCGTGGAGCAGCAGTACATGTTTGGGTGAGCGGCCGAGCACTCAATGCGCGAGATCGTCGTAAAACGCGATGCCCTCCATCAGCACATCGACATGGACCTTACTCAAGCAATTCGTGTCGATGTCTTGGTCTGATGCCAAAGCCTCTTCCAACAACGCCTGCATGTACCAATCATAAGTATCGACGGTTACATAGCCGTTTTGTAGTCCCCGTGACTCAAGCCCTTCCACAACAGCCAACCGCTTATCTCGGTTTGAGCCTTCATCAAGATATGGGAACCGGAAGTAAGGTGCAGACACAAGTTGCAGGTTCGACAAAACGTCCTGTGCTTGGTCTATGTCAGCCAGATATGATTCTACCTTTGTGTCGCGCAGCCAAGGGTGGGTATGGGTGTTGTTCGCCAAGACGTGACCGGCGTCCAAATAGGCGCGCAATCGCGCTATTTCTGCTTCGTCATTTATGTTGTTGGTCTTCACAAAGAACATTGCTTAGGACACGTTTAATGCGGCGAGGCCAGAGATTATCAAATCAGTCCTAGCATCGCCAGTTAACATGAGGCTGACCCCGGTTGGCGCGTCATCAATCGTGATGACGATTTCTTTTGCCCAAACATCACTGACTCAAATCAGGGCGATGATCACCGTTCCACCAAGCACGTTCTTAAAACTTCTCGAAAGCACGTTTTTCTTCCTCATCTTTTTTTTAGGGCCTGAGCCATGGGGCCTCCACAGTCCAGAATATGATGTCGACGCCAAGGTAGTCGGTCGCGAAGTTGCGAAAGTCTTCTTCGGTGAATGCCTTGCCAGTTTTGGGATTTTCATATGTGAGAGTTGGCTGCTGAACGCCCATGGCAATCACAGATAGCTGGGTCTTGTACTGATTGAAGAACGGGTACGAATTCTTCATTTGCCCCCTCCGATGCGGAATGATGTCTGGGCCCCCAAGACCGATGTCATTCGCGGCGGCAAATTCGAAGATGCGGGACATGTAGCCTTGATCGTTGTTCCATTCACAGGGCCAGAAATTGACGTATTGCACGATGAGCGTCGTTTCGAAGGCTGCACGGGCATGGGCCAAGTTCTCCATCTGACCTTCGAAATAGCCATCACAGGAGAACGTGTGCGATTGTGGTGTTTCGCCGAGCTCTATCGCGGTTTCCGGTAGATTTAGCCCGTAGATCCTGCCATCGAAAGCCTCCGCGAGAGCAGTGACCAGAACCTGATGACGTTCTCGAACCGAAGGGAGCCACTGACGGCTGACCCAGCCAGACCCTTCGGGTTCGCCTTCGCCAGCGTTGTCGCGTTGCTGAATGATCCCGCCTTCATATATCGGTTCGGTCATCAGATAGTCGGGTACGTTCCTGGCGGTTGGCAAGAAAAACCGATCTTGAAGTTGTAAGAAAAACAATTTGCCTTCGGCCTCAGCGATCGCGAGGTCGCGTTCAATCTTGGAGAAGTCGTAGCGCCCTTTTTCGGGCTCCAACTGTCGCCAGCTGTAAACGACCTGAATGCCTTCAATGTCTGGCCGCTGAACGATGTTAATATAGTCTGTTACAGCAGCCCCACCAAGAAAAAGGAAATCTTGAATAGAGTCATCGCCTTCGCTGTTCTCAGCACCAAGCGCGGCTGTTGGTGCTTGGCTTTGCAGCGCAATCATTCCGCAGATTGCGGCGGCACGGCTGATCAAAAACCTGCCGGGCGTAGGTATCTTTATTCTTGGCATAGGGGCTCCCAGCTTCTCGATTTGCGACGTTCTTCACCTGCATGCATCCGATTTAGCTTTGCCGTGTCGTCTCGACCTATCGGCCAGTACATTTGGCATGGAAAAATTAGGCTGATGGCACCCAAACCTCGCTATTTTGCTTCATCATGGCAGACGGTGGAGATGTCGACGACGACAACACGCTTGGCATAAGTATCAGCTATGTAGACCCGTCCATCGCGCCCGACGGCAATGTCGTGCGGCAGCCAAAACTGGGGTTGTCCGAAATTGGCAGCGTCCGAATGCAGTTTCGGCTGGCCATCGTCGCCAAGAACGGCGAACCCAGCACGGGTCCCTTGTTGAACCTGTTCCCCCGCGACATCGAGCCCATCGCCGCCGTCGGCGACATAGATGCAGCCATCTTGACCGATCTCTACACCAAATGGACGCCCGATCTGACTGCCCTCGATTACATCTGATAGGCTGCCATCGGCATCAAAAACTTGCACCCGGGCGTTGCGACGGTCAGCCACGTAAACGCGGCCCTGATCATCTGACCCAATTCCGTGAGGCAGGTGGAATTCACCGAGGTCAGAGCCATGGCGGTTAACTTGCCAAACAAGGTTTCCGTCCTGATCAAACACGGCCAATCTTGAGTTGCGATATCCGTCTGTAACTGCAAATGCGCCATTGGCCAGCGGGGTAACATCCGTGGGCCTTGCGAAAGTGGTGTCGGTCATCGGAATGGGCAACCGCGGAAAGACGTTCCGCAGACGCAGCAATGGTTCGAGATAGAATGGATATTGGTCGCCGTAACGCCGGATCAGATTACCGCGCTGATCAAGGTGCGTGATGGTGTTGAGGGTTGTATCAGCTACCCAGATCGTTCCGTCGCGAGAAACCGACATGCCATGGGGGCTGGCGAACATTGAGGCGCCGAAACTTGCCAAGACGTCACCTGTGTCAGCATCCAACCGGACTATCACAGGTTCAGCTATAAGGGCTGCGTCACCGCTAAAGGCACGATCTGTGCGGTGCAGGACGTAGACGCTGCCTTCTGGCCCGACCGCAACCGCGGTGACCGCCGCGCCGTCATCATGATACTTGGGCCAGAAGATGCTTGATCTGCTGAACGATTCACTTGTTTGCAAAGCGCCGGGCTCCGTCACACTCACGGACACAATGCGCGCCACATCGTGTGATGCCCACCAAAGCACAAGGGCTAGCGAGACGGCGATGAGCAGACTGAATGTCCATCTGCTCAGACATCTCGATAAAGAAAGACCAAGTGATTGAAACCCGGAACTGTTACGCCTTAGTGCCATGAACCTTTCAACCAAGATGCGTCTTGCAGGAGCAGTTGGATCGCTTGTTTGTGGCTCTCGATTGGGTTCGTAACCTGAAAAACGGGTCGTTCAACGTCTGGGCGAATGCCGACGGCTTCCCAATGACGTTCCTCAGGGTCGAGGTAGATCTCGTTCGACATGTTGAGTTGCCATCCATTGGGAAGGCTGCGCGACAACGCGTCTGAGAAGGCACCGCGTGTCGCCTCGCCAAAATGTGAGACATGGTGTTGCGTTCTGAGTGCAAGTGTTAGGACCTCAGCAGCGCTGACCGTCACATTGCTGGTCAGAAGCGCGACATCACCTTCAAATCGAACACCTGTACTTGGCGCGATTGAAACGCGCGTCAAGATGGGGGTATCCGCGTCCCCCGCGAATTTCGTGTACGCGAACGTAGTCTGATGTAGAAACCGGCTTGCCACCTCTCGGGCGATGTAGTCGCTGCCGCCAAAGTTCAGGCTTAGATCAAGGACAATCGAATGCGCCCCGCGCGCGGCGAAATAAATCATGACCTCATCGAGCAGAGTACGCGTCGACCTTAGGTTTTCTTCGGGGGTTGCCTCGTCCGGCCCAAATCCGTCGAGAGCAGCGAGAGCGAGGTAGCCAATCTCCTCCGTGAGCATGCCATATTGAATAAGGTCGTTCCCAACGATGTGACCTTTGTCGTCAAGGATGTCTGCCTGAACACTTTTGTACCAAAACTCCTCCCGAAATGCACGTGTGGCTGCAACTGGATCTTCTCCCGCAGCTAGCGCGTTTTGTCGCAGGTTCTGCAGAATTCGGGCCCGTCCCGGTGAAGATACGTGCCCAGTGCCGTCGATTTCGGCGATCAAAGCAACATGCCCATCCCGGATTGGTGCGATCAGTCCACTCAATTCGTCAAACAGCGCATGGTCGCTCATGGTGACATGGACTCGCTGTCGTGCCTCCGCGACGTGGGTTGGCCAATCGACGTTGTGGAGTGAGAAGAAGGGATAGCTGTGGTCAAAAAAGCCTACAAACGCGTCGAAGACCGCGACCGCATCCACCGGCGTTTGTGTTGCGCAGCGCGGCGGCAATGATAGCCGTCGGTGCGCACTGATCCGATGTGGCTCCACCGAGGACCGAATGGTCAGCCATTGACCACCACTCGAAGTCTGGAACTCAACCCCAGGCAATAGATCCCCCATTGGAACCAGCGCATCAGTCTCGGCGATACAGAAATCGTCACCGATGCTGAACAAGCGAGCGCTCTCACCTTGAATTTCCAAGAGAAAGCCATATCCATCCGATTGCCAAACGCCGTCAATGGAGGGTGCTGCGTTTGCAGCCCCCGCATTTGGACCCGAACACAGGCAGATCATAAGCATAAGGAACCTCATTTTAGTCTCCAACAGTCGTTTTGATTGATTTGGCGTTAGGTCCCTCCAAAAGCGCAACACACGCGGCCTGCCTGATGAATTGTCCATCGGGAGCAGACTGATGCCGAGCGTCAGCAGTTGGTGAAACCATGAAGGAAAGTGAGCTCGCAACCCTTGACCCGTCCGCGGGCTGCGTATGCAGCGGGCGCACGCACTATCGCGACACATCGGTCAGACTCCATGTTGAGTTTGAAACAATTTCAGCACGACCAATGAACGCTTGTGCGGCCTCGGGATGACCCAGAAGATGGTAAGCCAACCATGCGGTCAAATAGCCCCGGAAGCGCCCGGCATCATCTGCCAACTCGATATGATCCGCGCCGTCTGCAACGGCCAACACCCGCAGACCAGGGCCAGCTAGGGAGTTGAAGATCGCTTGGTTCAACCGAACCGGAGAGATGAATTCGTCCTCGGTTCCGGTCAAAATCAGAATGGGCGCGGTGACTGTGCTGGCGTCATAGCTGAGGCTCAAACCAAAGAAATCGATCGCCTCTTGTGAGGGAGTGCCGTGGATCGCCAAGGCTGCCGCCCCGCGCCCCTCAGTGAACTGAGTATGCGCATTGATTGAGCTGACAGCACCCTGTGACGATCCAACAAACGCAAACTTGTTGGCTGAGATACGGCCGAAAAAGGGATTGTCGGGTGTAGCAGACCAAAGCTGCGCATCCTTCAGCAACTCGATCGCCCGCTGACCTGATCCCATTTGGCGATCGTTGCTTCCAATGACGACCATCCCCCACGAGGCGAGGTGCCGTGCAATGGCATCATAAGTGTTGATGGGTTCACCGGTTCCATTTTGCCAGATGACGAGCGGTGCCTGACCATGGTGCTCGTCTGGAAGATATGCGGTTCCGCCCGGTTGATTAAAAACGGATGGAATCGCAATCCTTGTCACCGGGTAGGGGCCTGTGGTGCTATAGCGATACTCGATCTCATGGATGGGATCGTATACGTGAGGCTTGGATGTTGAGCAGCCACCCAGAACCATCAGGACGATAAGCAAGGCCATGCCAGTGCTGGGTCGGAAATAGAATTCTTCTCGAAGGACCATTGGTTACCTCTGTGCGTGGTTTGAACGCATGACATGTGAGGTATTGGCTGGAGCCTGTCGTCTGATCCTATCGGCAAAGAGGTCGGTGAACTGCAAGATGCCTTGTCAAATTGTCCTCGTCGATAGGGCAAAACCATCTTTGGGTTCTGGCAAGAGTCGGGTTTAGCTCATCGTTGGTGGGTGCAATTGCCGTGTAGCGTTCAAAACGCTCGGACAACGGCATGCCTCTTTGCAGAGCGTTGTTCACGACCCCGGCTCTTGAACCTGCCAATGACTCTGAAGTGGTAAGGGCCAGTCTAGTCAGGCACGGATCGGCACAGAAAATCCTCTATGCTTCGCCGCAACTGAACTGGATTGTCGGTGTGCAACATATGCCCGCCAGGCAATCTCAATAGCTTAGCCTCGCGGATGCGCTCGGCCATGAGCGCAGTACCGTGATGGGTGGCCGTGTTTTTCTTTCCAACGATCAGAAGTGTTGGGACAGTGATTTGAGCCAGACGCGGACGCCCATCATAACGTGCTGAGGCTTCCAGGGCCGCAGCGATGCGCGCACGGTCTGTTCGCGCCATCTGGTGTTGAAGCTCTGCGCGGGTCGTTGGGCTCTCACCAAGGCCGGAAAGCCAAGCCAGCCATGACGTCGGGATAGACCGGAAAAGCTTGGACGCAAGGCTTGCTGATATCCGCCCCGTAAGACGGTCACGCACCGTCGGAACGGTTTCGATCAGGATGAGTGCCTTGATCCGATCCTGCAGCCGGGCCGCAAGTTCCAACGCTACCATGCCGCCTAGCGAATGGCCAATTAACACGGCACCCTGCGGCACCAGCTCAGACAGCGCGTCGGCATATGTTTCGACGCGCGGCGGCATGACCAATGCTGTGGTCCCGTGCCCGGGCAGGTCAGGCGTCAATGCGCGGGGGTACCCTGTTGTGATCGGACGCCAAGTGTCGCCCGCCAGTCCAGCGCCGTGAAGCCAAACCGTATCGAACCGCGCTAGCGCAGACGCCGGGGCATTTGCCCTATCCAGAGTGTCACAGGTGGGCAAGATGGTGTATGACATCGGAAATCATCCTTATCGTAGGTTTCGGGGTTAGCGCCCATTCACTTGCAGATGACATTTTTTGGCCGAACCGTCGTCCGAATGACCAAGTTCGATGTCCGGCCCGAACGGCGCGGACACAATCGAGCGCTGAAACCGTTGAGACGGAATGGGCTTCGCGATAGGCGTTGAGGCAAGTTCGTCGCAGCTACTTGGGTTATATTAACCAATGACCTTTGATCCTGATATTCTTCTTGTTGCAACAGTAGCGACCACCTTTGCCGTTACGGTCCTTGCTGCGCTGGTAAGCTGGTCTCAGAGATGGAGTGTCCCGCCGCGCGCAACGTTGGCCATGTTTTTCGCAGCATTCGCGATAAGCGAGATCGACAGCTTGGCGTTCGCATTAACCCTTGAAATGCCACAGATCATCCGGGATGGGACTGAACTAATGAGTTTTGTTGCCAATTTCTGCCTGATGCCGCTGTTCTTGTTGTATGTGCGAGAGCTAACAGGAACACGGGAGCGCCCTGGGGACGGTGCGTCGATGGTTCGACATTTTTTCCTGCCTATAGTGGTCCTGGTTTTTTCGGTTGTGGTCATGACCCTTCCCGAGGTCACACGAGAAGCATGGTACTCTGACAGCTCGACTGAAGCGCCCTTGTTCGGTTTGGCATTCCTGCACTACGGTTTCACGCTTCTGACTGTCGCACTTGTGCTGCAATGGGCGGGCTATGTCATCTGGATCGCAAGGACCCAAGCTCAGCATATCGCGCACCTGAAACAGCACTTTGCCAGCACGGAAGGATTGGAATTGCGCTGGGTGGCGATCCTCGCATTTGCAATGGGCTCCTACATCCTGCAAACCATGGCTGGGGAAATCCTGATCCTTTTGGGCGGGCAAGACCCCATCGGCCCTCTGCCTGACAGCTTTTTGGTTCTGATCATCGTGGCGGCGCTGGCGCTATGGGGCTTACGCCCGTCCCCAGAATTGGAACACGCCACCAAGACATTGGACGAGGCCACAGACCAGCCAGGAAAAAAATATGAAAAGAGTGCCCTTGGTGCCGCCCAATCGGAACGCATTGCCCGAAAGTTGCAGCGCGCGATGCAACAGGACCGTCTGTACCGAGATACCAATCTGACGCTTAGCACCTTGTCGGCGCATGTTGGAGTGTCGCTCAATTACGTCTCTCAGACTTTGAATGAAAATCTCGGTCAATCGTTCTTTGAGTTTGTGAATGGCTGGCGGGTCAAGGAAGCCATTCCCCTTGTAGAAGCAGGGGAGACAACCGTCTTGGCAATCGCCTACGAGGTCGGCTTCAATTCCCGCTCTTCATTTTATTCGGCGTTCAAGCGCGCCACCGGCATGACGCCGACCGCCTACAAAAACGCCAAATCGAAGTCTCAATCGTTCAGTGTAGCAAGACCGATCTCCGGAGGGCCAAAGTGACAGATATTGTCATAGGAATAGAAATCCGACCTTATGCTGAAGCGGACTGGCCACGCTTATGCGCCATCCACGATGCCGCTAGGCGGGACGAACTGGCGCTCTGTGTGGGGGTGGATGCGTTCCGATCACTTGAAGACACATATGACAGCGAAGGCCTGTTCGATGACCACCTTACAGTTGCGGAGTTGGATGGTGTCGTCACGGGTTTCGCCGCCTTTAGTCAAACCGAACTGACCTGGCTCTATGTCGACCCCGCCTTTCACCGGTGCGGTGTAGGTCGCGCATTGCTGCGGCACGCTGTGGCATTGGGTAATGGGGATATGCAGATCGATTTGCTGGAAGGCAACTTACCCGCACAGGCGCTCTATGTCTCGGAAGGGTTTCGGGTCACCGAGCGGCGCAAAGGAAAGTTGATCGGCAATGAGGCATTTTCGGCGAGCGGCCTCGTCCTGAAACAGAGCCACTAGAACGGTTCAGGATGATGAGGTTTCTGCGTTCTTCGCGCGCCAGGCGCGGATTTCCCGTCTGCTCGATCTTTCGAACGTCGAGGGTGGTCAGATTGGGCGAGACCCCGCAAAAAAGCGATGTACACTGAGCTACCTTTCGCGTCCCACAATTGTCTAACCCTACAGGGATGGGCGACCCCCAACTCATCTGAGCTTATCCAATGACTGGCATCCGGGGCCTCACCTGCTCCGAGAGCTAAGTCCGCATTGGGAAGAAAGCAATCGCGATGAATAGAAGAACCTTTACGGTCGCAGGCACTGCCGCGCTCGTTTCCTCATTCCCCAGTATGTCGTTATCACAGCTCTCAGCGGGCGACACACCCGGATATCAAGTCGCCGAGACCTCAGTTGATGGCATAGCAGAAATCCATGGCGGTATGGCCGCACCCGGGATGCCAGTTAGCTCAAGAACGTTGTTCCAAGTGGCCTCATGCTCAAAAACAGTGACCGGGCTGGCTGTTCTGACACTGGTCCGCGACGGGCACCTCGTGCTTGATCGCCCGGCAAACCAGTATCTGCAGCGGTGGCAATTGCCAGGCCCAAGAGGTGACAGAGCGACCATCGCCGAATTGCTGTCTCATATTGCCGGCACCACAATTCAAGGTTTCGAAGGCTATGGGCCCGACGACGATATCCCGGATCTGCTCGATTTATTGGCCGGTCGCCCTCCAGCGAATTCTGGTGCCGTGCGGGCGCGCCGCAGGTGGTTACAGCGTTTTGATTATAGCGGCGGCGGAACAACAGTGCTTCAATGCCTCATTGAAGACATCATAGGCTTTAGCTTTGGGCAATACGTTGCGGCAGAGGTCCTGGGGCCAATCGGGGCACATCGGACGACCTTTGATCTGGTGCCTCGCAGGGCGTTTGCTCATGGTGCTTTGCCAGACGGTCAGCCTCTCCCAGGTGGATATCGAAGACATCCCGAGAGCGCCGCCGCAGGGCTTTGGGCCACAGCCACAGATTTGGTGAAGATCTTGCAGGCCATTTTGCTTTCTCTAAACGGTGCCCGTGGCGCAATTCTACCTGTTCCCTTGGCGCAGCGGATGATCACGCCGATGGCCCCGCATTCAGGGCTTGGTATTCTTGTCAAACCGGGCGAAGCGATTTGGCACGATGGGCGCAACGAGGGATTTGACTCCGCTATGGCGGCTGAACTTGACACGGGAAGGTTCCGTGCCGCCGTGTCAAACCAAAACGGAACAAACAATCAGGTCCTTGCGTTGCAGGTCTAACATGGCAAAGGGGACATCTGCATGTTGAATTGGTTTTCCAATCCTCGCAGGCAATTACTCTGGTCGGTCGGCAGTCTCATAGTATCGATGTCTGTGTTGGTTCCATTGCTTACACGGGTCATGGGACCACTGCCCGGATTTTTGACCTGTTTCTTAGTCTATTGGCTGGGATTCTGCCTTCCGATCACACTCTATTTCACGAAGCGCCTAAGAAGCTGCGGTGCATATGCCTTGGATGTTGGTTCCAGCCGATGGATACCTTGGTGCGTTGCGCTGCAGATCGTCGTCATTGCAATATCCAGCTTTGCCCTTTTAGAAGATGAAGTTTCTGTACTTGCTGTAGTGAGTGCCCTCTTATTTGCTGCCGTGAACGGCGTTCTTGAAGAGTTTGCCTGGCGCGGCGCCTTCTTCGAACAGGGTAAGGGCGATCCATGGTTCCAGGCTTTTGGTGTCGGATTATTCGCTGCGTGGCATGTGCCCTTGGTTTTCGCATACAGGATTACATATCCGGGCGGCCCTTTGGCTTTACTTGGTGGCACATTTGCAATGGGCGCGTTCTGGGCATTTCTGGTGGCGCGGACCAATAGAATTGGATGGCCAATCATCGGCCATGTGTCGATGAATGCGATCGCGTTCATTGGGTTCTTCGTATCAAACGGTCTTTAGACACGCTGCATCGAACGCCAGTTGCAGTTGGCTCAAATTCGCTGCGACCAGTACGAAAGGCTGGTTTCTCCGCTGCCCTGCGGCATCGTTCATTAAGCAAGTGCAGAGTTTTTCGTGCTGCGTGCGCGCACAGCAAAAAAGATCGAATTTACAGGTTGGGCTCAGATCAGCCGTAAGCCGCAAGCGTCACCAAGGTCAGCTCACGATTAGAAAAGACAGTGATGATATTTCTCGGTTATCGTTTCCTTCCGAGTAGGGGACTCGACTGCAGGGCAGGGCCCTCACGATAATTTCCAGCTATCGTTACTTCGCGCATCGCCAGAGCGGTTGGTAGGCTGGTCACAATGGTGGAATGCGCCTGTAGACTTCGTCAGATTCAGCCTACCATCTTGATGATCGCGTTGACGAGAGGAGCTTCATCCCCGGCGAAGCTTGATATCATGGCGTTCATTAACTCGTCCTCCTCTATGTTTTCCTCGATCATCTCTAGGCCGGCGACCTGCATGAGGATATCGAGCAAAATGAGTTGGCAACGCCCATTACCCTCGCGAAATGGATGGACGGCGTTGATGTCAGCGATGTGGTGGGCTGCGTGCTCAGCGAAGTCTTGAAGACTGCTAGTATCGGCCAGGTGGTTTTCTTCAGAGAGTTCGCGAAAGATCCGGTTCATCTCGGCATCGATGTACTCTGGATAGCAGAACCAATTCCCACCTTTAGCGGTTCGAACTTGTCTCGGCTGTCCTGCCCACGTGTAGACGTCTTGGAAGAAGTGGTGATGGATCGCTCGATAGTGCGCATAGTCGAGAGCACCTTCAGGCAGCGGCTCCTCAGACCTGGTCAAGAACATGAGCTGCTCGAACTGATCAAGCTCGTCCTGATCGGTTAGCTCGGCCTTGTTCCGCAGAACGTTGGTGCCGGGGTAACAGAGGGGATCCTCAGTGACGTCGTACCGGCTCATTTCCCTTTTTTGTTGGTGAAGGAGCCGGTAATCGCCGAACGAAGTGCGTCACCCTTGAGGCCGCGATCGGAATAGGTCTTAAGTGTTTTGGCAGATTTCGAACTGGTCGTTACACCCTCAACCTTGGCAAATTTGGTGGCCTTGCCCTTGCCTAAAGGCTTGGTCACGAAGCGTCCTGCGGTCGCCGATCTCTTTTGTGCGGTGCTCTTGCTCATAGGGCCAACTTACCACGCTCCGAATTGAATGTGTATGAAGATTCCGTTCGGTAACATGACCATTGTGACAGTGCATGCTGGACCATTAAGAAACTTTATTGTCGGCTGGCCGGGATTGGCGAACTCGGCAGCCGTACCTGTCTTGTCAAAAGGTAATGATAATGGGACCCAATATCGCCATCGCAAGAACTCGCGCTGGCCTATCAAAGCTGTTGCGCTCCCGAGAGGGAGCGCTCTACGGATCGCTGGCTGTAGACGGGCCGGAAATCGCCATCGCTCTGATCAGTTGCGCCATCTCTTCCGACTCCATGCGGGGTAGTTGATCTAGGCACCCCTCGTCGCAGATCCAGACACTACACTTACTGGCGCTTTCTACTTGGTTTGCAAAAATCCAGTTTGACATCACTGACAGAACACGTTCTTCATTTGGGACTTTGTGTGCGCCCCAGGCGGCGGCAATGGCGGCTTCACAAATTCTCTCGTCCGGATCAGCATCAGTAGTCGCATAGCAGTCAACGGCGCGTCTATCCAAGGAAATCAACGATAGTCCGCTTACAAAATCGTCCGTCGACGCTGCGCCTTCTAAGTCGGCTTTTAGGCTATTGATAAACGCTCTTGCGAAATCTGCACTCTGTGCCTGTGCTGCCCAGACGCAATTTCCTATCTTACCGTAATCCTGTTCAAGATCTGTTAGCAGCGATGGTATGTTTTGGATAACACTGTCGAGTACTTCAAATGTTACTTCGTTTGATGGTGCCTCAAGCGGTTCATCTGCACAATAGGCCTCAAGCGTGTGAGATATAGCTGAAAGTTGGTGATAGCCCCTGAGGGGCGGCATATCATGGCGTTGTTGACGCGCCGCAATTCTCATTTGAGAAAAGGATATGCCACATGACGAAGACTACCATCACGACGTTGCCCGATCCACATGGA
>NZ_JBKQXN010000153.1:0-379 GCF_046762905.1 Yoonia sp. R2-816 | reverse complement strand
GCGAACGGTTGGTCATTATGCACCCCCTTTTTAAGTGCTTGTAAACATTGAAAGCTGCTGGTCGCTTTGTGTGCGACACGGGCGCTTTTTGCGGCGTAGTGCTTGTATTACTTGATCAGATTGTAGGTCTTCGGTCCTGATTTGGTAAGGCGCGCCATCAACAACCTGTTTTGCGGGCAGTATTCCGTCATTGATCAGCCTGCGGATCACATGATTGGTCACACCGAGTTCTTTTGCAGCCTCAGACATGGTGCGCCACGGGCTGTCCTTGTCAGCGGAGAGGTAGCCGTGGATGTTGTTCACGCGCCGTATGGAGGACACGCGCTTGGCATTCCAGGTTTTGTCCTGACCGGTGCGAATACCCATGCGGTTCAGCGAG
>NZ_JBKQXN010000152.1:0-2338 GCF_046762905.1 Yoonia sp. R2-816 | reverse complement strand
GTGACGTGATCCGATGCCGAGCTTATCTGCGAGATCATTGACGTTGTTTGCATCTAAAAACCCATCTTCGATCATTCGTAATGCACGTCCCACTGTGGTCGCTGTCCCAAGCCACGCGGGACTGCCGGGTGCCGTTTCTGGTCGGCAGCGCAGGCAAGGGCGGAACCCGGCGCGTTCCGCCGCCGCTGCGGTCGGATAGAACCTGACATTGACGGATTTGGCTGGCCGCACAGGGCAGACGGGGCGGCAATAAATCTTTGTGGACCTGACACCGGAGAAAAACAAACCATCGAATGATTTATCACGCGCAATCCTTGCACGGTCACAGGTTTCAGCGTCAGGAAAGATTGGCAATATGTCGTCCATTCTCTCTTGTCGCGTAAGACGCGGCCTTACGTCTAGCTGGAATCGGACCTGATCGGGGGATGGTGTCCGATTCCAGCCAGCCTATTCGTGGCTTGAATGCGATATCTGAGAAAACTCAAAGGTATCTCATGTCTCAACCCTCACAGAACACGTTCCTCGAAATCGGCCTGTTGGTAATCCTATCATTCTTGTGGGGGGCTTCATTCACGCTCATCGAAGTGGCGATAGATACAATTCCGCCTGCTACAATCGTTTTTGGCAGGCTTGCAATTGGCGCATCGCTATTGATGCTGTTTGCGTTCTGGCGCGGTGTCACCTTTCCCAGATCCCCGGCAAGATGGGGCGCGCTACTCTTACAGGGTATCCTGCAAAGTGCGCTTCCTTTCACACTCATCAGTTGGGGCCAAAAATACATCGACAGCGGCCTTGCTGGGCTTCTCAATACGACGCCTCCACTGTTTGTCTTCCTCATCGGCTTCTTTCTGTTGCGGGATCGAACCGCAGGAGCGCCGCAGATCACCGGCATTTTCCTGGGATTTGCAGGTGTGCTGGTCATTATGGGACCTGCAGCTTTGGCAGGCGAAGAGAATTCTGTCCTTGGTCAACTTGCGATTACAGGTGCCAGTCTGAGCTACGCTGTTGCCGCGATCTACGCCAAACGGTTTTCTGATCAACCGCCTGTGCTAACGGCAGCCTGTTCCATGGCGTTTGCTGCATTGCTGATGTTCCCTGTCTCGCTTTGGGTGGATGATCCTTTGAGCCTTGCCCCGACCGCTCCGGCTATCGCCGCTGTTGTCGCTATGGGTGTGTTTTCGACAGCAATCGCAATGGCGATCTACTTTCGTCTGGTCCGAACCCTCGGCCCACTCGGCGTCACGACAGGGAGCTATATGCGGGCGGGATTCAGCGTTCTCTTAGGTGTCCTGCTCCTTGGCGAAGCCCTTTCGCCAACACTGATCATCGGTCTTCTGATGATCTTTGCGGGTGTCGCAATCGTCACCGGACACCTCAGATTTCCTGCTAGAAAAACGACAGCTTCATAGGAGAAAAATCATGTATTCGATACTGCTTGGGATGCTTAAATCATCTTGTTTTATCGGATTGGTGGACAGCAGATCACTTCACAAAACACCAACTAAATACCATGTCATTTCGCCTGAATGTTTTGGCTATTGATCAACCATTTGATGGCCGTTCAAGTCAGTTCGGAACTGTACTTTTTCGCTGCTATTTGAGCCAAACCAGACCTTCATGCAAAGCCCAGTCAAAGTCACAAGCCCAAATTGACAGCTTCGAGCTAAGTGAGGATACTGCTCTGATGTCTATTGCCTCAACCGACAAGATCACTGGAAGATGTTACTGCGGATCAATCACTTTTCGTAGCGCGTCGAAGCCGCTGACTGTCGCCTATTGCCACTGCGAAGACTGCCGCCGCGCGACCGGTGGACCCGTCGCTGCCTTTGCTGCCTTTGACGATGACGCGATTACTTTTGAGCCAAACGAGGGGAAAAACGTTACCGTCAACCCCGGTGTTACCAGATCATTTTGTGATAATTGCGGTTCCTCATTGGCAGGCCGTTACGAATATCTGCCGAACCAAATCTACATTTCTATTGGCGTTATTGATCAGGCGGCTGATTTGGCACCTGTCGTACATGCACACGAAGCGAATCGGCTTACTTGGCTTCACATTGTTGATGATTTGGAACGCTTAGATGCGACCGCAACTACCAAATTGAATGCTACATAAATTCTGCCCTAAGCACTGACAGCACAAGTCCGGTATTTCCCACGCACCCGACCTTCGCCCATCATGAGGCCAAGGTCCGAATTGATGAAGATTTTCTGATGCGGGCCATGGCGCGAGGTCTCAGCTTGGCCGTAAGGGTGGCCCGCGTTGAAAAATCTCTCAGGGTGGAAGCCGCGGGGGTTGGCGGTGTCTATGGGGAAAGTGTGCTGCCGGTTGGATCTG
>NZ_JBKQXN010000151.1:0-105424 GCF_046762905.1 Yoonia sp. R2-816 | reverse complement strand
GGCCCGGTGCGCCGCGATCATCGGCTCGAACGCCCGACCCGATGGTTGTGAAAACTGTTTGGCAAAATCCCGCAGCGCCATGGGTTCGGCGACCGACACCACGGTGAATTTCATGTCGTCAAAGGTGATCTGGAGCGAGGTGCCTTCCTTCTTGACAGCATGCAGCTTTGCCTTGGCGGAGGCCGGGAAGGAAGCGATGACAGCTTCCGCTGCGGCCTGATCGAGGATCAGGGGGTGTTCCAGCAGGACCATGGCCATGAGGGGTGCGGTCATCGTGTTTCCTGGCCTTCTAGTTTGGCGGTCCGGTACAATCTATCGGTCAGGTTGTGTAGGGATGCAACCGAGGAGGAGGGAGGGCGCTTTCGCTTGCTGCTATTGAATGGGGGGATTTTGTCGGGTCCGATCGGGCCACTGCCAAACGGCGTTACCTTCTCGCTTTGTCCCTGACGGCGATCTTGCCTTTGGCACATTCGCCTGAGGTGAGAGGTTGGACAACGACCCAAGCGGGGCTCGTTATGGCTGCTTCCTTCCGGACCTGACCAGGTTGGCGAGGCGCTCGCCCGCGCCAACCTCTCAAGTTTCCATATAAGGGGCCGCCGGCATCAGTGCAAGCGGTAAGAAGGTGAACCGGTATTGGTCAAAGCCGCCTGTGCCGGGGCCCACATGGCTGGCGGCGGCTTTACTTGCCGAAGGTGTGTAGCCAAAGCGCCGGACATGCATTGTCCATTATTGGGGCGGTTTTGCGGGCGCAAGCAGCGGTGTAACAGATGTGTGAGTGCAGTGTGATGGATGTGGGTGGCTTGACAACGCATCTGCTGCCGGTTGATTTATTGAGTGGTCGGCGGCCGATATCGACATAAGGGTGAGTGGCAAGATTACTGCGCCAGAGTTGCCTATCTAATGATGCGGCTCAGCCTTGTAGAATCGCGAATGGCCGGCAAATGGCTGGCAGGTTAAATAATTGAAATTATTCATGAAAATTCCATTCAAGCATAGAAAGAAAGCACCCAGAAAGAGGATGATTACTGCCGGGCATTCGGGTCATGCTTTTGCGTATTGGACAGGAGAAGATCGTGAAAAAATCGAGGGCTTCAGGGAGCATTGGCAATCATCCTTCTCGAATTTCAGGATTTTTGGCGATCAGGATGTCTTGCCCCTGCTGAAAAAGCATCTCGCCGCAAAACATCTCGAACTCTATCAGCAGATAAGCATACCTGCCGCCAAGTCCGATATCGCTCGGCTTGTGCTTCTCTATGAATACGGCGGTCTGTACGTCGATTGCCATTGCGGTATGGTCGAGACGGATGAGATATCCAGATTGTTGTCCGAGTTAGGTCGTTACGAAGGCGTACTCATAGATCGTCGCAGATGGCAGGAGCCCAGACATCGGGAAGAATATTACCTCGTAAACTCAATCATGTTTGCGCGGCAGGGTTCCAAGCTATTCTATAGCTTTCTGTTGAAGGCCCTTTACAATCTTGAATGTCAGAGAGAGCTAGAAATCTGGATGAACGGCTATTCGCCCTACCACATTGGTACAATTACTGGTCCGGTCGTCCTCAATGAAGTGGCTTTGCAGCCGATGTCGCGAAACAGGAAAATCCGATTGGACTATGAGAAGAGACTGAAGGTCATCCCAGAGGAAACCGCGCCAGTCGAACGGGATGTGTTTCGCAGCTATAACGAAGGCGGGCGTCACTGGTCAATCGTTCAATTGGATCAGAAGCTATTCCTGAGCCGTTAGTTTGGCTGTTGCCCATGAATTCAAGGGCCGTTGATCTGGTAGAAACGGATGCATTCGATGCGAACCAAAATCGCAGGGTTTTGCCGCATTGAGAATAATTTCGGCGGTCGCAGTGGCAATCGGATGAATGCGCTGCATTCAAGATCGTTTGAGTGTCTTACACTGGGGTCCTTTGCCAAGTCCGTCTAGCAGGATCATTGCCATCAGGGGTTCGTGAGAGATTAATCGGGCGTTGCATTTGTTCGAAGTCAAAGCCCCTCTGACAGGACGTGGGTGTTAATCGCTGCAGTCGTATTCATTGTTGGACGTCAAACCGCCGAGTTTTTTCACCTGAGGTGAGAGGTTGGACAACGACCCAAGCGGGGCTCGTTATGGCTGCTTCCTTCCGGACCTGACCAGGTTGGCGAGGCGCTCGCCCGCGCCAACCTCTCAAAGGACCATATAAGGGGCCGCCCGCGTCAGTGCAAGCGGTCAGAAGGTGAAGCGGTATTGGTCAAAGCCGCCTGTGCCGGGGCCCATATGGCTGACGCCGGGTGCTGTGTATTTGCTTGCGGCGGGGGCGGATTGGAAAATGGCGCGGGTGTCGGGCAGATGGGTGAAATACCAGGTGTGGCTGGCCGGTTGCGTCACAACTTCGTTGCTGCGCAGATAGTCGATAAGCACGTCCCGAGCGGATTTGGTTGACTGGTAGAGAATGTCGGCCTCGACCGCGCCGCGGAACCCGCCGCCGCCATGGGTCCGGTAGCTGTTGGCGGCGACGATGAAGCTGTCATTGTCTGCCACAGGCTGCCCCTGATATTTCAGCGCCCGCACCCGCCCGGCCTGTGCGTTGATCACGCTGCCATCAGGGGCGAAATGTGCGGGCTGCGAGAGGTCGAATTCATAGCTGAGCCCGAAAATCGTGTCGCTGTTATAGGCCGGGCTGTGCGGGTTGATCATGAGCTGGTCATGCTGGCCGGGGATGATCTGGGCAAAATGCGAGGCTGCCCGTTCCAGCCACTGCCTGATCTGCGCCCCGCTGCGCCTGATCCCGCAGAGCGTATTGGCAAAAGGATAGATCGCCGCCGCATCACGCAGCGCAATCGCGCCTGGGCTGATGTCGATGTAATGGCTTGGCCCGGCCCGTCCGCCCGCCCGGAAAGGTGAGGTCGATGACAGGACAGGGAGGGCATGATACTGGCTGCCGGCCATGACGCGGCGGATGAAATCCTGTTGCGCCCGCGCCAGAAGCTGCTGGGTGAGGTCAGGGACGATATTGGCGTAGTAGCTGTGGATCGGCACCTCGGTCCGGGCGATGGGTTGCCGGATATGCCTGATCGTCGCGCTGTGGGCGGTTTGCAGATGTGTGCTGAGCTGTTTTTGCAAGGGGCTGGGACCGTTGTCGCGGGCTGAACACGGTTCCAGCCGCGACTGATGGCTTCGGATGGTCCATGATCCGTCGTGCCAGCCAAGCTGCAGATCAATGACCCCCAACCAGTTGCCGTAGAACCCGGCCATGATGGCGGGTTTGCCATGCAGCGTGCCGTTGACCGGATCAACGATGTTGGTCCTGGGTTGATCATCACCGGGGAACATTTCGTGTGTGTGACCGGTCAGCACGACATCAATGCCGGGGATGGCGGCCAGTGGAACGGCGGCGTTTTCCATGGTTTCGCAATGATCAGCGGCGCCGATGCCGGAATGGCAGAGCGCGATGATAATGTCGGCCCCGTCGGCCTTGATCTGCGGGACCAACCGCTCTGCCGCAAAGACGATGTCTTCGGTTTCAAGCTCACCCTTCAGGGCGACCCGGTCCCAGACCGTGATTTGTGGCGTGACAAAGCCGGTGACACCGATCCGCAAGGTGCGGGTCTTGCCGTCGTCGCAGGGCATATCCCGGTCGAGAATGACATATGGCAGGGCCAGCGCATCACCCTTGATCTGGTGGATATTGGCGCAGGTCACGGGAAATCTGGCATCGGCGAGCGCCGCGCGCAGCATATCGAGCCCATAGTTGAATTCGTGGTTGCCCAACGTGATGGCGTCGTATTGCAGGGTGTTGAAGGCGGCGATCATCGGATGCGGTTGGTCATCCGTGCCGTTGCTGGCCACGTAATCGGCCAGCGGATTGCCCTGAATGAAATCACCATTGTCAAAAAGTACGCTGGTGCAGGACGGGTCGGATCGGAGTGTTTCGATCCTGTCGGCCAGTTGGATCAGCCCGGTGTCGCTGTCGCTGTGATCGGCGAAGTAGTCATAGGCCAGCAGCTGCATGTGCAGGTCAGTCGTTTCGAGAATACGCAAACGCGCTTTCGGGTCACTCCCTTGAACTTCAACAGCCTCATCTTCAGGCGAACTCATGATCATTTTTCAACTATAAGGTGAATCGATGTGATTGCCACGGGCCAACGGCGGAAAAGTTTGAACTCGGATGGCTGACATGTCATTGCGGCGTAATGAAAATTGCTGAAACAGTTACATTTGGTGGCTCCGGCCTTGATCGTGCGGCAGAATGGCGCAGCCAGGCACAGGATTTGGCCAAACGTCCTGACAGTCAATCCATTGTGTTGTGGCGGGGCAAACCGATGATCGCGGACGATGGTCTTTTCCATGTCCCTATGGACCACCCTATCCTAAAGGATGCAAGCGAAGGTCTGGTCCTTTTGGGCCGTGACGGTGGGTCAGCTATTTTTGCGGCTGATATATCGGGTTGGGAACCGCCCGATCTGGATGCATCGGAGATGGACAGTTTTCTGGACCGGACCGAACAGCACCACCCGTCGATGCCGGATGACGTGGTTTTTGCCGAATTGCGCGGCGTGATGACCCGGCTGAGCCTGCGTGATGCGGAACTGGCCGCGACGGCCAAAGCGGTGTTTGGCTGGCATCGGACCCACCGCTTTTGTGCGCTTTGCGGTGCAGAAAGCGTGCTGGCGATGGCGGGCTGGCAGCGTGATTGCCCGGCCTGTGGCGGGCACCATTATCCGCGCACCGATCCGGTCGTGATCATGCTGATCACCCATGGCAACGCGACATTGGTGGGCCGGTCGCCCGGTTGGCCTGAAGGCATGTATTCCTGTCTGGCGGGGTTTGTCGAACCCGGCGAGACGATGGAGGCCGCCGTTCGCCGCGAAGTGTTTGAAGAGGTAGGGGTGCGTGTCGGTCCTGTGACCTATCTGGCAAGCCAGCCCTGGCCGTTTCCGGCGTCACTGATGTTTGGCTGTATGGGTGAGGCATTGGGCACAGAGCTGACCCTTGATCCGGCGGAGATCGAAGATGCCCGCTGGGTCAGTCGGGAGGAGATGGCGCAGGCCTTTGCCGGGCAGCATCCTGACATCCTGCCGGCCCGCAAGGGGGCGATTGCCCATTTTCTACTGCAAAATTGGCTGGCAGACAGGCTTGATTAACCGTTTGGCTTGTTAGACTGTTGGTGTTCGAACTGGGGCAGATGACATGAAATTCAGCACGCGCGAAGATATAGAGGCCCCGGTCGATCACGTCTTTGCGCAGGTCAGTGATTTTGCCGGGTTTGAGCGGCGCGCGCTGCGCCATGGGGCCGATATCACCCGCATTGATAGCGGACCCTATCAGATTGGATCGTCCTGGGACATCGTCTTTACCTTTCGCCAGCGGGAGCGCCGGATGCGTGCGACGGTGAGTGAGCTTGACCCGCCCCATCATTATCGGATCGATACGGTGTCGGATGGGCTGAGCGTGGCCACGACTGTAGAACTGGTCCCCTTGTCCCGTGGGCGCACCCGTGTTGCAGTGGCGATGGATCTGCGGGCGAAATCACTGACCGCCCGGCTGCTGTTGCAATCCATGAAGCTGGCCAAGGTGAAACTGACCAAGCGGTTCAAAGCGCGCGTGGTGGAATTTGCCGAAGATATCGAGGACGCTTACCGCAAGGCGAGCTGAGGCAAAAAAATTCCAGTTTTTTTTTGTGCAAAAGGAATTTCGAGAAATTCCTTTACCGCATGCTCAGTCTTTTGCGGGTTCGCGTCGTCTGGCGGCGGCGGGGTAGACCCCCATCACATGCAGAAGATCGGTGAAATACTGCAGTTCTTCCAGTGCCAGTTGCACGTTGCGGTCATCAGGATGCCCTTCGATTTCGGCATAGAACTGTGTCGCCGTGAAGGCGCCGCCGACCATGTAGCTTTCCAGCTTGGTCATGTTCACCCCGTTGGTGGCAAACCCGCCCATGGCCTTGTAAAGCGCTGCGGGGATGTTGCGCACCCGAAACACAAAGCTGGTCATCATCCCGTGTTCACCGCGTCTGCGGTAATCAGGTTCACGCGCCATGACCAAAAACCGGGTGGTGTTGTTATCGGTGTCTTCGATATTGCGGGCGAGCACATCAAGTCCGTAAATGTCCGCCGCCAGTTCCGAGGCCAGTGCGCCGATTGTCATGTCGTCACCTTCGGCGACATCGCGGGCGGCCTTGGCATTGTCGGATTTCACCCGGCCAGTGATCCCATGCTCACGCAGGAAGCCCGCGCATTGCGGCAGGATCACCACATGCCCGAATGCGGTCTTGATATCATCCAGGCTGGCCCCTTTGCGCGCCAGCAGATTGATATGAACCCGCACAAAGCTTTCATCGACGATATGCAGCCCGCTTTTGGGCAAAAGGGAGTGTACGTCAGCGACCCGCCCATAGGTCGAGTTTTCAACCGCGATCATGCCCAGATCGGCGTCGCCATTGCGCACTGCCTCGATCGATGCAGTGAAGGTAGGGCAGGGCAGCGGCTCATAATCCGGATAATTCGCGGCACAGGCTTCGTGCCCGTAAGCCCCCAGTTCACCCTGGAACGCGATTTTTTGCGACATGATCGTGTCCTCCCCGTCAGATACGACAAAAATGGGCGTTTCGTCGCGCCAGTACACCTTGCAACCCGGCGTGGGAAGCGGATAGATACCGCAAAACTTTGAACGGAATGGAACGCGACATGTTCGACACAATGACGATGACCAAGACGGTTGGGGCGCTTTGCGGCACATTGCTGATCTATCTGCTGGGTGCCTGGGTCGCGGAGTTGATCTATCACAGCGGTGACGGGCATGGCGACCATGCGCAGGCTTATGTGATCGAAGTCGAGAGCGAAGATGGCGAAGTTGAGGTCGTTGAAGAGGTTGATTTCGCGGTTGTGATGGCCTCGGCCAGTGCCGCCGATGGCGAGGGTTTGTGGCGCAACTGCCGGTCCTGCCATGCGCTTGAGGCGGGTGTCCATGGCACAGGCCCTGCGCTTTATGGTGTTGTTGGTCGTGAGGTCGCTTTTTATGACGATTTCAACTATTCCGGCGCTTTGGTCGAGGTGGCCGATGTATGGACACCGGAGAACCTGAACGGGTTCCTGGAGAATCCCCGCAGCTGGGCGCCAGGCACCGCAATGGGTTACAACGGGATGCGCAGTGTCGAGGACCGGGCGAACCTAATTGCCTATCTTGACAGTCTGGACGATTGAGTTCCGATATCGCTGGAAAACCAAAGCCGCCCCGGTCCGGGCGGCTTTTTCATGCGCGGTATCGTGTGGTCACTTGGTGATCACGTAAACTCAACTTGAAACTCGGTGAAACAATCCATTTACTTTATGTAAGCACGATCAGATGTTTTTCAATCCGGAGACAGTAATGCAGTATCGCCCCCGATCCAGAGCCATCGCTGCGGCACAGCACCAAACGGTGGCGCGGTTGAAATACTGGTTGATGGGATCGGTGATCGGCGTGGGCGCGGCCATCGCTGCCAATGGCGCTTGGGCGGATGGCCATGAGACGATTATCGAGAGTCACGCCTATTCGAATTTCGGTGAGGTGAAATACGGCCCGAACGAGGTCCTTGATTACGTCAACCCTGATGCCCCCAAGGGTGGTGAGATTGCCCTCTGGGCGCAAGGCACGTTTGACAGCTTCAACAACTACTCGCGCAAGGGTGTCGCGGCATCGTTGCCCGGTTTGCCGTATGAGGGGATATTGGCCAGTACGGCAGATGATCCCTATGGCTCCTACTGCTATATGTGTACGACCATGGAATATCCTGAAAGCCGCGATTGGGTCATCTTTAACCTGCGCGACGATGTGACGTTTTCCGATGGGCGCCCGCTGACCGCCGAGGATGTCAAGTTTACCCATGAACTGTTCATGGAGCAGGGCATTGCCGAATATCGTAATGTCGTCAGCACCTATGTCGACAGTGTCGAGGTTCTTGGTCCTTACGAGGTCAAGTTCAACTTCAACCCCGAGGCCCCGCGCCGTGACGTGATCGGTATTGCCGGCGGTGGCAGCACGATCTTTTCCAAGTCATGGTTTGAGGAGACCGGTGCCCGGCTTGATGAACCCCGTGTCGAACCTTTCCTTGGGACGGGTCCTTATGTGCTTGGTGACGTCGATATTGGTCGCCAGATCATTTATGAACGCAACCCCAATTGGTGGGCCAAGGATTTGCCGATCAATACGGGCCGTATCAATTTCGACAGTATCCGGATCGAGTATTTTGCCGATGCGGCTGCTGCCCTGGAAGGGTTTAAATCGGGCGCTTACACCTTCCGCATCGAGAATTCGTCCAAGGAGTGGGCGACCGGCTATGATTTCCCCGCAATCGATAACGGGCAGGCTGTGCAGAAAGAATTTGCCGATGGCACGATCGGCTATGCACAGGCCTTTGTGTTTAATCTGGATCGCGCGAAGTGGCAGGATCTGAGGGTGCGTCAGGCCATTGGCCTGATGTTCAATTTTGAGTGGTCCAATGAAACCTTGTTTTACGGGCTCTATGAGCGGGTCAATTCGTTCTGGGAGAACTCGGATCTGGAAGCCACAGGTGTGCCGACACCGGAAGAAGTGGCCATTCTACAGCCCTTGGTCGATGACGGGTTGCTGGATGAAAGCATCCTGACAAGCGAGCCTGTCATGGCGCCGACTTCAAGCGCCGCCGACCGCCCCCTTGACCGTCGCAACCTTCGTACAGCGTCGGCCTTGCTGGATGAGGCGGGCTGGGTTGCCGGTGACGATGGTGTCCGCATGAAGGATGGTCAGCCGCTGAGCCTTGAGATCCTGTCTTTCAGTCCTGCATTCGACCGGATCATCAACCCCTATATCGAAAACCTGACACGGCTGGGCGTTGATGCCAAACTGGATCGCGTGGATCGGTCACAATATGTCGACCGGCGGCGCAGCGGCGATTTTGATATGGTGGGGCATGGTTTCAGCATGACCTTCGAGCCGAGCAGTGGCTTGCGCCAGTGGTACGGGTCTGAAACGGCAGATGACAGTTCACGCAACCTGATGCGTTTGCGCAGCGAGGCGATTGACCAGCTGATGAAGGTGGTCATTGAGGCCAAGACGCTGGACGAGTTGACACCGGCGGTTCACGCGCTTGACCGGGCCTTGCGGGCTGAAGGGTTCTGGGTTCAGCAATGGTTCAAGGACAAGCACACAGTGGCCTATTACGACATGTTCAGGCATCCCGAAAACATGCCTCCCTACGCGTTGGGCCAGTTGGATTTCTGGTGGTATGACGAAGAAGCAGGCGAGGCCCTGCGTGCAGCAGGCGCATTCCAGTAAGGATCGTTAGCTTTGGGCGCCTATATCCTCCGACGACTGTTGCTGGTGATCCCGACCTTGCTGGGCATCATGATTGTCAACTTCGCCCTGATCCAGTTTGTGCCGGGTGGCCCCATTGAACAGATCATTGCCCAGCTCGAGGGCAGCGGTGACGTGTTTGAGGGGATCGCCGGTGGTGGCAACGAAGTTGGCGGTGGTGAGGATAGCGGGTATCTGGGCGGACAGGGTTTGCCCAAAGAGTTTATCGAGGAGTTGGAGCGCGAGTTTGGCTTTGACAGGCCGCCACTTGAACGGTTCCTGAATATGATGTGGAACTACATGCGCTTTGATTTTGGCGAAAGTTGGTTTCGCAAGATCAGCGTTTTCGATCTGGTGATCGAAAAGATGCCTGTTTCCATCACGCTGGGCCTGTGGTCCACCCTGATTGCCTATCTGGTGTCGATCCCGTTGGGTATCCGCAAGGCCGTGCGCGATGGCAGCCCGTTTGACACCTGGACGTCAGGTGCGATCATCGTGGGCTATGCGATCCCGGGTTTTCTGTTTGCCATCTTGCTGATCGTGCTGTTTGCGGGCGGGTCCTATTGGCGCATCTTTCCGCTGCGAGGGCTCACATCTGCCAATTGGGAGGACCTGAGCTTGATCGGCAAGGTGCTGGATTATTTCTGGCATATCACATTGCCGGTGATTGCCTCGACTATCTCCGCCTTTGCCACTCTGACCCTACTGACCAAGAACAGCTTTCTCGACGAGATCAAGAAGCAGTATGTGATTACCGCCAAGGCCAAGGGCTTGTCGGAAAGCCGGGTGCTGTACGGCCATGTGTTCCGCAACGCCATGCTGATTGTGATCTCGGGCTTTCCGGCGTTGTTTATCGGGGTTTTCTTTGGAGGCTCGCTGATCATCGAAACGCTGTTTTCGCTGGACGGGTTGGGTCGGCTGGGGTTCGAGGCTGCGGTCGCCCGCGACTATCCGGTTGTCTTTGGCACCCTGTTTGCGTTTTCGCTGATCGGACTAGTGGTCGGTATTCTGACCGATCTTACCTATGTGTTCATCGATCCGCGTATTGATTTTGAGGCGCGGGGCTGATGGCGAAACGACCCTTCCTGTCCCCGCTGAACCAGCGCCGCTGGCGCAATTTCCGCCGCAACCGCCGGGCCTGGTGGTCGCTTGTCATTTTCGGCATCCTGTTTGGGTTGTCGCTTTTGGCGGAGTTCATCGCCAATGACAAACCGATCCTTGTCAGCTACCGCGATGAATTGCGGATGCCGATCTTCAGCTTTTACTCCGAGCAGGATTTCGGCGGCGATTTCCCGACCGAAGCAGGTTACAAGGATGTCGAGGTCGAGTGCCTGATCGTCACGGGCGGACTGGTCGATTGTTTTGACACGCCAGAGGAATTGATTGCCGCGGTTGATGCTGGCGAGACGGTGGATATCGAGGGGTTTGAGCCCGGTTGGGTCCTGTGGCCGGTGATCCCGTTTTCCTACAACACGATCGTGGATGTCCCCGGCGTCGCCCCATCGCCCCCCAGCGGTGAGAACTGGCTGGGTACCGACGATACCAAGCGCGATGTGGTCGCCCGAATTATCTATGGCTTCCGCCTGTCCGTGATGTTTGCCCTGATCGTCACGGTAATGGCGTCAGTTCTGGGCATTATCGCAGGGGCTGTGCAGGGGTATCGCGGTGGTTGGACCGACTTGTTGTTCCAGCGCTTTATCGAAATCTGGACGGGCATCCCGTCGCTTTATGTCATCATCATCATGACGGCCATTTTCGGGCGAAGTTTCTGGCTGTTGGTCTTTATCACCGTCCTGTTTGGCTGGCCTGCGCTGACGGGATTGGTGCGCGCGGAATTCCTGCGCGCCCGCAATCTGGAATATGTGCGTGCTGCCAAGGCGCTGGGCGTCAGTGATCGGACGATCATGTTTCGCCATATGCTGCCCAATGCGATGGTGGCGACGGTGACCATGCTGCCATTCCTGGTGACAGGGGCAATTGGCGGGCTGGCAGCCCTCGATTTTCTGGGCTTTGGATTGCCGTCATCATCTGCGTCGCTGGGCGAGATGACATTGCAGGCCAAACAGAACCTGCAGGCCCCGTGGTTGGGCTTTACCGCCTTTTTCACCTTCGCGATCATGTTGTCGCTCTTGGTGTTCATCTTTGAAGGCGTGCGTGATGCCTTTGATCCCCGCAAGACCTTTGTGGCCGACGGCAAGGTCGAAACCGACGATCTGCCGTTTGCCAAAGAGGTGACCTTGGCCAAGACAGGGACGGATCAACGATGAGTACGCCACTGCTGGATGTGCGCGACCTGCGCGTGGCCTTCCGCCAGGATGGCGAGACGACACATGCCGTGCGCGGCGTGTCTTTTCAGGTGCAGAAAGGCGAAACGGTTGCCATCGTCGGCGAGAGCGGGTCGGGGAAATCAGTGACGGCACTGTCGACGGTGCAGTTGTTGGGTGACAGCGCTGTCATGGCCGGGTCCATCACCTATGACGGCGCGCAGATGGTCGGCGCGGATGAGGTTGAACTGCGCCGGGTGCGGGGCAACGATATCAGCTTTATCTTTCAAGAGCCGATGACATCGCTGAACCCGCTGCACACGCTGGAAAAACAGTTGGCGGAAAGTATCGAATTGCATCAGGGCATTCGTGGCCCGGAGGTGCGCAAACGCATCATTCAATTGCTGGATCGGGTGGGGATCAGGGATGCGGAAAGCCGTCTGAATGCATACCCCCACCAGTTGTCCGGCGGGCAGCGTCAGCGGGTCATGATTGCCATGGCATTGGCGAATGGACCGGACCTCTTGATCGCGGATGAGCCGACGACCGCGCTGGATGTTACCATTCAGGCGCAGATCCTCGACCTGCTGGCCGATCTGAAACGGGATGTGGGCATGTCGATGCTGTTCATCACCCATGACCTGACCATTGTGCGCAAGATCGCCGACCGGGTCTGTGTCATGAAGGATGGCGAAATTGTCGAGACCGGCCCCACTGAAGAGATTTTTGCCAATCCGCAACATCCCTATACCCAGATGCTGCTGGCCGCTGAATCGACCGGTGTGCCTGCGGCTGTTCCGGCAGAGGCGCCTGTCGTGCTGGAAACCGACAATACCAAGATCTGGTTTCCGATCCATCGCGGGCTGCTGAAGCGGACGGTAGGGCATATCAAAGCGGTGAATGCCGCGACCCTGACATTGCGAGCGGGTGAGACGCTGGGCGTGGTGGGTGAAAGCGGGTCAGGTAAGACCACTTTGGCGCTGGCGGTGATGCGTCTGATCGGGTCGGAGGGCCGGATCGCGTTTCAGGGCACCGATATTCACCATCTGAATCAGCGCCAGATGCGCCCGCTTCGCAGTGAAATGCAGATCGTGTTTCAGGACCCTTACGGATCATTGTCACCGCGTATGACCGTGGCCGAGATTATCTCGGAAGGGTTGGGTGTGCATGGGGTAGAACCGGGCCGTAACCGGCGCGAGATGGTGGCCGAAATCATGGGCGAGGTGGGGCTGAACCCTGACCTGATGGACCGGTATCCGCATGAGTTTTCGGGCGGGCAGCGCCAGCGGATTGCCATTGCCCGTGCAATGATCCTGCGCCCCAAGCTTTTGATCCTGGACGAACCCACATCGGCGCTGGATATGACGGTGCAGGTACAGATCGTGCAATTGCTGCGTGATCTGCAGCAAAAATACGCGCTGGCCTATCTCTTTATCAGTCACGACCTGAAGGTGGTGCGCGCGCTGTCACACAAGGTGATGGTGATGAAGCAGGGTGATGTGGTTGAGGCCGGGGACGCGGATGCGATTTTTGATGCGCCAAGGACCGAATACACACGCGCACTGATGGCTGCGGCGTTTGAAGGCAAGGTTGCCTGAGGACTGCGCGTTATGCGAAGGCACATCTCCTTTCGCCATGCAATCTCGAGAAGCCTGCCTATATGAAAATAGAGCGCAGGATGCTGCTGCATCTTGCGCCGAATGAGGAGACCTGACGTGATGACCAAACCGATTGCCCGCCGCATAAGGATGGCAGCCTTGTCGTTGGGTGTATCACTCTGTGCGGTGACGGCCCTTGCCGATTCAGCCCTGACCCAGGTCATGGAGGCCTGCGGCGGGCAGTTTGAAACACGCGAGGACATTGCCAGCTTTCTGTCCAGCGCAGGTTGGGTGCCCGCCGCCGGAGATCAACGCCCGCTTTTGGAAGATCTGGCGACCCTTGATAACGCGCATGGCTCTCTTCCCCAATACGAACTCGGGCCGATGCAACCGGTGCGCCAGCAATTGATCGTGAATTATTGGATCGACACGCAGACCGGCACGAGGTCGGGACCTTTCGCAATCATGGCGAGGCCGACAGAGCCGCCTGCCATTGTAGTTGTAAGTGATTGGACCAGCGCCCAACCTGTTCGGCAGATATGCCTGTTGGGCATTGGTGCCGAAATGGGGCTCCGCGATGCAGCATCGTTGCTGCCCGGCCAGCCAACGCCAGCGGTGCGGTTGGGTCGGTGGTCAACAGTGATCGGTCAATATGGCGAGACCGGCACGCTCGCAACTTTCGATATGCTGACAGTTGATCGCGACCATCTGACGGACCGGCTGGGCCGGACGCCGCAATTGTTTAGCGTGCTCGAAATCAGCGTACCTTGGCAGTAACTGTTGCCGGGACAGATGACTGACTGTCTAACCATCCGACCCGATCATGAAGCAAGTTGTCCCGCGCGCCTGCAGCCTGCGGCACGCCAGATCGGCCCCTTCGCGGGTCAGGCCCATGAAGTTGGCGTCGAACCCGCCAGAGCGTTGCACGACCCGGCGGAGTGAGCCGTCAAGCGTGCTCATCTCGTTCAGGGCGACGCGCAGTAGCACCCGTTCGGCGTCATAGCGCGTATTGTAGCGCCCGACGTTGACCCCCCAGTGCCGCCCGCCCGAGGTAGAGATGCGGGTCACGACCTCTGGTCCGGTTTCCACGGGGGCCGTTGCCAGATCAGGTGCGGCGGCGGCCATCATGACGGTTTCGGTGGAAGGGGCCGGACGTGGTTGCGGGGTGACCGCGGGCGTGGCGCTGGCGACTTGCGTCGTTTCCGGTGCAGGTTCCCCAAGCACATCGGCGAGCGCCTCTGCCACGGCTGCATCGACCGCGCTGGCCACGACTTCGTCGATCACGCTTTGATCAATGGCTGCGACAAGCAGTTCAGGCTCTGGTGCTTGCGGCAGTGGCCGCGCCAGGGGGCGTATGCTGGTGGAGACGAGCCCGTTGACGCGCACTGTCTTGCCAGCGCTGCCACGCACGGCGGCACCCTGATTGCTTGGTGTCCCCGACAGCATCGCCGCAGGCGGGTTTGGCTGGCGGATGCGTGCACGCGACGGCGCGCGGTTGAAACCCATATCCATCAGTTCAGTGATGCGCGCGTTTCGGGCGGCTGTCGAGGACCCGCCGAACACTGTGGCAATGATCCGTTCCTGACCGCGCTGGGCAGAGGCAACAAGGTTGAAGCCAGCGGCGCGCGTATAGCCGGTCTTGATTCCATCGCCGCCCTGGTAGCTGTTCAGCCAGCGCCGATTGGTATGGCGCACGGTGGCGATCCCTGCATCGGCGGTGCGGCGCGAGAACAGGTTATAGTATTGCGGGAAATCATAGATCACGTGACGACCGAGCACCGACATATCGCGGGCGGTCGACATATGCCCGTTCTGGGTCAGCCCGTGGGCGTTGCGGAAGGTGGTGTTGCGCATGCCCATGGCGATGGCGGTCCGGTTCATGCGTGTGGCAAACGCAGCTTCGGAGCCCGAAATCGCCTCGGCAATGGCGGTTGAGGCATCATTGGCGGATTTCACGGCCGCCGCGCGCAGCAGATAGCGCAGGCGGATGCGTTGCCCGGCGCGCAGGCCCAGTTTGGAAGGGGGTTCGCTGGCGGCCAGGCGACTGACAGTCACCTCGGTATCCAGCGTGATCTCACCCCGTTCGATCGCCTGAAAGGCAATATAGAGCGTCATCATCTTGGTCAGCGATGCCGGATGGAGCCGGGTGTCGGCGTTGCGCGAATGCAAAACCTCGCCCGTGCGCGCGTCCATCACCATTGCTGCGTAGGGTGCTGCCGTGCCGCGCAGGGGCGCCACAAGCAAAGATATCATTAATACGAATAGAAATAGCCCGTTGAGGGCCAATTGTCCCGGACGACTTGCCACGTCGCTTGCCTCTTTTTATCTGCCTCTGACCCCGGATTTTTCCGGTGGTCTTGTTATTATGAAGCAAGGCTAACACAGCTTCGATTTTCAGAAAATACCCTAAATTCAAAGACTTTGCAGGTGATGATCAGGTTGATATAGCAACATGTGGTGGGCCGGGTGGATCGGCCCCCAAGATGGGTGACTTGCGGCCTGCTGTCGCCTCTTTTGTGGTTTGCGACAGCTTGGCCTTTTCACTGGGGGCGTGTGCCTTATATATAACGCCTATCACACGGGACATATTGATGCTGGCTGACCTGATCATGATGGCTGACAAAGAGGATGATGACGACGGCGACGTCGGTGTTGTGCTTGAGACAAAGCCCAAGACCAAGCGCCCGCCGCTTTATAAGGTTTTGATATTGAACGATGATTTCACGCCGATGGAATTTGTCGTGCATGTTCTGGAGCGGTTTTTTGGCCTGTCCCATGCGCAGGCGTTTGAACTGATGCTGACCGTTCACAAGAAGGGCGTCGCGGTCGTCGGTGTTTTCAGCCACGAGATTGCCGAGACCAAGGTTGCGCAGGTCATGGACTTTGCCCAGCGTCATCAGCACCCGCTGCAATGCACAATGGAGAAGGAATAGCGCAGCAGCGCTGTTCCCCGCCACATGTCCCAATCCCGCCTCAGCACGGCCCTGGATGATGGTCTTTTGGCGTTGCCTGATGGCAACATTTCCGTAATGCGCCCACCGGCGGGCTATGATGTGTCAGCGCTGCCAAGGGATGCGACAGAGATCGTGCATGGGTTCTATCCTGACTACATAGCGTGGCAGAATGCGGGGTATGGTATGGCGCAGTCGGTGGCGGACACCAAAACGGCCATCGTGGTTCTGCCGCGTGCGAAACTGCTGGCGCGGGCGATGATCGCGGACGCCTGCGACAATGCCGATTTCGTTATAGTTGACGGTCAAAAGACGGACGGTATCGACAGTATCTTCAAGGCATGTCGCAAACGGTTGGGCGATTTGCCCTCGATCACCAAATCACATGGCCGGATCTTCTGGTTTGCGGCGACGGATGCGTTTGCCGATTGGGAGGCACCTCCGCCCCAGAAGGGCGCGCATGGATTCTACACGACCGCCGGTGTGTTTTCGGACGGGGTGGTTGATGCGGGCTCTGCCCTGCTGGCCGAGGCGTTGCCTGCCAAGCTTCCCGCCCGCATGGCCGATCTGGGGGCCGGGTGGGGGTATCTGGCGGCCCCGGTTCTGGCCCGTGCCGGTGTCACATCGCTGGATCTGATTGAGGCCGAGGCGCTGTCGGTTGCCTGCGCCCGTTTGAATGTCACCGATCCGAAGGTTCGGTTTCACTGGGCGGACGCAACCCGGTTCAAGCCGGACAGCCCGTTTGATGGGATCGTCATGAACCCACCCTTTCACGCTGGTCGCGCGTCTGATCCCGGGCTGGGCCGCGCCTTTATTCAGGCGGCGTCACGCCTGTTGGCCCCGCATGGCAAGCTGTGGATGGTCGCCAACCGGCATTTGCCCTATGAAACAACCTTGACCCAAAGTTTCCGTAATGTGGACATGATTGGCGGTAACGGTGCGTTCAAACTGTTTCACGCCAACCGGCCTGTCCGCTAAGGCGCGCTGAGGGAGACCCACATGTCCTTTTCCATCGCTGGCAAGACGGCCATCGTCACCGGAGCGGCCAACGGCGTTGGCTTGGCCATCGGGCGGCATTTTGTCGAACAGGGTGCCAATGTGGTTTTCGCCGATATGGATGAAAAGAAACTGTGTCACGAGATCGGCGAAGAGGCGGAGAAGGAAGAGAATATTCGCATCTTTGCCGGTGATCTGCGCAAGAAGCTGACGGTCACCAACCTGCTGTCATCGACCGTGGATGCGTTTGAGCGGGTGGATATCCTGGTCAATGCATCGCGACAGGTGATGACAACCGACCCGCTGAACCCCGATGACAACTCGGTCGATGAACTGCTGAACCAGAACCTGCTGACGGCCTTAAGGCTCAGCCAGGCCACCGCGCGGCGCATGATCAAACAGGCCGATGGCGATGATGACAGCCCGATTGGCGCGATTGTGAATATCAGTTCGATTGCCGCCCGCCGCACCCATGCTGATCTGCTGGCCTATTCGGTCAGCTGTGCGGCATTGGACCAGATGACCCGGTCGATGGCCGTGGCCATGGCCCCCCACCGCATCCGGGTGAACGCCGTGGCGTTTGGCAGTGTGATGAGCGCCAGTCTGAAAGGATCGCTGAAGGATCACGATGAGACGCGCGAGGCGATTGTGGAAAACACGCCGCTACACCGCATCGCCAGCCCAGGTGAGGTGTCGGATGCGGTGCAGTATTTGGCGTCAGATGCGGCCGGTTTTGTCACCGGCCAGATCATTACTGTCGATGGTGGGCGTACGCTAATCGACCCTGCAGACGTGTCTGCGCACTGATCATTCAGGGTGAATGGCGATGCATTGTTGCACTGCAGTATTCGTCGCCGCCTGAAGTGGAGCCAGTTGACGCTTGAATTCAGCAAGTTTTCTGCGTTCGTCAGCGATGTCGATTTGAACCGGATCCGATGTTGTAAACGTCTCGGTACGATCACAGGGATACCGTTCGACCGTGCCGTCGGGCAGTGTGTTTGTGCAGGTGGCTTCAACAGTCCGAGTGTTTCTGCTCGTGCTGATAGCGAAGCCGCGGTCGACATTGCCCTGCGCCGTTTTGATCTTGCTTTCCAATGTGCGTAGCTGATCATTGGCGTTGTAGATGCAGTCTTCGCGGGGCGTGGAACATGCCGCTAAGGCAAGGGCGGGAAGCAAGAGTAAGATCGAGTGGCGCATGGTTTCTCCAGGGTTTTGCGAATACGTAGGGTTCAAGTATGCCGCATTTTATGTATGCGATGCGTTGTACGTATCGATCTTTTCGGTGGCAACCGTGGTCGCGCAGGTCACTTTTTGAAATGGTGGGCGCTGTTGTATGTTTGCACCATCCGAAGCGCCGGAAGATAGAGTAAGCCACGCACAAATGGCCTAACCGGATGAAAATCTTGATTGGCGCAGAGGTCTATTCAGGATGGATCGCAATGCATTGGGCGACGGCGGCGTTAGTTCCGGTTTGAACTTGCGCGAGCCGTTCTTCCAAAGAGGCAAGTTTGGCGGTTTCTGCATTCAGGTCGATGGCGACAGGTTCCGTCACGGTAATCGTGTCCGTCTTGCTGCAGGGAAAGCGGAATGTCGTGCCGTCGGAGTTTTCACCTCTGCACATGCGGGTGAATGAGCGGACTTCCTGGCGTTCCTCCAGCGCATAGCCCCGTGCCAGATTGGCCCGTGTTTCATTGACCAGCGCACTGAGTACCCGCGCCTCACGACTTGCCTCGTTGATGCATTGTTCGCGAGGTGTTGCGCAGGCGGTCAGTGCAAGCAGTGGCAGAATCAGAAGGGCGGGGCGCATGGCTGTCTCCGAAGGGTGAAACGAATGGGTTTGGTCTGGATCATCTATACGTGATTGATATGGTGCAAGGAAAGTAACACGAGAGTGTTATGCAATATCAGGGGACAGAGGCAGTCATGTCAGAGGGGTTTGCGGCCGAAAAGGCGAAGGCATCGGCGTGGTTTCGCACATTGCGGGACGATATCGTCGCCGCATTCGAAGGGCTTGAGGATACAGACAAGTCTGACAGGCCAGCCGGTCGGTTCGAAGTGACCGAAACCAAGCGGCATGCTGACGACGGAACGGATGCAGGCGGCGGCCTGATGTCGGTGATGCGCGGCGGTCGGGTGTTTGAGAAGGTGGGCGTCAACGTCTCAACCGTTTATGGCGCGCTGGGTGAGGCCGCGCAAAAGGCGATGGCCGCCCGCGGTGTGCCTGGCATGGCGGATGATCCACGGTTCTGGGCGTCGGGCATTTCACTGGTCGCGCACATGCAGAACCCGCACGCCCCGGCTGTGCATATGAACACGCGCATGTTCTGGACACCTCATGCATGGTGGTTTGGCGGTGGGTCCGACCTGAACCCTTGTATCGAATATGATGAGGACACGGCCCATTTTCATAGCGTCCAGAAGGCCCATCTGGACCCGCATGGCGCGGCGCATTACCCCAAGCTCAAGGCTTGGGCGGATGAGTATTTCTATATCCCGCATCGCAAGCGGGCGCGGGGTGTCGGTGGCATCTTCATGGATGATTACTGCACCGGCGATTGGGAGGCTGATTTCGCCCTGACGCAGGATATTGGCCGCGCCTTTTTGCCAGCCTATGTGCCGCTGGTCGAAAAACGGCGGGAGACGCCATGGACCGACGCCGACAAGGACACCCAGCTGGTCCATCGCGGACTTTATGCCGAATACAACCTTGTCTACGACAGGGGCACCAAGTTCGGGCTGGCCACTGGCCATGACGCCAATGCGGTGCTGATGAGCCTGCCGCCATTGGCAAAATGGATCTGATGATCGCTGATTTCAGTTTCCCGGGCGGATGAATTTCGCCCCGTCCGGCCGCTGCGGTGATCCATCCGAGGCCGGCACCGACATTTCATCAAAGGCGGCCTGTCCTGCCACCGGTCCTTTCGCCATATCGCGCAGCAGCATGCCAGCCAGTTCCGGTGAAATCTCGCCTTTGCTGGCGTCGCTGAGCATCTGCGCGGCACGGTCGGGCGCAAAGTGAACCATCGCACGGGCAATGCGCATCTGGACCAGCCCGGTGGGCCGTTCACTGCCGACTTGCGCGCCCAATGCGGACCGCTCCTCTGGTGTGGCGCTGGCAAGGCCAACCCAAGCCGTCAGCGCGATGAGTGCCGCGACCCAGGCGCTGCGGACACTGTGAAAGATCAGGCGTAGGGTGACTGGCATCGCAGGCTCCGAAAATGCCCATATTGTCTGCCGGATCAATACGGCAAAACTAGGACCCGCGCACGGTGTCGATCATCAGTTGCACATTGTCGGGGTTGGCGTCTGGGGTGATCCCGTGGCCCAGATTGAAGATATGTGGCCCCTTGCCGAACGCATCGCAGATCGCCCGTGTTTCGTCGATCAGGGCTTGACCCCCCGTGACCATATGAGACGAGGCAAGGTTGCCCTGCACGCAGCCGTCGATCTGGACATGTTCAGCGGCCCATGCCGGATCCACACCATCGTCAAGCGCCACACAATCGGCCCCCGTGGCCTTGTGAACGCCTGCAAAGCGGTGATCCGCCCCGCGCGGGAACACGATGACTGGCACGCCCGGGTGCCGGTCGTTGATCGCATGCGTGATCTTTTGCATCGGATGGATCGAAAACTCGGTGAAGTCCTCGCCCTGCAATGATCCCGCCCAGCTGTCGAAGAGTTTGACCACTTCGGCCCCGGCCTGAATCTGCATTGACAGGTATTCAATCGTCGCCTCCGTCAGCCGGTGAATAATCCCTTCGAACACAGGCCGGTTTTCGGCCTTGAGTGCGTGGGCGGGGCCCTGATCAGGCGTGCCCTGACCCGCGATCATATATGTGGCTACGGTCCATGGCGCTCCGGCGAAACCGATCAGGGTGGTTTCGGCGGGCAATTCGCGGGACAGGATTTGCACGGTTTCGTAGACGGGGCGCAGCGTCTCGTGGATATCGTCAACGATCCTGAGCTTGGCGAAATCATCGGCGGTGGTGATCGTCGACAGGCGCGGCCCTTCGCCGGTGACGAACCACAGGTCCGCGCCAAGCGCCTGCGGGACCAGCAGGATATCGGCAAAGAGGATCGCCGCGTCAAAGCCATAGCGCCGGATCGGTTGCAGTGTCACTTCTGCTGCCAGGTCGGGATTGTAGCAGAGCGACAGGAAATCACCGGCCTGTGCCCGGGTCGCCTTGTATTCCGGTAGGTAGCGGCCCGCCTGGCGCATCATCCAGATCGGGGGGGTCGGCAGTGTCTCGCCCCGGAGGGCCCGAAGGATGGTTTTGTTCTGCGTCATGGGGTGTCCTTTGCTACCCTCCCTTGGTCCCAATTGCGCTTGGTGTTGTCAAGCTAGGTTGACAGGTCTAACAATCCAAACATGACGTTTGAAAAGCCTTCCCGCACCGCCCCGTTCAACATCGGAACCCGTGGTTCGCCGCTTGCGCTGGCGCAGGCACATGAGACCCGCGACCGGCTGATGGCGGCCTTTGATTTGCCGCAGGAGGCGTTTGCCATTTGCGTGATCAAAGTAACGGGTGACGCGGTTCAGGATCGCCCTTTGAAAGAGATCGGGGGTAAGGGACTTTTTACGCGCGAGATTGAAGAGGCATTGCTGGACGGCTCCATCGATATCGCCGTGCATTCAATGAAGGATATGCCGGTGGAGCAGCCGGGCGGGCTGGTTTTGGACACCTATCTGCCGCGCGAGGATGTGCGCGATGCCTTCGTGTCGTTACACGCCAAAGGGCTGGATGACCTGGCAGAGGGGGCGACGGTTGGCACCTCGTCCTTGCGCCGCCGCTCGCAATTGCTGGCGCGTCGTCCGGATCTGAATGTGGTGGAGTTTCGAGGCAATGTGCAGACCCGGTTGAAGAAACTGGGTGATGGTGTGGCAGAGGCCACGTTTCTGGCGATGGCGGGGCTGAACCGGTTGGGGATGGCGGATGTGCCGCGGTTTGCGATTGAACCGAAAGATATGTTGCCTGCGGTTGCGCAAGGGGCGATCGGAATCGAACGCAGGGGTGATGATACCCGTGCGGCAGAGATGCTGGCCGCGATCCATGACGGGCCGACCGGCCAGCGGCTGGCGGCAGAACGGGCATTTCTGGCGGCGCTTGACGGGTCGTGTGAGACGCCGATTGGCGGGCTTGCCGAGCTGGATGGTGGCAATCTGCGCTTGCGCGGTGAGATTTTGCGCACAGATGGCACGGCGGTGTTCAGCGATGACGTGACCGGTCCGATTGAGGATGGTGCGGAGATGGGGCATGCTATGGCCGGGAAACTGCTGGCGCAGGCGGGGCCGGGGTTTTTCTGATGTGCTGATCAAGGAATTTCGTGACGAAATTCCTTTTGCTATCCAGAATTTTCATCACGAAAATTCTGCGCTGTTATGGCGTGGGAATAACTTTGCCGGGATTGAGAATATTCTTGGGGTCAAGTGCGGCCTTGATCGCCCGCATCGCATCGAGCGCGACCGGGTCCTTGCGCCGCCGCATCGTCTCCAGCTTTGACAGACCGATCCCGTGTTCGGCGCTGAACGTGCCGCCGAGATCCTGCACTACATCTTCGACCGCTTCGACCATGGCGGCCATGACATCTGGATCATTGCGTTTGAGGAACGTGGTGTGGTGGATATTCCCGTCGCCCAGATGCGAGACGATGCATTCGTGGCAATCGGGGTCGATCGCCTTGAGCTTGGGGGTGATCTGCGCCTCGAACGCGCCGACCCTGTCGAGCGGCACGGCGATATCGGTATTCACGAAGATACCGCCCTGCACCATGACTTCGCCCGCCGCTTCCCGGCGCGCCCACATGGCACTGCGCTGCGCTTCGTTCTGGGCAATGACGGCATCCAGCACGCGGCCGTCTTCCATCATCCTGCCCAGAATGGTTTCAAGCGTGTTCACAATTGGCACTTGCCCGTCGGGGCCAGGCGTCGCGTCGCGGGGGGCGGTCGCCCCGACTTCGACCAGTATGTTGACGTCATAGGGGGTATCGAACGGCTCTTGTGCGCCGTCGATCAGTTCGATGTGCCGTGCAATGTAGTTGCGCGGCATGTATTCGAATGCTTCGACTGCGCTGCCGGTCTCGTCCTGTAGCGTGTTCAGGAGGGTCAGCGCATCATCAAGGTTGGGTACGGCGACCATGGCCGTGGCATAGGCGCGGGGCTTGGGTTTCAGCTTCATCACCGCGGCGGTGATGATGCCCAACGTGCCTTCGGCGCCGATCACCAGTTCGCGCAGGTTGAGGCCTGAGTTATCCTTATGCAGCGCCGTCATCAGATTCATGATGCGCCCGTCCGCCATCACGACCTCGACCCCCAGACAGAGTTCGCGGGTATTGCCGTAGCGGACCACGTTGGAGCCGCCTGCATTTGTCGACAATACGCCGCCGATCATGGCAGAGCCACGCGCACCGAATGTCAGCGGAAAGATCAGGTTGTGGGCGTCGGCGGCGGCGTGCAGGTTGCTCAGGATCACGCCGGCCCCGACAGTGGCCGTGCGTCCGCGCGGGTCAATTTCGACGATGGTATTCAGCCGGTCGACAGACAGCATCAGGGCGTCCTGCCCCATGGTGGCCCCGGTCAGCCCAGTATGGCCGGACACCGGAACAACGGGTGTGTCAGTGTCATTGGCGATCTTGAGGATCGCTGAGACCTCCCGCGTATTGCCGGGACGCAGAACCGCAAGCGGCTGGCCCACATAGGCACCGGTCCAGTCGGTGACATAAGGCGTGGCATCCTTGCCTGTCAGTACGCGATCTTTGCCGATCTCGGCTGCAATATCGTCCAGAATAGCCATGATACCTCCCGTCGCCTCGCGCAGAGGCTAAAGCGAAAATACAAGGGGCGAAAGACCGAAGCTCTGAGCGCTCGAGAGGAGGGAGAGGCAAATGGTGGCGCGGGGGAGACTTGAACTCCCGACTCAGGGTGGCTTGCGTAGCAAACGCCCACAAGTCGGGCCATCCGTGAGGCGGTAAATCGAAACCGGGAGCTGGGAGAGGCAAATGGTGGCGCGGGGGAGACTTGAACTCCCGACCTCGCGATTATGAGTCGCGCGCTCTAACCAGCTGAGCTACCGCGCCGCACCACGTGCGCCCGATTACGCAAAGGGCGCAACACTGTCAAACCGATTCTGGACGATCACAACGTTCCAACGACGTAAGATGGGTTTAAACCCATCTTACGGTGCGGCATCTGTCAGTCATAACGCAGCTCAGTCGCTTTGCCGCGAAAGATTGTATAGGCCAGAATGGTGTAGCCCAAGATCGTCGGCAGCACGATGCAAGTCCCGATCAGAATGATGAACAGGCTTTCCGGTGCGCTCGCGGCCTCGTAAATTGTCAGCTGTTCGGGCACCACGTAAGGGTAGAAACTATACGCCATTCCGCCAAACGCCATCACCCAAAGCGCCGTGGCCGCAGCAAAGGGCAGCCATGATCGGCGGTCCTGATAAAACGGCATCCGCCGCAGCATCCACCAAAGCCACACAACCAACAGGCCCGAGATGATAGGAAGTGGCGACAGGTAAAGGAATGACGGCCAGCTGAACCATTTGTCAAAAATCCGCTCGCTTACAAACGGGGTGGCTAGAGAGATTGCGCCGATCCCCAACACCAGCCCCCAAATGCCGCCCTTGGCCCAGTCCACCGCCTTGCGTTGCAGATGTTCATCGGTCTTGTGGATCACCCATGTGGCCCCGATGAAGCTATAGCCGACGGTCAGAAAGATTGCCGTCAATACGCCAAAGCCCGCGTTCATCCAGCTCCATTCCAGACCCATGATATACATGCCCAGCATGAACCCTTGGCTGAGCGAGGTCATCAGCGAACCCGCAAAGAAAGCGTTGTTCCAAGCATCCTTGTGCGGGGCAGGGGCCTTGGCCCGAAACTCGAAAGCAACGCCGCGCAGGATCAGCCCGATCAGCATGATCGCAACAGGCAGATAAAGCGCTGTCAGGATATCGCCATGCGCCGCCGGGAAGGCGACCAGCAACAGGCCCACCGCCAGTACAAGCCATGTTTCGTTGGCGTCCCAGAACGGCCCGATCGATGCGATCATGCGGTCCTTTTCCTCATCATCGGCGAAGGGAAACAACACGCCGACACCCAGATCGAACCCATCCAGCACGACATAGATCAGGATCGAAACCCCCATCAGGGCTGCAAAAACGAAAGGCAGCCAGATGGTTGGGTCACCAAAGGTATTCATATTCTCTACTCCGCTGGAACAGCTTTGGGTTGGGCCGCCGGTGATGGGGCCACCCGTGTGTCGATATGTTCACCGCGCGACATTTTTCGGGCCAGATAGAGGATGACCGCGATATAGGCGACAAGCAACACGGCATAGACAACCAGATAGGCAATCAGCGTGGACAGGACCATCGGGGCGGGCACATCAGCGACCGCTTCCTTGGTGGTCATCACGCCCTGCACCAGCCAAGGCTGCCGCCCGATTTCGGTTGTGTACCAACCGGCAAGGGTCGCCACCCAGCCGCTGAAACTCATACCGACCAGGGCATAGAGCATTGGCTTCGGCAGCCCCTCGATCCCGCGCCGCTTGCGTATCATCATGACAGAAGCCGTCCAGCTGATCAGCAGCATCAGCAGACCCGTTCCAACCATCACGCGGAATGACCAGAAGACCGGATTGACCGGCGGGTGCTGCACCTCACCATCGGCGGTGACAAAGTCATTCAAACCCTGCACTTCACCGTTCCAATCATGTGTCAGGATGAAAGAGGCGAGGTTGGGAATGCCAATTTCAAACCGGTTCTCGCGGGCCTCTTCATCCGGCAGGGCAAACAGGATCAGGGGCACGCCGGTATCGGTTTCCCAGTTCCCCTCCATCGCGGCCACTTTGGCAGGCTGATACTCTTTGGTGTTCAGGCCGTGCAGGTCACCCAGCAGGATTTGCAGCGGGATTAGCAGTGCAGCAGCATAGACAGCCGTTTTCAGCGCCACCCGCACACCTGCGGTCCGCCCGCCGATCAGCCAGCGGAAGGCGCTGACACCAGCGATCAGGAAGCTGACGGTCAGGAAGCTGGCCAGCACCATATGGGCAAACCGATACGGCATCGATGGATTAAAGATGATGGCGGACCAATCGGTCGCATGTGCCACACCATCAATCATTTCAAAGCCTTGCGGCGTGTGCATCCACGAGTTCAGCACGATGATCCAGAAGGCCGACATCATGGTCCCGAAGGCGACAAGGAAGGTGGCCAGTGTGTGCAACCAGTTGGGCACGCGGGAAAAACCGAATAGCATGATGCCGAGGAATACAGCCTCCAAAAAGAAGGCTGTCATAATCTCGTATGCCAGCAATGGCCCCGCGATATTGCCGACTTTTTCCATGAAACCGGGCCAGTTCGTTCCGAACTGGAAGGACATGGTGATGCCAGATACGACACCCAGCGCAAATGACAGGGCGAAGATTTTCACCCAGAAGCGATAGGCCTCCATCCAGCGTTCCTGACCGGTGCTATTGTAGCGCAGTTTAAAAAACAGCAGCACCCAACCCAACGCAATGGTGATCGTCGGGAACAGGATGTGGAACGAAATGTTTGCCGCAAACTGGATGCGGGAAAGAAGGAGCGTTTCCATTTGGCCCTCGTGTTACTTACGGTCTGATCCGCTTGTCCGACATATAGCCCGGTTTCGGAATAGTTCACGGGGGTGCGACAGCAGGGCGCGCATCGTTAGAATTGTTCTAAAGGTGGGCGAAATTTTGTGATTTTTGCGTGACTTATCACGCAACTTCCGAAAGGGTCAGGACGGCAAGATAGGAGGACAGGATGACCGGATTTTTGACGACACATGTGCTGGATACGGCCAGAGGTCTGCCTGCAAAGGGCATGAAGGTCGACCTCTATCGGCTGGAAGGTGACAGCCGTGCACATATCGTCACGATGGTCACCAATGATGACGGGCGCACCGACAGCCCGATCCTGCCCGCCGCTGATTTTGCTGTGGGACGCTATGAACTGGTGTTTCAGGCGGGCGCCTATTTCGGGCGAGATGAAGACCCCGCCTTTCTTGACGACATCCCGATCCGGTTCGGCATCAACGACCCGACATCGCATTATCACGTCCCGCTCTTGGTTTCGCCCTTCAGCTTTTCGACATATCGGGGAAGCTGATAGCATCGACACGGTTCACTTGCCAAACCGCCAGCGCGTGATCTGCTGATAAAGTGCATCAGGTGTCAGCATGATTGACGGAAAGCCGCGGTGGTTCGGCGCGTCGGGCCAGCTTTGCGCCTCGATCGCCAGCCCTTCGTAAGTGCCGCGCCCTGGTCGTTGTGCCTGCCGCCCGTCATAGATCTGGATACCGGTTTCTGTGGTGGCCATGGTCATTTGCACACCTGACTGACCGGTCAGCCAGAGCACATCGCGTAAACCTGTGCGCGCGTCAGACAGGCAGAAATTGTTGTCTAGCGGCGGTTTGCCCGGTGCGATCTTGCGGGCCGTACGGAAATCCATCTCTGTTCCGCTGACATCTGCAATCTCGCCGGTGGGGTATGCATCATCGGTGCCGGGCAGATAGCGCTCGGCGGCGATGCAAAGCTGATGACCCGCCCATGTGTCGGTTCCATCAAGGTTCCAATAGCTGTGATTGGCGAAATTCATCAGCGTTTTGGTATCTGTCTGACCGGTAACACGCATGGTCAGGTTTGCGGGGGCTGTCACTGCGAATGTCACTGTCACCTGCCGATGTCCGGGCAACCCGCACAGGCCATCGGGCAGGGTAATCGACAGTGTTGCGCTGTTTTCGGTTACCTCAACAATATCCCAGACTTGCAGATGCGTGCCTTGCGCCCCCGAATGCAGATGGATGTAGCCCTTCTCGTTCCTTTCCAGTTCATACACCATCCCCTCCAGCCGCACGCGCGCGGTACTGATCCGATTGACCACCGGGCCGATCAGGCTGCCGTGATAGCGCATGTCGCCTTCATAGTCGGACAGGCTGTCCGAGCCGAGTGTCAGCGACCGGTCAACGCCCGCCAGCCGCACGTCCTGTAGGACCGCACCCCATGTCAGCAGGCTGACGGTCAGATCGCCAGCGGACAGCGTGATCTTATGGATATCCCGGCCATCCGCAGTCGTTCCAAAAAGGATCACAGCGGTTCCCAATGCACACCGGCGGGTGGGATGCTCACATTGTTCCATTGCTGGGCTTTGGGCGCATAATTGAAAACAAATCGATGCGTGTCCGTTTCACGAATGCGCAGCCCCTGCGGCAACGAGTGGCGTGGCAGGTCCTGCGCATCGCACAAATCGCGGATGATCGTGTCAAAGGTCGCGTCATCCGGCCAGCCGGCCAGATAGCGGATATGGTCGCCGCCCATGATGGCCGGCTGGCCCGCCTTGGTTCTCAGATGCACCGGCGCGGATCCTTCCAGATGTTCGAACCAATGCCAGAACCGCCCGCCACCTTTTAGTTTGACCATCGCATCGGGGGGCATGCTTTCGGTCAGCGTCACGGCGATATCGGTGTCGGGCAAATCGGGGCCAAGAGGCGTCGGGATGCTCAGCTCATCGGTCTTGGTATCGGTGCGCGGCCCGACGAGGGCAATACCGTCGAAGCGTGCCAGCTCCGCGCGAAGCGGGTCGGACAATGTCATGATACCGGGGGCGAGTACCAGCCTGTAAGCCGAAAGGTCGTTGGTATCCGGCGGCAGGATATCAATGTTCAAACCCGCCCGGCGCAGCGCGCGATAGGCATAGAAGGCCAGCCGGAACATGTCGAAATCCGCACCTTGTGGCTGGGCATCCCAGGCCCAGGCGCTTTCGTAATCAAAGATCAGTGCGGCTTGCGCCTGCGCTGCGCCGACCTCGGGCATATCCGCGATTTCGTCTGCCACCTGTCGCGCCTCGGCCAGTGCCGGGGCTGCTTCGCTATCAGGGCGCAACAGTCCCGCATGCATCTGCTCCTGCGCGAACGGCGCCTGCCGCCAGCGGAAATAGCACACCGTTTCGGCCCCATGGGCAAATGCCTCCCACGCCCAAAGCCGGGCCATGCCGGGCAGTGGGGCCGGATTGTAGGGCGCCCAGTTCACTGGGCCGGGCTGCTGTTCCATGACCCAAAGGCGACCCTTGCCCACCGCCCGGTAGAGGTCATGATGAAACGCCTGAAAGTCCGGGTGGCCCTGCCGCAGGAATTTTTTCTTTTCTTTTGAAGTACCTTCGAGCCGATCTGAAAGAAAGCCAATCGGGTAACTATCCCACGACGCGACATCCAGATCCGCACCAACCTTCCAATGATCGAACGTCGTGATCCGGCCCATGTAGTTGTGGATCAGCGGCGCATCGGTATGACGGCGCAACTCATCCGCCTGCACCTTGTTGAAAGCCACCACCTGATCGGAACTGTAGCGGCGAAAGGCCAGCTGATGTGGATGGTTGGGTTCGGTCACCGTCAGGTTGGGCAGGTCGATCTGGTCGAAATGGTCGTATTCCATCGACCAGAACACATTGCCCCAGGCCCGGTTCAGCGCATCGGTGGACTGGTATTTCTGCGCCAGCCAATCCTGAAACCCCCGCCGGGCCGCATCGGAATAACTCAGCGTCGTGTCGTGGCAATCATATTCATTGTCGATCTGCCAGGCCGCAATATGGGAGTTCTTGCCATAGCGTTCGCCCATCAACCGCGCAATCCGGCGGCATTCATCGCGATAACCCAAATGGCTGAAATCATAGTGGCGGCGCGAGCCGAATTTGCGCGGCCGTCCTTCCGCATCAACGGCGAGCATGTTGGGATGTTTATCCACCATCCAGCGCGGCGGGGTCGCTGTCGGCGTGCCAAGGATGATCTTCAGACCAGCAGACCCCAGCACATCAATCGCGCGGTCGAGCCAGTCCCACGTGAACGTGCCGGGGGTCGGCTCCATCCGGCTCCACGCGAATTCGCCGATCCGCACCCATGACAGGCCGGTGTCGACCATGCGTGCGGCATCCTCGGCCCATTGATCCTCGGGCCAGTGTTCGGGGTAATAACAGACGCCAAGCGTGCGTTTCATGTCGGAGCCTATAGATACGGGCGCTTACAGGATGACCTGATGTTCGCGCTGGCCTGTGATATCGGTCGGGATGGCAAATGTCTTGCCTTCGTCGGCCCCACTAAGACCGACAGCGGCAGAGGTGCAATAGAGTGTCTGCAGATCCGGTCCTCCAAATGCAGGGCAAGACGTTTGGCGCGCAGGGAACGCATGCGCAGTGATAAATTTTCCATCAGGCTTGTATCCGGCCACCCGCGCCGTGCCCCATTGCGCGTTCCACAGGTTGCCAGCCACATCGACGACCGCACCATCAGGCCGGAAGTCGGTGCCGGTTAGATCGATATGCAATATAGGGTCGCCATCAGGCCAACCATCGGCATCCAGCGCCACGCGCAAAATCTTCTGCGTCGGCGTATCTGTGAAATAGGCGGTCTTGCCATCCGAGGCGAAGCAGATTGCGTTGCTGATCGTAATCGGCGCGAAAAGCTGACGCAGCTCGCCCTTGTAATAGCGATAGATCGCGCCTGCACCCTTTTCCGCATCGATCCCCATTGTCCCGATCCAGAACCCGCCCTGCGGGTCTGCGCGGCCATCGTTAGAGCGTGTGACAGGATTGTCGGCTTCAAGTGGGCAGATTTCTTCGTGATCGCCAGACGGAATGTCGAACCGATGCAGCGCGCGGGCCGACGCGACCAGCAGCGTATCACGGTCAACCCAGCCCGCTGCGCTGACATAGGTGTCGAACTGCCAGTGCGTGCCCTTGGTGTGCAGGCGCTGACCGAGGATATCGAACCAGAACAGCTGTTCACGTTCCGGATGCCAAAGCGGGCCTTCGCCCAGCTGGCATTGGGTATCGTCAAAGATCATCCGGCAGCCTCATCATAGGCGGCCACCATGTCTTTCGCTCGGGCGGTGACCTCGGCCACCGAAAGCCCAGGTTTGTAAAGGGCGGAGCCGATGCCAAACCCATCCGCGCTCGCCGCCATCCACTCCGCGAAGTTTTCCGCGCCAGCACCGCCCACCGCATAAACCTGCGTACCCGGCGGCAGGACCGTACGGATCGCCTTGATCCCGTCGGGGCCAAGCAGGCTCGCCGGAAAAATCTTCAGCCCGTCCGCGCCCCATTTCAGCGCCTCAAAACACTCGGTCGGGGTCATCACCCCCGGCCAGCTTTGCATGCCCGCATTCTTGGTCGCCACAATCACCCGCTGGTCGCAATTGGGCGACACGATCAGCTTGCCACCCACCTGCGCGACGCGGCCAACATCATCTGTGGACAGAACCGTACCCGCCCCGATCAGGGCGTCATTCCCATGGGCATCGACCATCGCCTTAATGCTGTCGAACGGGTCCGGCGAATTCAGCGGGACTTCGATCTTGGTGATCCCGGCGTCGATCAGGGCGGCAGCCATGGGTGCCGCCTCAGGCGGAGTAATACCACGCAGGATGGCGATCAATGGGCGTGACATGGGCTATCCTTTCAGACGGCGGTAAGCGGCGGTAAGACCCGCAATGGTGATGGCGTCGCCCTGCACCTGCGTGGCCGGGGCATGTTGCGCGGCAAGGGCATCGACATAGAGTTTCGACAGGTCCCCAGCCCCGATCACGGCGATCTGTTGACCCAGCCAATAGGGTTTCGCAGCGGCGAGTTCCGCCCCGATCAACAGTCCCGAAAGGCGGGCGCGGGCGGCAGCACCGGACAGGTCATTCAACAGCCCCTCGGCCCGGAGCGAGAACAGACGCGCAGCCAGCCGTTCGGGCCGGGCCATCGCATCGGTCACGGCGGTGGCGAATGCGTCATCATCCCAGCCTTCGGCCGCGATGGAATGGCGCAGCACAGTGTGCTCGCTGATCGTCGCAAACAATTCCCCTGTCATGAAGGTCTGGAAACTCACGACCTCATCGGCACTGACATGCACCCATTTCGTATGGGTGCCGGGCAGGCAGATCACCCCGTCCCAGTTCTTGTTGCGGGCCAGAAACCCCGCGATCTGGGTCTCCTCGCCCCGCATCACATCCGCCGGGCTGGCTTGCTTGACCCCGGGAATGACATAGACCTGCAGATCAGGATGCTGCGCCGGGGCGCGGGCGAACCCTTCGGGCAAGGCAGGGCAGGGAACCGCGCTGTAAGGCGCCTCGACCCAGCCTTGGCGCGATCCGACCATGCCACAGGCAATCACAGTCACTGGGCCGTTGATCCAGTCGCCCACGGTACGCAGCAGTTCCGGTTCAAACCCATCGCGCGCCAACTCGCCCATGCCTTTGTCAGACCGGGCCTCCGCCAGCACGGTGCCCGAGGCGGACATCGCCCAGGCCCGCATATTCGACGTGCCCCAATCCACCGCGATCCAGTCTGGCTTGATATCGCTCATCCTGCGTGCACCACCCCTGCGTCAATCACCATGACCTGCCCCGTCATCATGGCCGATGCGTCGGAGGCAAGAAAGAGGGTTCCGCCAACCATATCCTCGGGCTGGATGAATTCCTTGAGACATTGTTTTTCAAGAAACGCCGCTTTCGCCTCTGGCGTGGCCCACATCGTTTCCTGTTTCTCGGTAAACACCCAGCCGGGCGCGATGGCATTGACCCGGATCCCCTTCGGCCCCCACTCACGGGCCAGGGCGCGGGTCATGCCGGTGATGCCTGCATTCGCGCTGACATAAGGGACCATGCCGGCAGCCCCCATCATGTAAGTGATGGAGGAGAAATTGATGATCGATCCTTTATCGGCCATCAATTCCGCCGCTTTCTGGCAGGCAAAGAAATAGGCCTTGAAGTTCACCGCCTGACTGTCGTCCCAAACCTCCGGCGTGATCTCCATCGCGTCGTAACGCATGTCGTTGGCGGCGTTGTTGACGAGCGCCGCGAAGGGGCCGTGCGCCCCCACCGCCTGTTCCATCGCCGCCTGCAAGGCGGCGGTATCCGTGATGTCGCACTGGATGAATAGAGGGCGGCTGCCATAGGCCTTGTCCATCGCCGCCACAAATGCGCTGGCATCGGACCGTCCGACAAAGGCGACCTTGGCGCCCTGCGCCAGAAACCCTTCGGTCAGGGCCGCCCCAATGCCATTCCCGCCGCCGGTGATGAAAACAGACGCATCTTTCAGATCATGAAACGTCGCGCTCATAGCCGCTCCCCCTCCAACACCCACATGCGTTCCGGAAACGACCACGGCAAGGTCACGCCGTGGCGCATCAGATAGGTGCCCGTGACCTCGATCGCGCCGGATTTCAGGATCGGGTTGCCGCGCGACAGACGCGGGGCGCTTTCACGGTTGATCAGACGGACGCGGTAGGTGGCGTCAGGCTCCAGCGCGGTCAGGCGCAAGGGGCGAGGCGCGATCTGTGCGCTGGTCGCGGCCTTACCCGCAAACACGACAAACCTGTCCTTGTCGCGGGCCAGTTGCTGTTCAGCCATCACGGCGGTATCGGCACTGTCCAGCCGCAGAATATCGGCGGTCTGCATCCAGTGGCGGTGATGTTTCCACCAGCTTGTGACCTCTTTCAACACGGCGGTTTCGCGTGCGTCCAGCTCGCGCGGATCCATCTCGAACCCCATATGGCGCTGGGCGGCGACCCAGGCGCGGAAAGAGATATCGAGCGTGCGGCCAGATGTATGGCACACACGCGGCCCGACATGGGAGCCGGTGACCGCCAGTGGCAGGAACAGCGCCGCATCATGCTGAATCCGCAACCGTTCCAGCGCGTCATTGCTGTCTGACAGCCAGACCCGCTGCGTGCGCTGCATGATCCCAAAATCGATCCGGCCCCCGCCAGAGGCACAGCTTTCGATCTCCACATCCGGGAAATCGGCGCGGAGCCGGTCGATCAGGGCGTATGATCCGCGCGTCTGCGCCGCATCCGGCATCGGCAGCACCCGGTTATGATCCCACTTGATGTAATCGATATGATGATCGCGCAGGATCGCGGACATGCGATCATAAAGAAAATCGCGCACCTCTGGCAGCGCCATGTTCAACGCCTTTTGCTGGCGGCCAAGGGTCTGATCCTCTGCGCCGAACACCCAATGGGGGTTGGCGCGGTGAATGTCGCTGTCTTCGTTGATCATCTCTGGTTCGAACCACAGGCCGAACGTCATGCCAAGCGAATGCACATGGTCGATCAGCGGGTGCAGCCCGTCAGGGTATTTACGCGGGTCCACCGTCCAGTCCGACAGGCTGCGCGTGTCGTCATCGCGATTCCCGAACCAGCCGTCATCGAGCACGAACCGTTCCGCCCCCAATTCCGCCGCCCGATCCGCGATGTCCTGCAGCACCGGCAGCTTGTGGTCGAAATAGACGGCCTCCCAACAGTTATAATGCACCGGGCGCGGCGCGCTGGGCTTCGGCCATGTCACGATCCGGTCGCGCAGGTGACGCTGGAACGCAACGGCGCAGCCATTCAGCCCCCGATCGGAATAGGCGATATAAAGGGGCGCGGTTTTGAATTGCGTTGCCGGTTCCGTCTCCATCCTTGCGGCATGGCCCCATTGGATCTGGCGGCGGCCATCCTGCAATTCCTCGGCGATCATCTTGTGCCCGCCGGACCAACCATAATGAAAGGCATAAGCCTCGCCTTCGGTGTTGGTGGCCCCACGGCATGGCACAATCAGACCGGGGAAATGTTCATGTCCGGTGCGCCCCGTGCGGTTCTCGCGATAGCGCATGCCGGGCGACCAGGCGGTGCGGGACAGTTGAAACTCACCACACCAGCGCCCCGACACATCAATCATCTCGTCCGATTGCTGCGGGCCGGGCAGGACGGGCGCGGCCAGCCAATGCAGATGCACGGGCCGGGTCGCGTCCAGCGTGGTCTGGCAGGTGATGATATGGGTCTCGGGGTCGGACGCGAAACTGACGGTCAGGGTCAGACCATTGGCCTTATCGGCATAGGTCAGCTCCAGCGTGCCATTCTGTTCGACACTTTCGAAACAGAACTTGGGCAGGAGCGGCGTGCCGTCCGTATCGCGCACGATTAGCCCCGGCTGGCCGGGGAAACTGCGCGTCGCCTCGGGACAGATCGACAGATCCGGGTTTTCGTCCAACATCCCGCCGGTGACGTCAATCGCGTGCGCGGCATGCAGCGTGTTCAGGTTCTCGCCATCCGGCAGGACAGCGCCCCAATATACCACCTCGGGCAGGCGGTCGTTGGTGGCCGCCAAGACAAGCGTCTGGCGGCCATCGTCAATACGATAGGTCCGGTTCATGGTGATCTTACTTTACGGCCCCAAGGGTCAGACCCGCGATGAAGTGCTTCTGCATCAGAAAGAACATCGCGACAGGGGGAAGGGCGGCGACAATGGAACCCGCGCTCATCAGATGATAGGCAGCGCGGAACTGTGAATTGAACTCGGTAATCCCGGCGGTGACCGGTTGGGCGTCAGGCCCCTGGGTCAGCACGACCGCCCAGAAATAATCGTTCCAGATGAAGGTAAAGATCAGGACGGCGAGGGCAGCCAGCGCAGGCTTCATCAATGGCAGCACGACAAACAGGAAGATGCGCCATTCTGCGACCCCTTCAACCCGCGCGGCCTCGATCAGTGGGAAGGGCAGAGCGCGGATAAAGTTGCGCATGAAGAGGGTGCAGAACCCGGTTTGGAACGCGACGTGGAACAGGACCAGCCCCAGCTTCGTGTCATAAAGGTTCATGCTGACGGTCAGATCGCGCACAGGCACCATCAGGATCTGGAAGGGCACAAAGTTACCCGCAATGAAGATGAAAAAGATCAGAAGGTTACCCTTGAACTTGTAAACACCCAAGGCAAACCCGGCCATGCAAGACAGCGCCACCGCACCGATCACCGTGGGGATGGTGATCAGAAGCGAATTCATCAGATAGCGCGGCATGTTCGACTCAAAGAACACTTTGCCGTAGTTGTTGAACGCCTCGAAACTGCTGGGAATGCCCCAGTAATTGCCATTGGTGAAATCGGCGTCAGGCTTGATCGAGAAGAGGGCGACAGCCAAGAGCGGCAGCAGCCACACGATCAGGGCAACAGGCAGGAACGCCTGATAGGTGATCTGCGCGGAGCGGGGGCGTTTTTCAATCGGTGTCGGAAACATCAGCGGGCTCCCTTTTCATCTTGGTACATGGACCACAGGAAGTAGACGATAAAGCCCAGCATGATGAAGAACAGGACAACGGCAATCGCCGCCCCGTATCCCATGCGGAACCCGAATTCGGATAGCGATTCCTCGAACATGTAGAATGACAGAACCCGTGTGGACCCGAACGGCCCGCCATTGGTCATCACGCTGATAAGATCGAAGGACCGCAACGCGCCGATGATCGTCACCACGAAGGCAATGAACGTGGCAGGTTTCAGCTGCGGCAGAATTACGTACCACAGCATCTTGCGGCCCTTGGCGCCGTCAAGACGCGCGGCCTCTACCTGTTCGGGGTCAACGGCATTCAGGCCGGTCAGATACAGGATCATGCAATAGGCCGTCTGCGGCCAAAGGCCAGCGGCGATAATGCCATAGGTGGCGGTGTTCGGATTGCCCAGAACACCACCGCGAATGTCGACACCAAAGAAGCCAGTGATCACGTCGAACAGGCCATCGTTTGGCAGGTAGAACCAAGAGAAAACCAGACCGACGACAACCTGAGAAATCACGAAAGGAAAGAAGAACAGCGACTTGTAAAGTCGGATGCCCGTGACCGTCTGGTTCAGGAACAGGGCAATAAACAGACCCGCCGGGATCGCCAGCAGATACAGGATCAGCCAGCGCAGGTTGTTCCAGAACGACACCTCGAACTTGCGGTCGATATTCTGATCACCAATCCCCAGCAGACGTTCATAATTCGCCGTGCCAACCCATGTCTTTTCACCCAGCCCGTCCCAATCATGAAGGGAAATCCAGAACGACTGACCGATGGGTATGATGACGTAGACCGCAAAAAACAGCATTGCGGGCAGCAGGAATAGCCACGGCGTGATGGCAATCTCGTTGCGTTTGTACCAGCTGCGTTGTGGCTGCATGGCATCCGTACTGGGAACGGCCGGTGATACCGACATGGCGTCTCTCCTGATGGGTCAACACATGCGAAAAGCCAGCGGGCCTTGCGGATGGGTTGAGAAGAAAAGGGCGGGCCGCGTTGGCCCGCCCCAAATCGTGATTACTGATAGATGCGCTGACGGGTCTCTTCCAGACGCTCAAGGATGTCGTCCAGATTGTCGGGGAACACCATGAACTCCTGCAGGCCTTCCATGCCGACCGATGCCATTTCAGCGTCAAAGTCGCGGTCAAAGAACTGCATGATACCGCCACCAGCATTGTTCGACAGCATGTCAAAACCCTGCTCGAGGAATTTGTCCGCGTCGATGGATGAATTCGCATTCACCGGCAGCTGACCCAAGGCGTCACCGCCATTGATCTTGGTCTGGACGTCGGCAGATGTAACGAACCGCAGGAATTCCTTGGCTGCATCCATGTTCTGCGCACCGGATGCGATGTGGAACGTGTCCGTTGGCGCATCTTCGGCATAATCGACATCAGCGTTGATGACGGGGAACTGGTAGAAATCCAGTTGATCGTCAGTCAGACCGCCATCACGCATCGCCGCCACAGCAAAGTTACCCATCAGGTAAGCAGCGGCGTCGCCATTCAGCATGAATGGCAAGGCTTCCTGCCAGCTGAAGTTCTGGTGATCGTCGATAAAGGCGCCCATGTCGATCAGCTGACGCCAGTTGGCGAATGTCTGGCGCACGCGGTCATCGGTCCATGGCACTTCACCACGGGCCAGTTCCATGTGGAAATCATAGCCGTTGGTGCGGCTGTTGATGTAGTCGAACCAGCCGCCCGCGGTCCACAGGAACTTGGTGCCGATGGTGTAGCACTTCACGCCATTGTCGAGCAGGGTCTGGCAGTTGGCCATCTCTTCTTCCCAGGTTGTCGGCTCTGACAGGCCGTACTGGTCGAAGATGTCTTTGCGATAATAGACGCCCCACTGGTAGTAGGTGTAAGGTACACCCCACTGCTTGTCGTCCAGGGTCATCGCACCTTTGGTGGATGCCAGCGCCTCGAACTCAGGCTCGGCCCACAGGTCAGAGATATCGGCGAACAGACCGGCATCCACATAAGGACGCATCCGGTTGGCGGCATACCAGTTCACCACGTCTGGCGGGTTGGCACCCAGCGCATTGCGGATCTGGGTTTTCCAGGCTTCGCGGTCAACGATGGTCAGTTCGACATTCAGGTCGGGGTGCAGCGCGCCGAAATCGGCAACCATGCCCTCCATCACCGCACGCGGGGCCGGATTGGACATGTCAGAGATAATGCGCAGATCGCCTGACAGCGATGCGTGTGCATCGGCAAAGGCGGCAGTCGCCGACACGCCAGCAGCAACGAACGCCGCAAGCGACGTCTTTAGAATGGAATGCATGGTATCCTCCCTAGGTGCTTCCATAGTGTTACCCTGTCTCATTATTTGAAACTTGGTTTTGGATATTGATACTAAACCGCGACTCGGCTAGCCTTGTCAACAGTCCAAGGCTGCACCGGAGAGGAGAACGGTGTCAAAGGCCGCAAAGGACGGGGAGGGATCATGGGACATGTGACCGGTGACGGCACAGTCGGCAAGGCACTACATGTGCTGGATCAGGTGGCGGCCTTCGGTCGGCCAGTCCGGTTTGCCGAATTGCTGGCCCAGTCTGACTATCCCAAACCCACGCTTTACCGGTTCGTGCAGACGCTCACAAACCAGCAGATGCTGGCCTATGACCCGGACCGGCAGACCTATGCACCGGGCATCCGGCTGGTACGTCTGGCCCATGCGGCCTGGGAACAATCGACGCTTGCACCGATCGCGCGGCCCCATATCGACGCGCTCAGCGCAGCGGTCGGCGAAACGGTGCATCTGGCCCAGCTTGACAATGCGCAGGTGCTTTATGTCGATAAACGCAATGCGGGCAAGCCGGTGCAAATGTATAGCCAGGCAGGCAAGGTCGGCCCGGCCTATTGCACAGGTGTAGGCAAGGTGATGCTGGCCTTTACCGACACCGACAGCATGGACCGGATCATCGCGCAGCAAAGCTTTCACAAATTCACCGGGCACACGCTGACAGATGCAGAGGCCCTGCGCGAAGAACTCGCCGATATCCGCAGCAACGGCTATGGCTTTGACCGCGAAGAACACGAACCGGGGATCATCTGCATCGCCATGCCGATCCTGTCAGAAGGGGGCCGGGTGCTAGGGGCCTTGTCCGTCACGAGCACCACAGGACGCACCAATCTGGCCGGGCTCGAAGGCTATGTGCCGATTTTGAAAGAGACTGCCGAAAAGATCGCAAGGGACGCCCAGAACTGGAGCTTCCCGGACTATGAAACAAAAGAAGCAACGGGGATTTAGACCATGTCAGGTGTTACGCTGAACAAAGTGATCAAGCGCTACGGCGATGTGCAGGTCATCCACGGGATTGATCTGGAAATCAATGACGGCGAATTCTGCGTCTTCGTGGGCCCGTCGGGCTGCGGGAAATCCACGCTCTTGCGGATGGTGGCGGGGTTGGAGGAAACCACCGAAGGCCAGATCAATATCGGCACCCGCGACGTGACCCGGATGGATCCGTCCGAACGTGGTGTCGCGATGGTGTTCCAGACCTACGCGCTTTACCCGCATATGACGGTCAAGGACAACATGGGCTTCGGGTTGAAGATGAACGGTCACCCCAAACCCGAGATCGACAAGAAAGTGGCCGAGGCCACCCGTATTCTGAAACTGGAACAATTTCTGGACCGCAAACCATCGGCCCTGTCCGGTGGTCAGCGCCAGCGGGTGTCCATCGGGCGGGCGATTGTGCGCGGGCCGGAGGTGTTCCTTTTCGATGAACCGCTCTCGAACCTTGACGCGGAACTGCGGGTGGAAATGCGTGTCGAAATCGCCCGCCTGCACAAGGAAATCGGGGCGACGATGATCTACGTCACCCATGATCAGGTCGAGGCGATGACGTTGGCCGACAAGATCGTGGTGCTGCGCCTTGGCAAAATCGAACAGGTGGGCGCGCCGATGGATCTCTATCGTGATCCCGACAACAAATTTGTGGCTGGCTTTATCGGGTCACCTGCGATGAACTTTGTGAACGGCGTCGCCAATGGCGGCAGCGTCAGCGCGCCGGGCCTTGGCGCCAGCTTTGATGGTTTGATCAGCACCGCCTATGACGGCAAAGCGGTCAGTGTCGGTGCCCGGCCGGAACATATCCTGATTGATCCCGCAGGCGACACCCACACGGTCGAGCTGACAGAAAGCCTGGGCGGCGTGTCATTCGCCTATCTGACCAGCGACACCGGCGAGCGTGTGATCGTCGAGGAACGGGGCGATGACCGCTCCGCCGAAGGGGCGAAAGTGGGTATTCACATCGATCCCAAGCGCATCTATCTGTTCGACGCAGAAACAGAGGCGCGCATTCGCAGCTAGGGCACCAGAATTTTCGAAAATTCTGGACAAAATTCTTACCAAGAATTTTGGCACAGGCCGCACCGGCGCGCACCAGGGGGAGGTGCCGGTGACATTGCACGTTGACGATATTCGTGCCGCTTACGAGGCGATCCAATCCGCCACCATCCGCACGCCCACCGTTCCCGCCACCCGGCTGTCGCACCATCTAGGCATCGACCTTTATCTCAAGCTGGAAAACCTGCAGCACACCAACGCGTTCAAGGCGCGCGGTGCGCTGGCCAAGCTGCTGACCCTGTCCGAAGACGCGCGCAAACATGGCGTCATCGCCTGCAGCGCGGGCAACCACGCCCAAGGCGTTGCCTTCCACGCCACGCAACTGGGTATTCCGTCCACCATCGTGATGCCCGAAGGCACGCCCTTCAACAAAATCCAGCGTACCAGCGATCTGGGGGCTGAGGTGGTTATCTATGGGGCGGGCTTTGACGACAGCGTGCAGTTCACGCTTGATCTGGCGGCAGAGCGGGGGATGACCTTTATCCACCCCTTTGACGACCCTGTTGTGGCCGCCGGGCAGGGCACCGTCGCGCTTGAGATGCTCGAACAGCAACCCGATCTGGATTGCATCGTCGTGCCCATTGGCGGTGGCGGGCTGATCGCAGGGATCGCCGTGGCCGCCAAGACCATCAGACCCGACATCGAAATCATCGGCGCGCAGGCCCATGTCTTTGACGCGGCCAAGGCCCATTTCGACGACACCAGCCCCAATTTCGCCGGGTCCACGCTGGCCGAGGGTATCGCCGTACGCAAGCCCAGCCCTGCCAATCTGGACGTTATCCGCAAGCTGGTCGACCGGGTGGACAGCGCAACTGAGCCGGAAATCGAACAGGCGGTATTCGATCTGTTATCCTACGAAAAGCTTGTCGCCGAAGGGGCCGCAGGGGCCGGTCTGGCCGTCATCAAGAAACATCTCGACCATTTTGCGGGCAAGAAAGTGGGGCTGGTCGTCTGCGGCGGCAATATCGACTCCCGATTGCTGTCGACCCTGATCGTGCGGGGCCTGATGCGCGACGGGCGGATCACCCGGCTGGTGTTCGAGATTGACGATACGCCCGGGCAACTCTCCAAGATATCAACGATCATCGGGGATGCGGGGGCGAATGTCATCGAGGTGATCCACCAGCGGATGATGCAAAGCGTTTCGCTGAAACAGGCCGAACTGGAAATCGTGATCGAAGCCCGCGATCAGACCCATGTGGACAGTATTTTGGCCGTTCTGCGCGACGCTGGGCTGAAGGTGCGGGTGCCGCAGGATTTGTAGAGGAAGACGCACTTCGGGCTTTCTGTCATCACCTGAAGATGGAAGAGCGCCGGCTTACCGGCGCTCTCTGAAAGTAGTGGTCCCGTCGACTGCCATCGTAACGGCCGGATTTCAGGCAGCATCGTTTGTACCGCTTGCCTGACCCACATGGGCAGGGATCCTTGCGACCCAGCTTCTCTTGAAGTTCCACGTCGCCCTCGCACCATACGCTGGCCCGTCTTCACACGTGTCTCGGACGGGAACGATCTGCGGCGCTTAGACGTGACCTCGAAAGGAGGGGCGATCTTCGGGTTTGATACGTTTTGCCATGATAACCTCCATCAATACATGTTTGGAACGGCTGACCTAGCGCGTCGCAATCGCAAATGCGACATCTTTCTTTGCAGGCATTCTAGCGCTTCCCGTAATACAGCCCCACCACATGTTCGGCCTGCGCAAAGAACAGCCAGCGCAAGGTCAGAACCCCCGCGATATGGGCCAGCACGGCCAGCGCCGCAAAGACATGCGAAAACGGCAGCAGCAGCAAAACCACCGGCAGCACGAAGGCCAGTCCAATCGTGATGATCCGCAACTGATCGGCATGTTTGCGGCCCACCACATGAATGAACTCGCGCATCAGGTAATTGGTGCCAGTATGCGGTGGTTCAAACGCGCGGACCTTGCCGATATGGCCCAACCCGGTCGCGGTTGCCATCGTCGTACCCGCTTCGGCAAATCGCCGGTCGCCCGTGCCCCACGCGAATAACTGCAAAATGCCCCCGATGATCAGCAGAACCGCAGCGATGCGGACCTGCCCTGCCAGCAGGGCACCACCACCAAGCGACAACAGCAGATACATCGCCGGGGTGGTCCAGTGCCGCCAGCGCGGCACGGTTTTCATCTGGGCATAGATCATCGACGTTGTGAACACGACGCCCAGCGATGCCAACCCGCCGATGATACCGACTAACCCGAGCCGGGTGCCCGCAAAAACCAGCCCCGCCCCATAGATCGCCATCACGATCAGGGCAAAGACCGCGCAGACACCCTCTCGGCTCAGCCAGCTTGTTTTCCACTGGCTGAACGCCTTGATGGCCCGTTCGGGATGGCCCAGGTGAAAAGTGGATGCGATCAACCCGCCAACGGCAAAGAGATAGGCAATGGTAAACCAGATAAACGCGCCCCAACCCGTCGGGACCAGCACACCCATGCCAAGCCAGAACAACAGACCGAACCCAAGACCCGAAAACGTATTGAAAATGATAACTGATGCTGCAGGATGCATTACTTCGCGCCTCCGGGTAGGGCGGACAGTGCCTTGTCCAGCCAATGGGCAAAGCCCGCGCCGTCCTGTGCCACTGGCTCCAGATAGGGCGCCAGAATGTCGATTTCGGACTCCACATCCTTGGGCCGTGGCGGCAGGTATTTGTTGACGGGTTTCGTGCCTTGTTCTGGCATCAGGTCAAACCCGCCCCGTTCCGCGACAAGCTGTGACACATCACTGTCTGGGTCGCCCAGATCGCCGAAATGCCGGGCCCCGGCAGGGCAGGTGCGCACGCAGGCAGGCTGGCGGTCTTCCTCGGGCAGGTTTTCGTTATAAATCCGGTCTACGCAAAGGGTGCATTTCTTCATCACGCCTTCCTTGGCGTCCAGCTCCCGCGCGCCATAAGGGCAGGCCCAGGCGCACAGACCACATCCGATACAGTCACTTTCATTGACCAGCACGATGCCGTCCTCGGCCCGCTTGTAACTGGCCCCGGTCGGGCACACAGTGACGCAAGGGGCATCCTCGCAATGCAGGCAGGATTTGGGGAAATGGATCAGCTGTGCGGTACCCTGTTCCGGCTGCACCTCATAGGAATGCACCCGGTTCAGAAACGTACCCGACGCGGCCCCGGAATAGGCGTTCTGGTCGGACAGTGGCGCACCGTAATTCTCGGTGTTCCAGCCTTTGCAGGACACCACACAGGCATGGCAGCCCACGCAGGTGTCCAGATCAATCACAAGGCCCAGCTTCTTGGCGGAGGGCGGGGGGAGTTGGGTCATACGATGGCCCTTTCAATCGTTATGGGGGCATTCTGGCCCAGCGGTTCTTCGGCAGCGGCGTCCCATGTGGCGATGAACCAGATGAAGCTGCCGACGGTCAGGGTGACGAACGCGGCAATGATCATGAGAACCTGACGGTTGTTCATGCTACTCCCTCCAGACGGGCGACCAGAATTTTCGAAAATTCTGGACAATTTTCTTCGAAGAAAATTGGCACACTCATTCCCCCACCTTCCACTCTAACTCGCTCGGCCCCTTGCCCACCGGCGACCTGATCGCGGGCATCGCCGGTTGCGCCTCGTTAGGCACCGCGGATTTCTCGATCTTCACGCGCAAATCGAACCACGCCGCCTGACCTGTGATCGGGTCGGAATTGGCCCATCGCAGCCCGTCCCCCTTGGGTGGCAGCAATTCATGGATCAGGTGGTTCAGCAGAAACCCCTTTGTCGCCTCGCTCGCGTCCTCACCCAGCGCCCAGGCGCCCTTGCGCTTGCCGATGGCGTTCCATGTCCAGACGGTGTTTTCGTTCAGCGACGCCTGATGCGCCACCGGCACCACGATGGACCCGTGGGCGGATGTCACCTTGGCCCAATCACCGTCAGCAAACCCGTTCGCCTCCCACACCTTTGTCGGGACATAAAGCGGGTTGTGCCCGTGGATCTGGCGCAGCCAGGCGTTCTGGGTGCCCCAGGAATGATACATCGCCATGGGCCGTTGGGTCAGGGCGTGGATCGGGTATTCCACCGGGTCCACATGGCCATCCTCGAAGGGCGGATACCAGATCGGCAGCGGGTCCATCGTGACCTTGATACGGCCACGCAAATGCTCTGGCGGCTGGCGGGTGCCGATCCCTTCGGCGGCGGCCTGAAACTTGCGCAGGGGTTCGACGTAAAGCTGAAAGATATAGGGCTGTTCTACATCGTAGAACCCCATCTTCACCGCCCAGTCCTGATAATCCTTGCTGAACGGTTTGTAATAGGCGGCGTTTTCGGGAACATGCTCGATCCAGAACCCGCCATTGTCGATATAGGCCTGCAACTGGTCGGGGTTCACATCGCCACGGCCTTTGCCATCACCATCAGCACCACGGAAACCCGCCAGCGGCCCGATCCCGGGGCGGCGGATATGATTGGTGATGTAATCGGCATAATCGGCGTATTTCAGGCTGCCATCGTCATTGACAAATCCTGGCAGGCCCAGCCGCCCACCCAGATCGCACAGGACCGACTGGAACCCGCGCACATCGCGGTCCGGCTCTACCACCGGCCACCGGATCGCATCGGCCACGCCATCCGCCTCGCAAATCGGGCGGTCCAGCAGCGAAATGCAATCATGCCGCTCCAGATAGGTCGTGTCGGGCAGGATCAGGTCGGCATAGGCCACCATTTCCGACGAATAGGCGTCTGAATAGATGATGTGCGGAATGACATATTCGCCATCCTCGCCCTTATCCGTCAGCATCTTCATCACACCGCCGACATTCATCGACGAATTCCAAGACATGTTCGCCATATACATGAACAGCGTGTCGATCTTGTAAGGATCGCCCGCATGGGCGTTCGAGATCACCATATGCATCAGCCCATGGGCAGACATGGGGTTTTCCCAGCTATACGCCTTGTCGATGCGCGTCGGCTTGCCATCCGCGTCGATCAGCAAATCCTCCGGCCCATGGGTATAACCCAGATGCGGACCGTCCAGCGCCGCACCCGGTGTGACCTTGCCATGTGGCTTCGGATGCGCCGTCGCAGGCTTGGGGTAGGGCGGCTTGAACCGCATGCCGCCCGGCACCTCGACGGACCCGAGGATGATCTGCAGCACATGCAGCGCGCGGCAGGTCTGAAACCCGTTGGAATGCGCCGAGATCCCGCGCATCGCGTGGAACGACACTGGACGCCCCACCATCTTTTCGTGTTTCTTGCCCCGGAAATCCGTCCATTCACGGTCCAGCTCAATCGCCTCGTCAAAGGCGACGCGGGCCAGATCAGCCGCAATCGCGCGAATACGTTTCGCCGAAATACCGCAGCTATCCGCGACAGCCTCTGGCGCGTATTCATCCGACAAATACCGATCCGCCATCAGGTGAAACACCGGGCGGTGGGTCACACCTTTGGCGCGGTGTGTGGCCGCCAGATCAGGCTCCACCCCTTGTCCGTTCCACGGGGCCAGCGCTCCGGTACGCCGGTCGATGACCTGCGGCTGACCATCGGCATCGCGCAAAAACAGGCCGAACTGATCCGATTTGGGGTCTTCGTTCACCAGTACCGACGCGTTGGTGAACCGCGCCAGATAATCCAGATCAACCTTACCCGCCTTCATCAGGCAATGGATCAGCGCCAGGATGAACTGACCATCGGTTCCCGGCGTGATTCCGACCCAGTCATCGGCCACAGCATTATAGCCGGTCCTGATCGGGTTCACCCCGATCATCCGCGCCCCACGCGCCTTGATCTTGCCAATGCCCATCTTGATCGGGTTGCTGTCATGGTCCTCGGCCACGCCGAACAGCATGAACAGCTTGGTATGGTCCCAATCCGGCTGGCCAAATTCCCAGAACGCACCGCCCATCGTGTAGATGCCAGCGGCGGCCATGTTCACCGAACAGAACCCCCCATGGGCGGCATAGTTCGGGGTGCCAAACCCCTGTGCCCAGAAGGATGTGAAAGATTGCGACTGATCGCGACCCGTGAAGAACGCCAGCTTCTCGGGGGCTTCGGCGCGGATGGGCGCCAGCCAATCCGTCGCAATCGTCAGCGCCTCTTCCCAGGAAATCTCCTCGAACTCGCCCGACCCGCGCGGGCCGACCCGTTTCAACGGGGCCCGCAGCCGCGACGGCGCGTTGTGCTGCATGATCCCCGCGCTGCCTTTGGCACACAGCACACCCCGGTTCACCGGATGATCCTTGTTGCCCTCGATATAGGCGACCTTGCCACCCTTCATATGCACATTGATCCCGCAGCGGCAGGCGCACATGTAGCAGGTTGTCTTGCGCACCTCGTCCGAGACCTTGGGTGATGTATCCAGTTGCGGCTGATCAAGGGACATGGGGCAAACCTTTCAAGCGAATTGTGTGCGGACAAGGGCCGCACCTGCCAGCGCGCACAAAAGCGACAGGCAGAAGGGGCGATAATAGGTGGCGAAGCGGGGGGTGAACAGCCATTGACCGATAAACACACCTGCGGCGGTTGGTAGTGCAAAGGCGAGACCACGCCAGACGGCCTGCATATCCATGACATCAGCGAGCACGTAATAGATCAGTGATGTGAACATGCTGATGAACAAAAACAGCACCAGCGCCGCGCGCATCTTGGCCGCCGTAGCATCCTGCGACAGCACATAAAGCGCCACAACCATGCCACCGACATGGGCGACCCCGGTCACGATCCCGGCCACAAGGCCCGACAGGTAAAGGCCTGCGCGCGTCGCCAGAAATGCCAGCCTGATCTTGGCCAATTGAGTCACGGCCAGTACGATGATGACCAGCAGCACGATCAGCTTGGATGTCTCCACTGGCAGCGATGTCAGCAAGGCCAGACCAATCGGCACACCGACCGCGGAGCCGATGACAAGACCCATCACAATGCCCCTGTCCGCCTCCCGCCAGCCGGACCGCGCCATCATCAGTGACGCGACCATCTCCAGACACCAGCAGATCGGGATCAGCTGGATCGGGGGCAGGATCAGAACACCTGTCGCCATCACCATCGCCGACAGGGCAAAGCCCGAAAACCCGCGCACGATGCCCGCGACCACCACGATCACCGTCAGGATCACAAACTCCTGTCCGGTCAGATCGGTGAGGGTCAGCAAGGCATCCATCCGTTAGCGCCCCTCGGCCATCAGGGCCAGCGCATCGCGGGCGATCTGTTTCTCTTCGTCGGCTTCAATGACATGCACCGGCACGTCGCCAAACAGCGACAGATGCTGCATGATCCTATCGCGGACAGGGGCGGCATTCTCACCAATCCCCCCGGTAAATGCGACAGCATCCAAGCCGCCCATCGCGACAATGGCCGATCCGGCATGGCGGGCGGCCCAATAGCAGAAATGCTCGACCGCGAATTTGGCGGCATCGTCCTCGCGCTCCAGCAGATGTTTCATGTTCCAATCACCCGCCAGCGCCCGCAGACCGGAGTTGTTGTTGAGCATGCGGTCGGTCTCATCCTCGCCCAACGATTTTGACATCCGCAGCACCGCTGCCCCGTCAATATCACCGGCGCGCGTTCCCATCGTCAGACCCGATAGCGGCGAATACCCCATTGAGGTCGCGATGGATTTGCCGTGATGAATGGCGCAGAGGCTGGTGCCGTTGCCCAAATGGAATGCGAGCAGACGCTCGGGCAATGCATCGCCGAAATCGGAGACCATATTGTCGTAGCTCAACCCGTGAAACCCGTACCGCCGTATGCCCGCATCATGATGCGTCTGCGGAATGGCGTAGCGTACCGCAACCGCCGGGTTAGTGGCATGAAACGCGGTGCCGAAGCTGCAGTATTGCGGCATGTCGGGTGCAGTTTTCTGCAGCGCGTAGATGCCAGCGAGGTTATTGGGGTTATGCAGCGGGGCCAGCGGAATGACGCTTTCAATCGCGGCAATCGCTGTCGGCGTCAGACGGGCCGGCTGAGTCAAGATCGTGCCACCATGGACCACACGATGCGCGGCTGTCTTAAACGCGGTCAGCGGATATCCCGCGGCGGCCAGTGCGTTTAGCATCAGATCAAGTGCCTCGGCGTGATCGCGGGTTTCGACCTCTTTTACGTCATCGCCCATCCGCAGTTGCCCGGATGTGCCAAGGTTGGTCACCCGTCCCTTGATGATGCTGTTTAGTTCCTCGTCGAAGACCTTGATTTTCAATGAGGATGAGCCGGCGTTTAGAACTAGGATCATTTCGCCAACCCGCATTTGATCGATGCCAAAGCCGCCGAAGCAATTCGCGCCGCCGGAGGATCGGCCCGTGAGGTCAACAGAATGGGCACCTTCGCTCCCGTGACGACCCCAGCCGCACAACCCCCAGTCAGATAGACGAAGGCTTTGAAGAGCGCGTTGCCCGAGACGATATCCGGCACGATGATCGCATCGGCTTGCCCCGCCACCGGATCAGCGGTCAGTTTCTTGGTCGCCACCGCCCTGGGCGACATGATCAGATCGAACGCCAGAGGGCCCGATACATCTACACCATCCACATTCTCTCGCGCCCACCCCGCCAGCGCCTGCCCGTCCATCGAAGACGGCACCGACGGAATTGCGCTCTCTGTCGCTGACAGGATCGCGATCTTCGGGCGGTCATTGCCCAACCGGTTCAGCAGATCCTTGACCTCGACAATCGACGACTGGCGCGTCGCCAGATCGGGGGCCACGTTCACGGCGGCATCCGAAATCAGGATCGGACGACCGCCATCCGGATGGGTGATATGAAAGATATGCACAAACCGCTGGCCAGTACGCAGGCCCGCATCACGGGACACGGCGGCCTTCATGAATACATCCGTGTGCAACTGCCCCTTCATCAGAACATCGGCCTCACCCGCACCACACAGGGCGGCGGCAACGCGGCCTGCCTCTTCCTCACCCGTCGTGTCGTGCAGCGCATAACCCGCGATATCCCAGCCCAGCTTGTCCGCCTCGGCGCGGATCATATCCGCCTCGCCCACAAAAACCGGAACCATGATACCGGCCTTTGTCGCGTCCTCTGCGGCCTCCATCGGCAAGGGCGCCCCGGCGCGTGCGATGGCCACCCGTGGCGCACCAAATCGCTTGGCCCGGTCGATCAGGTCTTGCGGGGCCTGTGCCTCGCGGGTGGAAAGAAACGGTGATGTCATGTCAGATCCCTATCATGGCGCGCAGCAGTCCAAGCACGGACAGCGTCAACAGCAACATCACCGCAAATCGCCGGAATGTGGAGGGGGAAGCAGCCAGAAACTGACGCCCGCCCAGCCAGACACCCAGACCCAGCAGCGGAAAGGCCAGACCAACGCCCAACGCGGTTTCCCATGTGACCAATCCACCGGCCCAAAGAAGAGGCATGGTGATCAGGTCGAGGCCCGTCAGGTAAACGATCATCGTGGCGCGAAACCGGGAGGCTTCCATCGGTTGGGCCGCCATGAATGCGGCGACCGGCAGCCCGCCGATCCCTGCGCTGTTGCAAAGGCCCGACACCATGCCGACGCCAATATGACCGGGGCTGCGGATGGTGCGCTGCAACGTCCAGCCCGAGAGCAGGACCAAGGACATCACCAGAACGATCAGCGATACGGCCAGCCGTACCGTTCCTTCGCCCAGCGACAGGATGAACCAGACCGACGCGGGCAAAACCACCGCCGCCCCCGCCAGCAACGCAAACACCCGCCGCCAGTCCACAGCCCCTTGAATGCCGCGGGCCTGAAAGACTGTCATGAGCATTTCGCATGAAAACACCACCGGTATCAGCGGGAGCGGGTTGGTCAGCAAAGCCGCGAAGGCAATGAAGATCGCCGAAAACCCGAAACCCGAATAGCCCCGGACGAACGCGGCCCCCAGCAGTGCAATAGCCAGGGCCGCCGTCGTGCCGGGGCCAAGATCGAATGGCACCGATTACTCGGCCGCCATATCCGCTTTGTCGATGCCAGCAACACGCACAGGTTTCTTCATGGCATCACGGCGGAACGGCTCGCCCAGTTCCTGGTTCAGGATAACCTCGATCAGCGTGGTCTTGTTGTTCTCCATCTGATCCCTGATCGCCTGTTTCAGCATGTGAGTCAGTTCATCCATCGTCTTGGCCTGCACCCCGATTAGGCCACAGGCCTGCGCGATGCCCGCATAAGACACTTTCATGTCCAACTCGGTGCCGACGAAATTGTCATCGAACCACAGGGTCGAATTGCGCTTTTCCGCGCCCCACTGATAGTTGCGGAACACGATCTGTGTGATGGCAGGCCATTCATCGCGGCCAATGGCGGTCAGCTCGTTCACCGCAATCCCAAATGCACCGTCACCGGCAAAACCGATCACCGGCACATCGGGGCAGCCGATCTTGGCACCAACGATGGACGGCAGACCATAACCACAAGGGCCGAACAGGCCGGGGGCCAGATATTTGCGACCCGTCGGGAAGGACGGATAAGCGTTCCCGATCGCGCAGTTATTCCCGATATCGGAGGAAATGATCGCGTTCTCCGGCATTGCCGCCTGAATGGCACGCCATGCCTGACGGGGTGACATCCAGTCCGGGCGGGCGGCACGCGCACGCTCGTTCCATGTGGTGCCGGGATCGTCATCTTCGTGATCCAGCGATGACAGCTCCTGCGCCCAGGCCGATTTCGTCTGCGCGATCATCGCCTTGCGCTCATCGCGGCCTGCATCGCCTGCAGTATCGGCCAGTGCAGCGGTGATCCCCTTGGCCACCTTCGCCGCGTCCCCCACGATACCCACCGTGACCTTCTTGGTCAGACCGATCCGGTCAGGGTTGATATCGACCTGAATGACCTTTGCATCCTTGGGCCAGTAATCAATGCCATAGCCGGGCAGGGTCGAAAACGGGTTCAACCGGGTGCCAAGCGCCAGCACGACATCGGCCTTGCTGATCAGCTCCATGCCTGCCTTTGAGCCATTATAGCCCAATGGCCCTGCAAACAGCGGGTGGTTGCCGGGGAACGCGTCATTATGCTGGTAGCCCACGCAAACAGGGGCGTCCAACTGCTCGGCCAGAACCTTTGATGCCTCAATACCGCCCTCGGCCAGCACCACACCGGCACCGTTCAGGATCACGGGGAACTTGGCGTTCGACAGCAGTTCGGCCGCCTTGGCAATCGACGTCTCGCCACCGGGGCTGACCTCGAACATCACCGGCTCGGGGATTTCGATATCAATGACCTGGGTCCAGAAGTCACGCGGAATGTTGATCTGGGCGGGGCCGGACAAACGATGTGCCTTGGCAATCACGCGGGCCAGCACCTCACAGATGCGGGACGGGTCGCGGACCTCTTCCTGATAGGCCACACAATCGGCGAACAGGTTCATCTGCTCCATTTCCTGGAAACCACCCTGACCGATGGTCTTGTTGGCGGCCTGCGGGGTGACCAGCAGGCAAGGGGTGTGGTTCCAGTAGGCGGTTTTCACGGCAGTGACGAAGTTGGTTATGCCGGGGCCGTTCTGGGCGATCATCATCGACATCTCACCGGTCGCACGGGTGTAGCCATCAGCCATCATGCCGGCAGAGCCTTCATGGGCGCAGTCCCAGAACGTGATGCCGGCGGCGGGGAAGATATCCGAAATCGGCATCATGGCCGATCCGATGATGCCAAAGGCGTGGCGGATGCCGTGGGCCTGCAGCGTTTTGACGAATGCTTCTTCGGTGGTCATCTTCATTGGAATGGTCCCTTCCCCGTGGATCGGTCAATGACGGTGCCAAATGCCCCGTTTTGCTGAGCGGACACTAGGTTTTCCCACAGAGTCGCGTTAGGTCCAACCGGTGATGGCCATTAAGTCCAGAGCGATTTTTTTTGAGAATATAGGTCTCAATAATCATCAATTTCGAATGGCGTGGGCAATCCTGGCAATACCCTCGGGGATACGCCCTGTATCAATCGATGAATAGGCCAGCCGGAAGTATGCGCGCGGTGGGTCTTCGCCTGCAAAGAACGGCGCACCGGGTTCGATCAACACGCCATCGGCGCGCAATCTTTCGGCCAGCAGCGTCGTATCCACCCCATCCGGGGCGCGCAGCCAGACCGATGATCCGCCATAGGTGCCTTGCCCGGCGACGGTCAGATCATGCGCCTTCAGCGCCTCGTCCAGTACCTTGCGGCGCTCGTGATAGGCGCGGCTCATCCGGCGGACCAGCGCGTCGTAATGGCCCAGCGACAGGTAATAGCTCACCGTGCGCTGGATATGACCCGGCGGATGGCGCAGCACCGTCGCGCGCAGCGCGCGGGCCTCGCGGATGAACGGGGCAGGACCAACCAGGTAGCCCAGCCGCAACCCCGGAAACAGCGATTTGGAGAAGGACCCCACATAGATCACCCGCCCGTTCTGATCGAGCGATTTCAGCGACGGGGAGGGCGATTTCAGAAACGACATCTCGAATTCGTAATCATCCTCGACAATCACAAAATCCTCGGCCTCTGCCTTGTCGAGCAGCGCCTTGCGCCGGGCGATGGGCATGGTCGCCGTGGTCGGGCATTGGTGGCTGGGGGTGGTAAACACCACATCCGTGCCTTCTGGCAACGCATCGGGCGGTAATCCGTCGGCATCCACTGGCACCGTGCTGAGTTGGCAGCGCGACTGCATTAGGATCGTGCGCAGGGCGGGATAACACGGGTCTTCGATCGCCGCCCGTCTGCGGCTGTTCAGCAGGACTTGTGCTGCGAGCCACAGCGCGTTCTGTGCGCCCATGGTCACCAGCACCTCATCACGGCTGGCCAGAATGCCGCGCCGGGGCAATGTCTGGCGGGTGATGAATTCGACCAGTTTCGGATCGTCACCATCGAAGTAATCCGATGTCAGCGCCACAAAATCCCGCATCCCCAGCGCCTGCAAAGCGCACAGGCGCCAGTTGGCGGAATCGAACAGGGTCTTGTCAGCCTGCCCATAGATGAACGGATAACGATAGCTGGCCCAATCGGCCGGCTTGTCCATGCTCAGGCCCGGCGTGAACTGCCGCCCAATGGCGCGGGTCCAGTCAACCGTGCCGGTACCAAAGCGTTGGGCGGGAAAGGCGGGGGGTTCGGGGGCGTTTTCGGATACGAAATAGCCCGACCGGCCCCGGGATGTCAGATAATCATCGGCCACCAGTTCGGTATAGGCCAGCGTGACTGTGATGCGGCTGACGCCGAGATGCTGCGCCATCTTGCGGGACGATGGCAGGCGTTCACCGGGGCGAAAACGGCCCTCCAGAATGCCCTGAGCAACCATCTGCTGGATGCGCGACTGCAACGTGCCTTCGGCGGCAGGATCAAGAAAAAAGGTCTCGACGGATATCGACATGGACTGGCCTTAGTGTTGGGCCACACTGGACGTATCGACACCAGAGAGCAAGCCTTTACAAGACAGTGCTTGTAAGATATGAACAAAGTTCATTATTCTAAAAATGCCGATGCCAAAACGATTTCTCATCTGCGCACTACTCGGTCTTTCGGGCTGCACACCCGGTCTGCAGACATATACTGCCATGCCGACTGCCACGTCCTTTGCCGAGGCAGCACCCGGTTTTCAAGGCATGCTGCCGGTCAACGTCAATACCCAGATCAGAGGGCCAGAGGTCTGGGACACCATTGCGGGGCGTGGCCTGGTCGAGGGCGCGGAGTGCGTCGCGCAGACCAGCGCATTCCGGCTGACCTTCACGACGCCCGCCAGTATAACAGTGCCGGATTACGGGCGGGCCTCTCCCCCCATTCAGGTGATCTGCAGGCGCGGCGATCTGGCCGGGCAGACGCAGATCGTTCCACAGGAGGTCTCCCATCAGGTTCGCAACCTTGATGCACTGATCAAACCGCAGCCCCGCTGGATCAGGCCGCTGCTGGAACGTCATCGCACCGGTGGTCCACGGGTATGGACTTATCGGACGGTCGCGGTCGTCTTGCTCGACCCGGCCTGATGTCGACGTTAACCAACCCGTAAGATTCACAGCGCCAGAGGCGTCGGGATTAAGGTTCCCTTAACCCGCTGATGCGACCGATTGGGTCAGTGAAGTACGAATGGAAATCTCGTCATGTTGACAGACAGTATGGCCGACAGCCGCGCCGCTGCGGCGATGATGCCCACCGGGCCAACGGCCACCCAGATCAGGGACCGCGCGACCATTGCAGGCACCGAAGGGCCGCCACCAACCGCCACGACCCGCACCGACCGGGCCGATGCCGCGCGCGATGCGGATGCCCGGCCCATTACCCTTGATGCAGGTCCCAGCAGCCGCGGCCCCGAGATTGCGCGCAGCGTGGTCGAAAACCGCATGCTGCCACTTCCCGATACCGACGCCCCGCAGCAGGCCGCCCCGCGCGATGACATCGCGGCGCAAGCGGATCAGCGCCAAACCGATCTGGCGAAAGCCGCCTTTGCCGCCACGCAGGACATCATCCGCCAGACGCAGGATGACCGGGCGGCCACCATGCGGATCGCCATGTAACGGCAAATCTTCGGCATCTGCGACGGAAAGCCGGGGCTGACACGTATCAACCTCATGCACCGGTCGGAGATCGCCATGAGACTATCTGCCTACGCCTTTATCCTGATCGCAGGCGCGCTCAGCCTTGCGACCTTTCTGACATCCCAAACCCTGCACGCCGACGGACCGCCAGCAACCTGTTCGGCCCCTGAAGTGACTATCGCAAAGTCGGTCTGCGTTTCGCCTGTGCCCCAGCCCTAACCCCGCGACTGTGCGAGCGCTGCGGCCAATGCCGCGCCATCCGGTCCGGCACTGCGCAATCCGGCTTCGGTTCCGATCTGATCGGCATCTGATTTATGCTGGTTGATTTTCCAGCTGCCCTCCAGCCGGTCAATGACCAGACGCAAGCCGACAATGCCGCGTGACAGGGACCCGATAAAGCGGTCCGGCGCATCGCTGACGTGCCAGGGGGCATCGCGGTCGCGCTCGTTGGCATCTGTCAGGGCGTTCAAATGCTGCTGCAGCCAATCGTCATCCTGACAGGTTTCCAGCGTGCCATGGGCATGGACCGCGATATAGGCCCATGTGGGCACGACCTTTCCATGCTCTTGCTTTGATGGATACCAGGATGGCGACACATAGGATTGCGGGCCTTGAAAGATCGCCGCATTCACCCCGACCGGTTCTGCCCGCCAATGCGGATTGGCCCGGGCAACATGGGTTTCCAGCACGATCTGGTCGGCCAGATGCCGGACGACCATCGGCACATGCGTAATCACCAGCCCGTCCGCCGATGGGGTGACAAGGGCGGCAAGCTGAATATCCGCCATGGCCCGCGCCAATACATCGGGGCGGTCTTCGGCGAAGGCAGCGGGTTTGTACATCAGCAATCCTTTCCAGCGTGCAAACGCGGCGCCCGCTACATTTATCCGGGGGCACCGTACGGTGGGGTCCGACGTTTTGCCGACGCAAATCCGACGCGATGCCGACTGCAAAAATCGACGCTGATTTGCCCATTAACCTTTGCTTCGCAGGGGTTTCGTCAAAACGCCCCTGCGCGAGCAAAAGGTTAACCCAAAACCCGCCCAATCGCCTGATCAACCGCATCGGTGACCTGATCCAGATCGTCCTTGGTCGCAATCAGCGGCGGGGCGAAAAGCAGCGTGTTGTTGAACCCCGGCAGCGACCGATTGGTGGCCCCGATGATGATACCTTGCGCCATGCAATCGGCCACAATCGCCGCCACCTGCTTTTCCGGAACAGGCTCCTTGGTGTCGCGGTCCAGCACCAGTTCGGCGCCTGCAAACAGGCCCATGCCGCGTACATCGCCGATCCATTTATGCTTTTCCATCAAGGCATTGAGGTTGCCCTTCAAATGCTCGCCCATCCGGGTGGAATTGCCGCGCAGGTCTTCTTCCTCGATGATCTTCATGTTTTCGATGGCCGCAGCGGGCCCCGCCGTGCAGCCGCCAAAGGTCGAGATATCGCGGAAATAGCTCAGGTGATCGGTGTCGTCCTTGAACTGTTCAAACACCGCATTTGTGGTCACGCAGCACGAAATCGCGGCATAGCCCGAGGCCACGCCCTTGGCCATGGTCACGATGTCAGGCTGAACGCCAAACTGTTGATATCCAAACCATGTTCCGGTCCGGCCCACGCCGCAGACAACCTCGTCAATATGCAGCAGGATGTCGTATTTCTTGCAGATCTCCTGCACCCGGTCCCAATAGCCCTTGGGCGGGACGATGATGCCGCCACCTGCGGTGATCGGCTCAAGGCACAGCGCGCCGACGGTATCGGGGCCCTCGCGCAGGATCACATCCTCGATCGCCTGGGCCGCTTTGACGCCATATTCCTCACCGGCCAGACCGTCCTGTGCGCGATATTCCAGGCAATGCGGCACCTGCACAAAGCCGGGGGTGAACGGACCGTACTGTGCGTTGCGTTCTTCCTGACCGCCGGCTGATAGGGATGTGATCGTCGTGCCGTGATAATCCCGCTCGCGATACAGGATCTTGTACTTCTTGCCGCCGTGATGCTTGTGGCTGATCTGGCGCACCATCTTGAACGCCTTCTCATTCGCCTCAGAGCCTGAGTTGGCATAGTAAACCCGGTCCAGCCCCGGCATCTTGTCGGTCAGCATTTCGGAAAACTGTGCGCCCGGAATAGTCCCAGCCATGCCACCGAAAAAGCACATCTTGGTCAGCTGGTCGGCCACGGCCTTGCTGATCCGCTCGCGGCCGTAGCCCACATTGACGGTCCAGACACCACCGGACACGGCATCGATATGCTCCTTGCCCTTGATGTCCCAGACGCGCAGGCCCTTGCCCTCGACGATGATGCGCGGATCGATCGTCTCGTAAGGCTTGTGCTGGGACAGGTGGTGCCACACATGGGCGCGGTCCGCCTCGACAACGTGTCCGGGATCGTTTGCGAATGATTGCGTATCCATGTGGCTTCTCCAAAAGCATGTGGAAGGGCGGACAGTTCGAATCCGGTTCGCAAGCTGCCGCGTTCTGTTGCATTTTGCCTGCAGCGGGCGCCTTACCAATAGGGCCAGTTGGCGTGCATGCGTATAGCCAAAAGGGGGCGGGACTGGTTCGCTCAATCAACCAAATTACGGGATAAATATCTGAATTAAATATAAAAGACAGGAATTCAGCATCAATTTCACGTCACCTTTTCGGATTTTCCGAAGGTTTCTTATGATTGACGCGGGGTCGGGAATTACCTTCGCTCTCCGGTAACTTGTCGCGCATCGTCTTTGTTTTTGCGCCGACAGGGACGCGTCGGCCATTGTTTTGGCCATTGATCACGCTGAATGCGATGGGGGCTATGAAGCCAGCCAGAATCGTGGTCAGCTAACACCATAAAGGCGGGGAAACTCCGTCCACGAACCGGCCCAATACAAGGGTCAGCAACACGGGAGAAAACGAATGAAATTCACCAAAACACTGATGAGCGCAGTTGCAGGTGTCGCCCTGATGGCGGGTACCACACAAGCGTTTGCAGACGGCCATGAAGAGATCACGGTGGCGTACTTCCTCGAATGGCCGATGCCGTTCCAGTTCGCCAAGGTCAACGGGACATATGACGAGGCGATGGGCGTCAAGGTCAACTGGGTCAGCTTCGATGCAGGTACCGCGATGTCGGCTGCTATGGCATCGGGCGATGTGCAGATTTCCGTCAGCCAGGGTGTGCCGCCTTTCGTGGTTGCGGCCTCTGCCGGGCAGGATTTGCAGATCCTTGATGTTGCCGTGTCCTATGCCGAAAACGACAACTGCGTCGTGTCCTCCGGCCTTGAAATCGACAAGGACAGCGCGGACGAACTGGCAGGTAAGAAGGTTGCCGTGCCACTTGGTACAGCGGCCCATTATGGCTTCCTGCGGCAGATGGACCATTTCGGCGTTGATCTGGCCTCGCTCGAAGTTGTGGACATGGCCCCTGCCGAAGGTGCAGCGGCGCTGGCACAAGGCCAGGTCGATATGTCCTGCGGCTGGGGTGGCGCGCTGCGCCGGATGAAAGAGCATGGCAATGTGCTGCTGACCGGTGCAGAAAAAGAAGAGCTGGGCATTCTGGTCTTTGACGTGACATCGGCACCAGCATCCTTTGTCGCCGAAAATCCTGAACTGGTTGCCAAATTCCTGGAAGTGACTGCAGCCGCCAATGCCTCCTGGAATGACGGATCAGGCGTCGAAGAAATGCTCCCCGTGATCGCACAGGATGCCGGTATGGACGAGGACGCCACCCGCGAGACGATGGCAACATTCGTCTTCCCCAGCGTAGAAGACCAATTGTCAGAGCGTTGGCTTGGCGGTGCGGCACCTGCCTTTATGAAAGGCGTCGCAGACGTGTTTGTTGAGTCCGGTTCAATTGATGGCGCGCTGGACAGCTACACCGGCAACGTCAATACCGGTCCACTGGCCACGATCAGCGCACAATAAAGACCTTTTGACTGGCGCGGGCGCGGGCCTGCGCCAGTCATCCCATCTTGTTCCCGAAAATCCCTGCCAGCCGCCGCGCGGCGCGACGATAACGGCGCAGGTATTTTCCGGAACAACAAGGGACGGGATATGTCGGGACTTCAATTAGACAAGGTGTCCATGCGGTTCGATTTGCCGAATGGATCATCCGTACAGGCTCTCAAAGATGTCTCGCTTGACCTCAAGGCGGGCGAGCTTTTGTCGGTGCTGGGACCATCGGGTTGCGGCAAGACGACATTGCTGAACATCGTGGCCGGGTTTCTGGCACCCACCGAAGGGCAGATCATCCTCAACGGTCACACAGTCACCGGCCCCGCGGCGGAGCGCGGCATGGTGTTCCAGCAGGGTGCCCTTTTCGAATGGATGAGCGTGCGTGAAAACGTGGGCTTTGGTCCTTCAATGAAAGGTATGCCGAAGGCCGAGAAAGCCAAGATTGTTGATCATCTGCTGGATGTCGTTGGCTTGCAAGATTTCAAAGAAAAGGCGGTTTATGAACTGTCTGGCGGGATGCAGCAACGCGTGGCCCTGGCCCGTTGTCTGGCCAATGAACCCGATGTGATCCTGATGGACGAACCGCTGGGCGCGCTTGACGCGCTGACCCGCGAAAAGATGCAAGGCCTGGTGCTGAAGCTGTGGAAGGAAACTGGCAAGACCATCATCCTGATCACCCACTCGGTCGAAGAGGCGCTGCTGCTGGGTGAGCGACTGATCGTGATGGCCCCGCGTCCTGGGCGGATCCACAAAGAATACCGCCTGCCATTTGCCGAAATGGGCGTTGGACAGGACCTGCGTGAGGTCAAGAAGCATCCGCAATTCGGTGAAACCCGCGAGGAAATTCTGGGCATGATCTGGGATATGGAAGAAGAAATCATGGGCCGGACGGAGACCGCATAATGGAACTTCTGGGAAATCTTGGTGCTGAACTCTGGGCTGTCCTGCAAACGCTTTTCGCCGCAGCGCCTTATATTATTGGCTATATCCTGCTGATCCTGCTGATGATGGTGATCTGGAGCGGGATCAAACGGCTCCTGACCCCGAAACACGACTATAGCTCATTGAAAACCGTGACCTTCGGAGACGAAAGCGCGGTGACGTCGAACACTGTCGCGTCGGTTGTTTCCGTTGTTCTGATTTTTGTGCTTTGGGGCGCATTCACCGGGTCGAAACTGCTTCCCGGTTTCCTGCATGTACCGGGGCCGTTTACAGGTGACGCGTCGTTTACCTACACGATCACAACCCCCGACGGGCAGACCGATGATGCGACTGTTGCGGTTATCGTGCATCCCGCCACGGTCGAAACCGCAGCACCCGAGATTGAGCCGGGGGATGGCATTGCCAAGAACGACAGCACGGCCATTGGCGCTTATCGCAGCCAGCTTTTGCGCGTTGACCGTAACGATGACATGGGCCGGGACGAGGAGACCTTTATCACCGCCGTCAATGGTGAACCGATTGCACCCGGCGACGAAGTCAGGGTCGATTTCGGCACCGTGGCCATGTCTGACAAGGGGACGCTGAACATCATCCCGGCAACCGGCATTCAGATGGAGCCGATCTGGCTGCCTGCGCCCGAAGCCGTCTGGGTCCGCATGACCGAGATCGCGACAGCCGGTTACCGCAACTCGACCCTGGCCGAACACCTGGGGTATTCGCTGTTCCGGGTTATCGTCGGTTTCTTGCTGGGGGCCTTGGTCGGCATTCCCTTGGGCTATGCGATGGGCCTGTCCAACTGGTTCCGCGGCTGGTTTGATCCGATCGTGGAATTCATGCGGCCGGTGCCACCACTCGCGCTGATCCCACTGGTGATCATCTGGGCGGGCATCGGTGAGGTCGGCAAGATCATCCTGCTGTTCCTGGCAGCACTTTGGATCATGGCGATTGCGGCGCGGTCCGGTGTGTCTGGGGTCCGCATTTCCAAGGTCCATGCGGCCTATTCGCTGGGCGCCTCCAAATGGCAGATCATGCGTCATGTGATCATCCCGAACTCGCTTCCCGAAATCTTCACCGGCGCCCGTGTCGCTATGGGGGTTTGCTGGGGTACGGTGGTGGCGGCAGAACTGGTCGCCGCCGAAAAGGGCGCGGGCATGATGATCATGGTGGCCTCGAAATTCCAAAGCACCGATATCGTGCTGATGGGGATTATCCTGATCGGGATCATCGGGTTCAGCATCGACATGCTGATGCGCTGGGCCGAACGGATTCTGGTGCCGTGGAAAGGCAAGGGCTAACGCCCAACTCTCAAAACAACGTCACGAGAAGCGGGCAGGGGTCACCTCTGCCCGTTCTTTTTTGCGAGGGTATTGACCTTCCCGTGACTGGAACCCTTATGTGAGGGGCACAACTCAGAAATAGGTGCATCATGGCCGCGGCCGCTGAAATCAGATTTGGAATTGAAGGCATGTCCTGCGGGTCCTGTGTGGGACGCGCCGAACGGGCATTGGTTGCCGCACCGGGGGTGGCCGCCGCGCATGTCAATCTGGCCGATGCGTCTGCGACGGTGACCTTGGCCACGGACGGCACCGGGCAAGGGGTGGCTGACGCGCTACTGGCCGCAGGCTATCCCGCGCGTGCACAGGATATCTCACTTACTATCGACGGGATGAGCTGCGCCTCCTGCGTCGGCCGGGTCGAAACCGCGTTGCTTGCGGTGCCCGGCGTGCTGACAGCGCAGGTCAATCTGGTCACCGGCACCGCACAGGTCAGCACATTGGGCGACACCCAACCGCTGATCGACGCTGTCGCCAGTGTGGGGTATCACGCCGCGCCCACCCGCAGCGATCAGCCCGCCGATACACGCCAAGCGGATGAGGCCGCCGCCTGGTTCTGGCGTTTCCTGATCGCCGCAGCACTGACGCTGCCCGTTTTCATAATGGAAATGGGCGGGCATCTTTTCCCGCCGTTCCATCACTGGATCGCCCGCACAATCGGCACACCGGCCAGCTGGACGATCCAGTTCATCCTGACCACGCTGGTGCTGGCGGGGCCGGGGCGGGAATTCTTCGTCAAGGGCATTCCGGCCCTGCGGCGCATGGCCCCTGACATGAACGCGCTTGTCGTGCTTGGCACCGGCGCAGCCTGGTTGTTCTCGACTGTGGCCCTGTTTGCCCCCGCACTTTTGCCCGAAGGCACCCGTGTGGTTTATTTTGAAGCCGCAGCGGTGATCGTCACGCTGATCCTTCTGGGCCGCTGGCTTGAAGCGCGGGCCAAAAGCCAGACAGGAGCGGCCATCAAACACCTGATCGGGTTGCAGCCAACAACCGCCCGCGTGATCCGCGACGGCGCGCCCATGGATGTGCCATTGGCCGAAGTGCTGCGCGACGATCTGCTGCTGATCCGCCCCGGCGAAAGGATCCCGACAGACGGGCAGGTCACCGAAGGGGCCAGCTATGTTGACGAAAGCATGATCACCGGCGAACCGATCCCGGTAGAAAAATCCGTCGGCGACGCGCTGGTCGGCGGGACGATCAATGGCACCGGCGCATTAACGATGCGCGCAACGGCAGTGGGTGCGGATACCGTCCTCGCCCGGATCGTGGCGATGGTACAGGAGGCGCAGGGCGCACGCCTGCCGGTGCAGGACCTGGTCAACCGGGTGACGCTCTGGTTCGTCCCCGTTGTGATCGCCATCGCGGCGCTGGCTGTCGTGGTCTGGCTGATCTTCGGCCCTGCGCCGGTCCTGTCCTACGCGCTGGTGGCGGGGGTCTCCGTCCTGATCGTCGCTTGCCCATGTGCCATGGGTCTTGCCACGCCAACCGCGATCATGGTCGGTACCGGGCGGGCCGCGGGCTTGGGCGTGTTGTTCCGGCAAGGTGATGCGCTTCAGGCGCTCAGCGGGATTGACACCGTCGCCTTTGACAAGACCGGCACGCTGACGATGGGCGAACCGTCATTGACGGATGTGATCCCGATTGTGGGTGAAAAGGACGATTTGCTGCGCCTTGTCGCCGCTGTCGAGGCGAAATCGGAACATCCGGTGGCCCGCGCTATCGTGGCGGCGGTCGACGGGCCTGTGGCTACAGTGTCGGATTTCGCTGCGATCCCGGGGCAGGGGCTGCGCGGAACGTTGGACGGCAAGACCGTCATCGTCGGCAACGCCCGTCTGATGACCGAAAGCGGTGTCGCAACGGACGTTCTGGTGCCAATGGCCGATGAATTGGCCGAGGCGGGCAAGACGCCGGTGATGGTGGCCATCGACGGCACACCCGCCGGCGTGATCGGCGTGGCCGACACCCTACGCCCGACGGCTAAAGATACCGTGCAACGGCTGCAAGATCAGGGCCTGCGGGTTGCGATGGTCACCGGCGATGCGGTGCAGACCGGTACGGCGATCGGCAAGGCGCTGGGGATTTCGCATATCGTCGCTGGCGTTCTGCCGGACGGTAAGGTCGACGCGATCCGCGATCTGCAGTCTGATGGTGGCAAGGTCGCCTTTGTCGGTGACGGGATCAACGACGCCCCCGCGCTGGCCGCGGCCGAGGTCGGGATCGCCATCGGGACCGGCACGGATGTGGCAGTGGAAAGCGCGGATGTCGTGTTGATGTCGGGCGACCCTTTGGGCGTGCTCAACGCCCTCACGATCAGCCGGGCAACCATGCGCAACGTCAAACAAAACCTTGTCTGGGCGTTTGGCTACAACGTGCTTCTGATCCCGGTTGCGGCGGGGCTGCTTTTCCCGCTTTGGGGGATCCTATTGTCGCCTGCGCTGGCTGCGGGGGCCATGGCGCTGTCCAGCGTTCTGGTGGTGACAAACGCGCTGCGCCTGCGGCGTGTCAGGGGGGTCGCATGAACATCGGTGACGTGGCAGAGCGGACAGGTTTGCCTGCAAAAACAATCCGTTACTACGAAGATATCGGGCTCGTGACACCGCAGCGGGGCAGCAACGGCTACCGCGTTTTCCGCGACACCGATGCGCATAAACTGACCTTTCTGGGTCGGGCCCGGCAGCTTGGGTTTTCCATCGACGAATGCCGCGATCTGCTGGCCCTGTGGGAGGATCGTAACCGCGCCAGCGCCGATGTGCGGGCCATCGCCAAGGGGCATCTGGACGATATCGAAAGCAAAATCAAAGGCTTGGTGGCTATGCGCGACACGCTGGCCGAACTGGTCCGCGATTGCGCGGGCGACGACAGGCCGGATTGTCCGATCCTCAAAGGGCTCGAGGGGCCATGAAATCACCCTGATCCTGCCTTGAGACTGCAATTTTTACGTGTGACAGGAAGGCCTTGACCAATTTGGGATAAGACCGTGCGTTTTTTGGAATGGCTTGTGGTTTGCATGTTGGTGCTGATGGTCGTCAGCGCCGTGGTCCTGCCCGAAAACGCCGACAAGGCCCGGATCATCGACGGGATTGGCAAAGGTGTTTTTGCCAGTTTCGGGCTGGTTGTCCTTGGCTATCTGTGGCGCCGCCGCGCGCCGCGCAAACCCGGACCCGCTGCCGCACCGATCCTTACTGGCGAACTGGTGATCGTAGATGGATCAAATGTGATGCACTGGTCGGGTGAGCCATCGCTGAAAGTTCTGTTCAGGGTCTTGAAAGAATTGGAAAAACGCGGCCTGCAACCGCATGTCTATTTCGATGCCAATGTCGGCTACACGCTGTTCGACCGGCATGTGGAACCTGATGAACTGGCCGAAAAACTGGGGCTGTCACCGGTGCAGGTGACACTCGCCCCCAGCCGGACAACCGCCGATCAGGTGCTGCTGGAACGGGCCGTGTCGGACGGGCTGCGGGTGGTGACCAATGACCGGTTTCTTGACTGGAAACAGCGCTTTCCAAAAGTGGCCGAGAAGGGGTTCCTGATCAAGGGAATCTGGAAAGAAGGCAGCGTCATTCTGCTGGGTCTGGGCCGGGCCTGAGCAACGCGCGATGGGGTGCGCACGCTGACGGTCAGGGCCGATGCGCCGAATCATGTATTAACGCCGCAAAACAACGGATTTCGCCCTGTCGGCTTTGAGTCGGCAAAGCGTCGGACCCCCAATTGCGAAACCACCGGTTTAACGCCCCGCACGGCGCAAGCGTAAACACGCCGTTAAGATTTGAAACCGCCACGCGCATCCCCATATCAACCACAAGCAAGCCACAGGAGAGTGCGCCGATGAAATGCCCGATTGACGGATCAACCCTTGTCATTTCCGACCGGAACGGGATCGAGATTGATTATTGCCCGCAATGCCGGGGTGTCTGGCTGGACCGGGGCGAGTTGGACAAGATCATCGAACGGTCGCAATCCGCGATGCCGCCACCGCCGCCGCAACCGGGCCATGGTGATCGCGACGACTATCGCGGCAAACCGCGCAAGAAAGACAACTTTTTGTCGGAAATGTTCGATTTCTTCTGATCAGAGATCGCTGGGTGTCAGCCGACACGCCTTGCCGAAGCCGCCGTTCAGATGGATGTCTGTCGGGGTGAGCCGGAACATCAGGAAATCGGTGAAATCGTAGTAAAGCTGCGCCTTTGGTATGGCGTTCAGCCATGTTTCTTTCTGGGCGGATTTGTCGGCTTCGGTCGCGGTGCACATGAGCGTCATGCGCGGGTGGGCGAGCGGATCGCCCTTTGCGCCGGGTTCACCGATCAGGGCGGCGCAGGCGGGGTTGGTCTGCAGCGCTGTCGTGTGGGTTGAGAGGGTGGAGATGAGCGTCAGAAGGCTGCCCTGGTCGGCCAGCATGGCAACGCGGGCGACGTAAGGAGCGCCGTTTGGCAGTGTAACGGCAAGGGCGCCGAAGCGGGTTTGGGTCAGCAGGTCACGGGCGAGTGCGCGGGCTTCTTCGTTGGTGGGGTTTACGGGATCGCGCTTGGCCATATCAGGACAGTTGGTCCGCCGGGCAGTCGCGGAAGGCCTGGATCGCCGGGCCGATGCCTGCCAGCGGCATGGTGAGGAACGTGTCGCCGGAGGCTCCCATCGCCATGGTGTTGAATTCCAACCCGTTGAGAACATTGCCAAAGCCGCGATCCTTGACCGTCAGGCTGCGGCCATCGGGGCTGAGGATATGCTGGTCGGTTTGAATGGCGATGGAGCGCCCGCCGTCGAAGGCCATACCGAAGACGGGGGCGTCGGGCCACTGGCCGTCGGTCAGCGTCAGGGTGATGGTGTATTCGGGTAGGGAGGCGTCATAGGTCACTGTGATTTCGCCGGCGTCGCTTGTGTTGGTCAGCGTGCAGATCGGGGCGGATGAAAACTCCCACGCGGCGGCGGGGGAGGTCAGGAGGGTGAGAGCGAGAGCGAGGCGCATGGGGGTGAAGTAGCTGAGGTTCGCGCATCGGCAAGTTTTGAGGATGGTGCGCATGAACGCCCACCCTACGAGCCCTAGGTATGCTTGGCATTGAAGAATGGTGTCAGACACCAGGGAATTCTCCCTGCCTGCATATGAAGTTCAATGTATTGCTGTTCAGGTGGCCAAACCGGATGGGCTACAAGCGAGAAGTGTTTGTTCAGGGGGCCAGCACCATCACGCAGAGGTTGGACACCAAATTGGGCGACTTGAAGGACCGCAAATGCAGAAATTGCATTAAAAGAGTCAATCAACTTGCCCCTGCGTACACAATTTGTCCGATCATGTTTCTCGCCGTTGTAGCGGTCATACCAACGAAGAGACTTTGTAGGTGATGCGCTGTTCCATTCCAGAAACGGCGAGAAAGGCTCAAGCCAAGGATAGTCTGCGAATGCCAGCTTGTATTCTCGCAAGCGAAGTGGCTCACATAGTTCGTAGAAGTCATTGGTAGTAAAACGGGTTTTGGGATGAGAGTTGGCCCTCAAAACAGATGATAAACAAGTCTCAACTCCAACACACGACAGAATTAGAAGCTCACCAATCTCGGCGCCAAAAGCGTTCAGGTTTTCCGCTCTTGGTTCAATTACCCTACAAACTGAATTCAACCTAGAAAGTTGACTGACAAGCTCAGTTCTAAATCGGGCAGCTTCATTCTGTAGATCACTCCCAAATGCACCAACCCAAGGCGGTGATTTTGCATCGCCAAAGCTTGTTCGTGCCATTCGCGGGAATGCGTGGTGAGGGGGAAGTTGGAGTTCAACTATACTATCCAAGAATGCGCCCCGCAGACCGATTGCATCGATGCTTCTTAGATGTTCGTGCCAAGCTTTCCTAAGACCTTCCGCCTTCTTGCTGCCGATGTCAGCTTTTCGAAAAGACTTTGCCGCAGTCTGCCACGGCCAAGTTACCTGCTTGCTAGCAAACCGCTCTGAAACCTGACCGTCTTCACTGACTTCGAATACAACTCTTAGGTGGCCATCTTTCACGCCAGCAAAGGATAATGTCACCGCTTACCCCTTCTTTTCACACCACCACGCTGCCCCGGCCTTCCTGCAGTACTCCGCCCCGCAGCCTTCTGCGCATCTCCAACCGCCTTGTCCACGGCCTGTTGCCGCGCGAGGGGGTCGTCGCTGACGACGAGTTCGACTGTCTCCAACCGTTTGACCTCGTCCCGCAGCCGCGCGGCTTCTTCGAATTCGAGGTTTTCGGCCGCTTTACGCATGTCGGTCCGTAGCCCGTCGAGCACGGCTTGCAGGTTCGCCCCGGCCATTGGTTTGTCGACCTTGGCGGTGACCCGGTTCATATCCACGTCGCCCTTGTAGAGGCCGGCGAGGATATCCTCGACGTTTTTCTTGACCGTTTGCGGGGTGATCCCGTGTTCTTTGTTATAGGCCAGTTGTTTGACCCGCCGGCGCTCGGTTTCCTTCATCGCCCGTTCCATGGAGCCGGTGATGCGGTCAGCATACATGATGACCCGGCCATCGGCGTTCCGCGCGGCGCGGCCGACCGTTTGCACCAGCGAGGTTTCTGACCGCAGGAACCCTTCCTTATCCGCGTCAAGGATCGCGACCAGCCCGCATTCGGGGATATCCAAGCCTTCGCGCAGCAGGTTGATCCCGATCAGCACGTCGAAGGCCCCAAGGCGCAGATCGCGCAGGATCTCGATCCGTTCGATCGTGTCGATGTCGGAGTGCATGTAGCGGACGCGGATCCCCTGTTCATGCATGTATTCGGTCAGATCCTCGGCCATGCGTTTGGTCAGTGTCGTGACCAGCGTGCGGTAGCCGTCGGCGGCGACCTTGCGGACCTCATCCAGCAGGTCATCGACCTGCATTTCGACAGGCCGGATTTCGATTTCGGGGTCGATCAGGCCGGTGGGGCGGATGATCTGTTCGGTAAAGACGCCGCCCGCCTGTTCCAGTTCCCACGCGGCTGGGGTGGCGGAGACGAAGACGGATTGCGGGCGCATGGCGTCCCATTCCTCGAACTTCAGCGGTCGGTTGTCCATGCAGGACGGCAGACGGAACCCGTGTTCGGCCAGCGTGAATTTGCGCCGGTAGTCGCCTTTGTACATGCCGCCGATTTGCGGGACGGAGACGTGGGATTCGTCTGCGAAAACAATGGCATGGTCGGGGATGAATTCGAAGAGGGTGGGGGGCGGTTCGCCGGGGGCGCGGCCGGTGAGGTAGCGGGAGTAGTTTTCGATGCCGTTGCAGACGCCGGTTGCCTCCAGCATTTCGAGGTCGAAATTGGTGCGCTGTTCCAGCCGCTGCGCTTCGAGCAGTTTGCCATCGGCGACCAGTTGGTCGAGCCGGATGCGCAGTTCCTTTTTGATGCCCTGGATCGCCTGCTGCATCGTCGGGCGCGGGGTCACGTAGTGGGAATTGGCGTAGAGCCGGATTTTCTCGAACGTGTCGGTTTTTTCGCCGGTGAGCGGGTCGAATTCGGTGATGTTTTCGAGCTCCTCGCCGAAGAAGGACAGTTTCCAGGCGCGATCGTCAAGGTGGGCCGGCCAAACCTCCAGGCTGTCGCCGCGGACCCGGAAGCTGCCGCGCTGGAAGGCCTGATCGTTACGCTTGTATTGTTGGGCGATGAGGTCGGCCATGATCTTGCGCTGGTCATAGTCGCGGCCTACATGCAGGTCCTGCGTCATGGCCCCGTAGGTTTCGACCGAGCCGATACCGTAGATGCAGGAGACGGAGGCGACGATGATGACGTCGTCGCGTTCGAGCAGCGCGCGGGTGGCGGAGTGGCGCATCCGGTCGATCTGTTCGTTGATCTGGGATTCTTTTTCTATGTAGGTGTCGGAGCGGGCGACATAGGCCTCTGGCTGGTAGTAGTCGTAGTAGCTGACGAAGTATTCGACGGCGTTTTCGGGGAAGAAGCCTTTGAATTCGCCGTATAATTGCGCGGCGAGGGTTTTGTTCGGGGCAAGGATGATGGCGGGGCGCTGGGTTTCCTCGATCACCTTGGCCATGGTGAAGGTTTTGCCGGTGCCGGTGGCCCCCAACAGGACCTGGTTTTGCTCGCCGTCCATGACGCCTTGGGCCAGTTCGCGGATCGCGGTGGGCTGGTCGCCTGCCGGGTCGAAATCGGTGGACAGCACAAATGGCCTGCCGCCTTCCAGCTTTTCGCGGGTTTTGACATCGGGGGCGGGGTTGGACAGGTAGACTTCGGCTTCGGACATGAAACTGTTCCTTGAGGCAGAGGTCTATAATTGTTCTTCTTTTGGTCCGGTTCAACCCCGCATGCTGACAGTTGGTGTCAGGAAGGTGACGGGGGGATCGTAGTCGAACTTATCTTGTGAAGTAGCGGAACAGATAGATCGCCAAAAAACTTGCGAGCACGCCGATTAACGAGAGAAATGTAAGTGAAAATTTATAACCAAGAACGAATCCTGCAGGAGCGGGATAGTTTCGCATGTTCCACCAACGCCAAAGTGCGATGGCCAGGGCTGTCACTGCAGCATTCGGCACAATAGTTTCATTCCAGGTCCCTCTGCCTTCGGTGAGTACCTGCAAAATCAGGCTGAGCATGCCTGCGCCTATGGCGATTGCCGCCATGCATGGCAAAAGGCCGAACAGACCGTCCCCGCCAAAAAAATCATTCGGTATCGGTGGATGTTCATTGTCGACTGATTTGGTGGTCTTCGGTTTGGAAGCAGGTTGTGCGTCCTGCTGCGTTGGTTTCGGGGTTGGCTTTGGTTTTGGTTTTGGCATCTGCTGTCGATGCTCGTTTTCTGGCCTGCTGAACCATTCGGAGTGAAACTGGCCTAAACTGATTTCATGTGTCGCAATCCGGTCTAACGCCTTGCGATGCATTTGGTCCAACGCCGTTAGATTGGCATGATCGCGGGACAACACATCGGATGCCTCTGCGAACATGGCCGGTGTGATCCCGTCTACCGCCACCCATTCCAGCAGTTTCTTCCGAATAATTTCTTTGCGTTCGGCATCGCTGCCGAACCCAGAGCGGCTGATCGCGACATCGCCTTGAATGTCCAATCCGCCTTCGGTTGGACGTTGCGCATGCAGCCGGGTGACCTGTTGAAAGATATAGCCCGACAACTCGCGGATCGTGACGATACCATCGCGATCAGCGTCCGCATTGCCGCGCAGCCCATCAACCAGATGCCGCGTCAGAATGCTAAGCCCGTGTTCGGGATCTTCTTCGGCCAGCGACAACTCACCCGTTGCCATCAACACGTAGGTGCCGCTACCCCGCGCAAATTTCTGCATCCGGTCTGCGACAATTGTTTCGCCACTTTTCCAACTTCTGGTGAACGCCCCGGCATAGCAACAGTCCAGAACTAGCGCCTTTTTGGAGACGCGAGAGCGACGGATCATGTTGCTTATGGTTTGTGAGGGTATGCCCGTTGCCTCTAGATGGCTTTTTGTTGTATCGCTTGCCGCCAGATACAAAACACCTTCTTCATCGGTCTGACCGTGTCCTGAAAAATAGATGAATATCAGGTCGTCACGGCCCGCCTGATCCAGTGTATCCTTGAATGCCATCAGTATTTCAGTTCGTGTTCTGTTTGGCAGGACGGTCACATTGTCAAACCCGCCATATGCCGGGTCGGACATGACCTCGCGCATTGCTTCGGCGTCGCGAAGCGGGCATTTGAGGGGCGAAAAACCGCTGTCTGGGCCGTAGTCCTGATTGGCGATCAGAATGGCATGACGTTTCGGTTGCATTGAATCTACCCGCCGGTGTGATCGGTCAGGATGCGGTCAGTCAACGCGGCGACATCGCCCATGTTGGCGGCTGTTAAAATGATTTTTGTACCGTCTGGATTTTCCAGGGTCATCGCCATGCTTCGATCACGTTCCAAGTATGACTTCAGCACGTTGAGAGCGGCGACTGCCGCACCGCTTGTCATGAAAGTGACGAGGATCAGGCCGATCGTAATCGGCTCTCCCTTGGCATTCATCACGGTCTGGCCAACGTCAGGAACTGCACTCGTTTCGCTGTGTTTTTCAATGTCGTATGCCAATGATCGCACCCTGTCTTGCAGAGCGGCATCTGAAAGATTGTCTGAGGAAAGCTGTAATCGCACACTTGTCATAACCAAAAACTCCTGTGCCCAAAATACGAGCGTTCAATGCGATATCGTTGCGAAATTGGGGGCAATCATAGCTTATTGGTCTGATTGCATCAATCTTTTGCGCAATCGTCACAATTTGTTGTCTATCGACTGCGCGCAATTATGGGGCCACCGCGCGGTTTCCACCCACCCTACATCACAGCCTCGAACGTCTTCTTCAGCGCCACGTCCAGATCGGTCATCGTCACCGGCAGCCCGAGGTCCACAAGGCTGGTCACCCCGTGCTGGCTGATCCCGCAGGGGACGATCCCGTCGAAATGGCTCAGGTCCGGGTCCACGTTGATCGACAGCCCGTGGAATGACACCCATTTGCGCAGGCGGATGCCGATGGCGGCGATCTTGTCCTCGGCGGGTGACCCATCGGGCTGCAATGGTTTGCCGGGCCGTTCGACCCAGACGCCAACCCGGCCCTCCCGGATTTCACCCTTCACATTGAACGTGTCCAGCGTCGCAATGACCCAGTTTTCCAGGTCCTCGACGAACTTGCGCACGTCACGTCCGCGTTTGCCCACATCCAGCATCACATAGACAACCCGCTGCCCGGGTCCGTGATAGGTGTATTCACCGCCGCGCCGTGCATCGAAGACCGGAAACCGGTCGGGGTCGATCAGATCCGCAGGCTTGGCCGAGGTGCCGGCGGTATAAAGCGGGGGGTGTTCGAGCAGCCAGATACATTCATTCGCCGTGCCTTGCGCGATGGCGTTGGCGCGGGTTTCCATCACCGTCAGCGCATGCGCGTAATCGGTCAATCCGTCGCTGATGATCCAGTCTACCATGGGGTTTGGGTAACGCTCCGCGGACCGCTTGCCAAGGGCGCGATTTCCCTATTGGAAAAGCAAACCGCCTCGTCTATGTACGCCGCACTTACCAGCCTGTGGACATGCGGTCGTGGCGGAATTGGTAGACGCGCAGCGTTGAGGTCGCTGTGAGGTAACACTCGTGGGGGTTCGAGTCCCCCCGACCGCACCAGGGCAGGAAAAAAATAGAATAAAATCAATATGTTATATGTATCATGCATGTTCGGGTCCCCCTTTTGGTACCCTTTCTTTGCTCTGCTGCTGTTTGATTATCCTCGCTTCGACGCTTGGCAAGTTAGTGTGCAATTGGGTTTACGTTAGACCTTCGCTTCGGTCGCAAGCAAATCTACGCCAACGGCGGGAAGCAATCATTCGCTGCGATTGCATTGATAAAAGCCTCGTCTACCAACGCGGACATTGAGAAGCCATTCCGTGTTCAATCTGAAAAACAGACTCATACCGCTATTCAGGTTTGTTGTGTTCGTTGTCTTTCGTTTCCCGGTTTCGACGAGCCGCTAGTTTCAGAAACTCCTGCTTCTCGCTAGCAGAGGCTCGAATGGTTTCCGAAGGATGACACAATAGCTCTTCGAATGCTTTGAGACGTGTTTCCAGAATACCGGCCGATGAACCAGACCAACCATTCCACCATGCTCCGCCAAGAATTATTTATGGGAGGGCTCTTCGTCGGCAGCTGCATTTGGAAGAATTGTGGCGTGTTTACTCACTGCAACAAAGTTCGGGTGGTACAATGGACTGTCGCCAGGCTCAACGCCAAGGTCACGAATTTCACTCTGGAAGCCTCGAGGCAGGCTGTGGGCAACGTGTCGCGAAGGTCGTAGAGTCATGCTGAAACAGGTTGCTCTAACCTGCCTGCCCCACCAATGACCTGCACTGCAGCTGCGCCACTTTCATTCCCTTTTGATAGGCATTCAGCAAGAGGGGCGTGATCCAGCCAGCCTGACAGGAAACCGGCATTAAAGGCATCGCCAGCCCCGGTTGCATCTAGGACTTCGACTGACATTGCAGCACTTCGCGTCCATGTGTTGTCGTCGCGTGCACGCGCGCGCGCTCCCTGCGTGCCGCTCTTTATCACAGTTAGTGGTGCACAGGTTTCCGGCACACCGATGGCGGCGAGGGCTGCAGCCTCGCGCTCGTTTGGCAAGAAGACATCAACTGCAGCGATCAACTCGGCCACGCTTTTGTCATAAGCGTCCTGCCAACTGCAATCGAGAGATACTGTGAGCCCGACATCAAACGCCATCGCAAGTAGCTCTGGCATTTCTTGCAATGTGCTCAATTCACCGACGTGCAGGTGAGAAAAATCAGCAAACTTAATAGAGGTAGGATCCGGTAGCGCCGGTCCATCTGCACGGGTCAGAAAGGCGCGGTCGCCGGCCATGCCGATTGCCACCGTGATTTGTGGGTCGGTTCCCGCAAGTGCCGGGCTGCATGCAGCTGATACAACATCGTGCTTAGCCATGTCAGCCATAACCATGGCATCAAAGGGAGCGACCGGTAATATTGAGAACTGCCACACACGGTGCCCTAGTGCGGCCAGTTTGGCCCCCGTAATGAACGCCCCTCCACCTGCATGCATAGATAGGCTGGGGGCGAAAACCTCTGTCCCGAGCGTTGGCATACGGGGCGCATCAGCAAAGACTAGATCGCAATAAAGCCTGCCCGCACAAAGTATCGGTTTCCTCTTCACGACAGCGCCACTCCGGTTGTGGCCTCAAAGACATGCAAGTTCTCTGGATCGGCGCCGAGTTGGACGGTTTCGCCCACTTCTGGAGGCTTGCGGCCATCAGATTTGGCGATAATTTCGCCTGTTGGTGTCTCGACATAAATCAGTGTTTCCGGCCCGAGGGGTTCGCGCAGTGTGACCTGGCCCTTGATAATCGGATTGGTGCTGTTGGGGTGCAAATCATCCGGCCGAACGCCCAACAATACGTTCTTGTTACTTGTCGGCGCCAGAGCCGGTGTGGAAATTCGCTGTCCAGTATCAAGAGTTAAGGTGGTGCCTTCGATCTGACCGGCAAGCAGGTTCATTGATGGCGCACCGATGAAGCGGGCGACGAAGGTGTTCGCGGGTTTGTGAAACACTTCTGCCGGGGTGCCAACCTGCTGGATATGCCCGTCTTTCATGATGACGATCCGGTCGGCCATGGTCATCGCCTCGACTTGATCATGGGTGACGAAGATGATCGTATTGCCGACGCGTTGATGTAGTTTCTTGATCTCCAGCCTCATCTGGGTGCGCAGTTGGGCATCGAGGTTTGAAAGCGGTTCGTCGAAGAGGAACACAGCAGGATCACGTACCATAGCCCGCCCGATAGCGACCCGTTGACGCTGCCCACCAGACAGTTGGCTGGGTTTGCGATCGAGCAGATCGATCATATCGAGGATGCCCGCAACTTCTTGAATACGCTTCTCTTTATCAGGTTTTGGCATCTTTGATGATCGCAGGCCGAAGGCGATATTTTTCTTGACCGACATATGCGGGTAGATTGCGTAGTTTTGGAAAACCATGGCGATATCGCGTTCCTTGGGTTCAAGGTTATTCACCTCGCGCCCGCCTATTTCGATGATGCCGCTGCTGGTTTCCTCAAGTCCTGCGATCATTCTCAGGGTGGTGGATTTACCGCAGCCGGACGGTCCAACAAGGACGACGAATTCGCCATCTGTAACATCCAAAGAGATGCCGTGCAGAACCTCTGTGGTTCCGTAAGATTTCGTGAGTTTGCGCAGGGCAAGGTTGGCCAAGTTCAGGTCTCCAGCAATTTGTTGAAGGCGGTGGCACGGGCCGTTTCGGCGTCGGTGATACGCTGTCTTCGTGATGCAGATTGCGTACACAACCCGTACACAGCCTGTGCATACGACATCAGCGCATCTTCGAGCGCCGCGGGTGCCGGTCCACCAATGCGGTCTCGACGGGTTACGAATGTTTCGGGGCTTGTGGCGGTCCGAAAGGCGGCTTCATCTAGATTAGTTGTACGATCAGTTGCTGCCTGAAAGGCGGATTGGAACGTCGCGTATCCGTCTGACAGGGGCGCGCCATCCAGATTGCGCGCGATATCGGCGGCAATCTCGTGCGCCTGGCGAAAGGTCAGCCCTTCGTTGCGAACCAATGTGTCAGCGAGCTCAGTTATGGTGATGCTGGCGGCGTCGGTATTCCGGCGCACATTGGCAGCATTGATTGAACAGGCGGGTAGGAACGCTGTCATGAGTTCCAACACCCGACCACCGCTTTCAAATGCAGCATAACCTGCCTGCTGCACCTCACCTTCGCTGTCGTTCATATCTGCGAAGGGCGTGTTATGCATCGTGTTCACAACCATATCGCAGCGCCCGCAAGTGGCCGAAGCAAGGTGGCGCATGTGTTCGATTGGCACGGGGTTGCGCTTTTGCGGCATGATCGAGCTGACTTGGATCAGAGCGTTGGGAACATAAAGCTGGCCCACCTCAAAGCTGGACCAGAACGCGAGGTCCTGCACGACACGGCCCAGATGCAGGAATACAAGTTTGATTGCGGAGTACAGACCTGTGACGTAGTCGACGCTCGCGATGCATCCGTATGAGTTTACAAGAGGGCCCTCGAAACCCAAAAGCGCCGCCATACGGGCCCGGTCGATGGCAAAACCGGTTGTCGTGATTGCCGCAGCCCCCATCGGACAGTGACCCAGATTGTCAATGGCCGCCGACAGCCGTTCTGCGTCGCGATTCAACACCTCGATCATGGCGCCAAGGTAATGCCCAAAGGTTGTTGGTTGCGCAGGTTGACCGTGGGTATAGGCGACGATCAATGTGTCCGCCTCAGCACGTGCCTTTGCAATCAACGCCTCGGTCAGGGAAGTGATCTGGGCCAGCAAATCTTCCGCACGGCTGCGCAATGCCATCTTGAACAGCGTGTGGTCCATATCATTGCGCGACCGCGCGGTATGTAACGCGCCACCAAGATCACCAATGCGACGGCGCAATTCGGCCTCAACATAGAAGAAGTAGTCTTCGTGTTCGCCCGTATAAGTCAGGGCAGCAACATCGGTGTCAGCGTCGATTGCATCCAGCGCTCGGGCTATTTGCCGACCATTAGTAGCGGTCAGGATACCTGTTTCGACCAGCATCACCAGATGCGCCCGGTTGATTGCGGCCATGTGCCCAGCATAATGGGTTTTCACACCTTCAAAAAGCGGGCCGAGGACTGTGTCTTTGTAGGTTGGATCGGGGAAGGTGCTGTGATCGGTCATCCCTTCAGCCCCGCCATGACAACGCCGCGGATGATAAAGCGCTGGAAGATCAGGAATACAACCAGCGTGGGGATGGTGGAAATCGCGGCCCCTGTCATGATTAACTCCCACGCCACATCAGCCTCATCCCCAAAGCCGGACAGGCCGACGGGGATCGTGTACATATCGACCGAATTGGTGACGATCAAAGGCCACAAGAACGCAGTCCAATTGCCCAAAAACACAAAGATCGCCAGTGCCGCCAAGGCGGGTTTCACTAATGGCATGGCGACAGTCCACCAGATTTGCAATTCGTTTAAGCCATCAATGCGCGCGGCCTCGATAAAGTCATCCGGCACACTCTCAAAGAACTGTTTCATCAAGAATGTGCCGAACGCGGTCATCAGGCCGGGGAACATGATACCCCAATAACTGTCGAGCCAACCAAAGCTTTGGCTCATCAGATACCAGGGGATCACCAGCATCTCGGTCGGGATCATCAGCGTGGACAGGATTGCGATGAAAACAAGGGTGCGACCCGGAAAGCGGAATTTACACAGGGTGTAACCGACGAGAGAATCGAACAACAAATTACAGATCGTCGTGATCGTCGCAATGATGACGGAATTGACAAACCACCAATAAAACCGCCCGTCTTCAAGGACGTAGGTGTAATTCTCGGTCGTCGGATCTTCAGGGATCAGATTGACGTTGTAGACCTCATGCGGCCATTTCAGCGAGGTTGAGATCATATAGGCGATGGGCATGACCATGACGATCCCACCAATGAACAGCAGCAGCCACCTGATGATCTGGCCCATGTTGCGTGACCTTGGCGCGGGCTTGGCCATCAAAAGCGCATCGGCTGTGGGGGCGATATCGGTCATCTAGTTGCTCCTCAAAAGGCGCAACTGAATAAGCGAAACGATCAGCAAGATCACGAACAACACCACCGTTTGGGCGGCAGCATAACCCATATCGAACCCGTTAAAGGCCGTATCATAAATCATTAGGACTAGCGGTTTTGTCGCGTTCAGCGGCCCGCCGGGGTTGTTAGTCGTCATATTGAAGACGTGATCAAAGATGCGCAGAAACCCGATTGAGGAAAAGACGACGATAAAAACGATCGTGGGCCGCAAGAGCGGAATGGTGATTTGGGTCAGCACGGTAAACCAACCAACACCGTCGATCTTCGCTGCCTCATAATAGCTTGTCGGGATGGCGCGCAGCCCGGCCATAAAGATAATCACCTGAAACCCAAGACCAGCCCAGACGGCGGGCGCCAGCACCGCAGGGAGCGCATTGGTCGTCGATTGTAGGAATGCGATTTGTGGGATGCCAAAACCAGCAAGGATGTTATTGAACAACCCGATCGGTACGTCTTGGTAAAACCAGCGCCAGACCCAGGCCATTGCCACAGCAGACGTCATGAACGGCAGGAAATACAGCATCCGCAGAAAGCCGTGCATGAACCGTAACTTGTCGAGGTGGTAGGCGATCACAAACGACAGGACCAAACTGATCGGCGTGCCCAGCAACAGATAAACAAACGTGTTTTGGAATACCTTCCAAAACACCGGATCGTTCCAGAGCTTTTCGTAGTTTTCCAACCCTGCCCATGTGCGGCTGCCCAGCAGGTTCCAGTCTTGAAAACTGATCAGGATCGCGTTGCCGGTCGGATAGAACCGGATCACTGTGTAGAAAAGTACCGGCAGCGCCAAAAAGGCCCAAGCCCAGACGATCTGTTTCTGGCGGATGGTCAAGTTGCGATACATGGACGTTGCCTTGATGAAAGAACGCCCCAACCCACAAAGGTTGGGGCGGTGGGAGGCACCTTATTCTGAGTAGTAGTTGTCAAGCAGTGCCTGCTCGGCCTCGGCGGCAATCGCCAGACTTTCAGCGGGGGACATACCTTCAAGCTGAATACGCTCAACCATTTCCACCATCAGCTGACGTTGGCCGGATTCGTTGGCGAACTTTGTGGTGTTGGCATATTCCAACCCGCGAATGAACGGGCCAAAGGTTTCGTCATTGGCGTTTGCTTCGGTCATGCCGACAGAGGGCTTTGCCGGTAGTTCGCCCACAACATCCAGCCAGATCTGCATTGCCTCGTCAGAGGTAATATACTCCATGAACTTGACCGCAGCGTCGTATTTCTCGCCCTCGGCCTTTGTTGTGATCGCGTTCACCCAGTAGGACGAGTAATTTGATCGTGTGCCATCTGCATTGGCGGGCAACTCTGTAACGCCCCAGTTCAGACCACGCTGATCGGCAAGCGATCCGATCCGGAATGACCCGTCAATGTGCATGCCTGCGCGCCCGGCCTTAAAGGCGGCTTGCGGTTCATCCATGAACCCGATGGCCGTCACTGGCGGATCACCAAGGAACATGTTCGTATAGAATTCCAACGCCGCGAGGCCGGCTTCGTCGTTATAATTCACCGTCCTGTAGTCATCAGTGTATGGCTCGCCGCCGTTCTGACGGATCAGACCTTCGCGCCACCAGTGGTGGTCCTGCGCGGTCATGCCAGCAGTAATGCCGACTTGCGTGATGTTACCTGCCGCGTCGGTTTTGGTCATCGCAGCGGCGGCTGCCATCATCTCTTCCAGCGTTTCCGGTGGGCCGTCCAACCCGGCCTCTTCCATCAGGCGTTCGTTGTAGAAAAGCGCCAGACTGCGCACAGCCGTTGGCAAGGCCCAATAAGCGTCGCCGTCCTTCATGGCTTGTACCATTGGGAAGAAATCAGCGTCGATCTGATCGGCAGGGAAGGTATCGGCAGGCAAAGGCTGGATCAGCTCTGCTTCCACGTAGTCGTTCAACCAGCCATAAAACAACTGAACCACATCAGGGCCCTCACCTGCTGGAATGGCAGCGGCGACTTTGGTGCGGTAGTCTGCATATGGGAAATGCGTCATCGTGACGGTGATATCGGGGTTCGCCGCCTCGAAATTGTCGATCAGCGTTTCCATCGCGTCGACACGCGCATCAAAGAAATACTGCCAATATTCAATCTCGACCGCATTCGCAGCACTTGCAAATAACGCGGCAGAGGATGTCAGCCCGGCAAGGACCAGACCTTTCAAATGTGATTTCATCTTACGTCTCCCATGATGGCAAAGGCGGTTCATTTTCGAACTCATGGGTCAGGGTTAACTCAATTGGATTGATAATTCAAATAATTTGAGTTAATCCGACCTCATGATTGTCCAACCCCTCGTGAAAGGCAGCAACGCCGAGCGATCGAAACATCGCAACCGGCAGGCCGTCTTGGGGCAGGTACGCCTCGCAGGCACTATAGGCCGCGCAGAAATCGCGCGTGCGCTCTCGCTAACGACGCAGACCGTCAGCAACATCATTGCAGAGCTGTCGGAAGATGGGATGCTCTTGGAAAAGGGACGGTTGAGTTCCGGACGCGGCCTGCCTGCCATCCAATATGCGCTTAATCCCGAAGGGGGTTACGCGCTTGGGATTGAGGTACGACCCGATGCAATCTTTCTGGCATTGCTGGATATGGCGGGCACCGCCGTAACGACTGAGCGTGTCGCCATCAACCGGACCAAGCCTGACGTGGTGATCGCGCATGTTAAAGCCCTGATCGCCCGCATTCTGACGCAGGTCCCGGCTGCCCGAGGGCGCATGTTGGGGGCTGGCGTCGTAATGCCTGGACCCTTTGGTGTAACTGGCATCGCGGGAATGGGGTCTGATCTGACTGGCTGGCATGAGGTCGATGCCGAAGCCCTTTTTGAACAGGCGACCGAATTGCCCGTCGTTCTGAGTAACGACGCCAACGCCGCCGCGATGGCCGAGCGGATTAATGGTGTCGCGCAGGATATCACGTCCTTTGCATATCTTTACTTTGGCGCAGGCCTTGGGCTTGGGCTGGTTCATGGGGGTCAGCTTGTACGCGGTGCTTTTGGGAATGCTGGCGAAATTGGCCACATCCCTATGCCTGACCAAAGTGGCAAGCTGGAGGACGTGTTAAGCCGTCTGTCTGTTCAGCGCCATTTACAACGGGCGGGCAAAGACGCGCGCGATGTCGATGCGCTCGCTCAGCTGTTTCAGCAGAGCGACCCCGAATTGTTGTCGTGGTTAGATACTGCAAGTGTGGCGCTCGGCCATGCGATGGCGATTGTGGAGAACATCTTTGATCCACAGACAGTCGTGCTCGGTGGGGCGATGCCAGATGAAATTCTGGATTATCTTGTGGAACATGCGCCATTGCCGGAACTGTCGGTATCAAACCGCCCGCAGGCGCAACATCCCCGTCTGATGCGAGGCGCGTCTGGGCGGATGACAGCGACCTTGGGGGCGGCTGCATTGATCCTGAACCGGGCACTCAGTTCGCCAATTTCTCATGCTCATTGAAGGACACGTTCCATGCCGCTTTCAGATCAGGCCCGAATTGCCGATGAACGCGATCGCCCGCGTATTGTGGCACTGTGGCAGGCACTCAGCGCGTTAAAAAGCACTGTGTCTTTCATGAACACCGGGGCGCATCCAGATGATGAAACCTCGGCGATGCTGGCGGCCCTTCGGTTTCGTAATGGGTTCGATATCTCCTACGCGTGCTCTACCCGCGGAGAAGGCGGTCAAAATGATATCGGGACCGAGACAGAAGCAGCCCTTGGCACATTGCGCACCGCCGAGATGGAGGCCGCCTGCGACCGTCTTGACCTGCGTATGTATTGGCTGTCAGTCAGCCCCGAGGACACAATTTTTGACTTCGGCTTTTCCAAATCCGGCGATGAAACACTTGCGAAATGGGGCAGAGACCGCACCATGGCGCGTTTCGTCGATATCATTCGTATGGAGCGACCTGACATTATCTGCCCAACTTTTCTTGATGTTCCCGGCCAGCATGGTCACCACCGTGCAATGACCGAGGCCGCACATAAGGTCATGGACCTTGCCGCCGATCCCGAATTTGATGGCAGTTTGCAACCGATCTGGCAGGTCAAGAAGATGTATCTGCCCGCATGGTCGGGTGCCGGTCAAGCTTACGACGATGACTTGCCGCCACCGTCCGCGACGACCACCATCCCCGCGTCTGGCCGCGATCCGGTGACAGGCTGGTCCTATGCGCGTATCGGCCAGCAAAGTCGCGTCTTGCATGCAACACAAGCCATGGGGCGCTGGGTTCCCGCCGGTGAAGAGACTGATTTTCCCCTACATCTGGCGGTGTCTCATGTAACGGGACCGGATCAGGGGATCGCATCCGGCTTGGCGCAAACCCTGCGCGATCTGAACGTGGCTGGTTTGGACGTAGTGCAAGATGTCTGTGACGCGGCGTCGGCAGCATTTCCAAATGCCGAAAAAGTCTTAAAGCATGCTTGCGATGCATTGGGAGCGCTGCGCGGAGCGGCACGTGACGCCCCGCCGGAGGTCGCTCACAAACTGACCCGAAAGGACGAACAATTAGCACGCGTGATTCAGCTTGCCGCAGGCGTCGATGTGCGGGTCGCGTTGCAGGATGACGTTCTTTACCCCCACGACAGCACAACCATGATCAGTGAGATCGCAACGGAAGCGGGCGACGTCTCGCTTACGCCAAAGCTCCCCCGTGATTGGTCGATCGATGGGACCACAGTGACCTTGGGCGCAGATGTTGCGACCAGCAACCCCTACCCTGTAAGTTATCTTCCCGGCCAAGCCATAGCTCCCTGCGTGGAGGTGGCCCTGATAGTGAAAGGGGTAACGGCCACCGTCGACATTCCACTCGAGGTGCCGCCTTTGGTGTTGCCGCAACGCTCTGCAACCATATCGCCGGGTGCAGACGTGATCAATCTGGCCCACGACCGACGGTCCGTGGTAATTGAAGTCAGCGATATCGCACCGGTATCGGCGAAAACGGCGTTGCGTGCTCCAGACCGTTGGGTCGTTGGTGCACGCGATGGGCACCATACGGTGACGGCAGCCGACGATGTGCAGCCGGGCCTATACGATCTGGCGGTAACGCTGGACGGGCAAGAGGCTAGCTGCGTGCAACTTATCCGCAGAGACCATGTTGCGCCGCGGATTCTGACGCGTCCGGCGGTTGCTCGCGTGCGTGTCGTCGATGCGTCGCTTCCCGATGTGCTGGTTGGCTATATCGGCGGTGGCAATGACCGGGTCGGGCACTGGCTGGACCGCATGGGAACGCGGGTGACGGATCTATCGGGTGCAGCGCTAAGCGATGCGACACTTGCGGCCTTCGACACGCTGGTGGTCGGTATCTTCGCCATGCGGTTCCGGCCTGACCTGGTCGCTGCGATGCCGCGTATTCACAACTGGGTCCGCGCGGGTGGAACGATGGTCACGCTGTATCACCGTCCGTGGGATAACTGGGACCCGGACACCACCGCACCATTTCGGCTTGAGATTGGCCAGCCTTCGCTGCGTTGGCGGGTCACGGATGAAGCTGCCGCGGTGACAGTCCTTGCCCCTGATCATCCGCTGATGAACTACCCAAATCGCATCGGTGATGCCGATTGGGTCGATTGGCACAAAGAGCGCGGGCTCTATTTCGCCAAGGATTGGGATGCAGCTTATACCCCTCTCATCGCGATGAGCGATGTCGGCGAGGCACCATTGAACGGCGCGTTGCTGGCGGCCGATGTCGGGAAGGGCAGACATGTGCATACCTCACTCATCCTGCACCACCAGATGGAGAAACTGACCCCCGGTGCGTTTCGTCTGACGGCCAATCTGCTTGCCAAGCGCAACTGACCCACCCCGCAATGGGCTTGCAGCCGGCTGGCTGCTTGCGGATATGGCATTGAACATATGGGCGCTGTCGATCGTCAAGGCGCTGGGCCTGGGATACCCGGCGTTCCAGTTGGTGTTTCTGCGGGCAGGTGTTGGATTGTTACTGATGATTCCTTGGATCTGGAAGTATCGCCGCGCGTTTTTTGGACTGCCTGACTTGCACTTTCACGCCCTGCGGGTCGGGTTTTCCGCGATTGCCCTCACTGCGAGTTTCTTTGCGGTTTCGCGACTACCGCTCGCGCTGTTCACAGCCACCAGTTTTACCCGCCCGATCCTGACAATGATAGCGGCTGCCTGGCTATTGAGGGAGGCCATTACACGTGACCGTTGGATAGCTGCAGTTGTGGGGTTGGTTGGCGTTGTGATCGCGGTGGACCCGTCTGGATTGTCGGGCGGTTGGGGTCTGGCAGCACAGGTGCTGGTGGTTTTTGCGGCCACCGGCGCGGTCATCACGACGCGCATGCTGGTCGCGGCCCCCACAGTGGTCATGATGACGTTCTACACTGCTGGCTTGACCCTGATCGCCGCACCTTTTGCTCTCCTCACATGGCAACCGGTGCCTGAGGATCAGTGGTCCACGTTGCTGGCCATTGGAGTCTTTGCTCAGTCCGCGCAGTTCTGTTTCCTGCGCGCCCACCGATATGGGCAGGCGGGATTTCTTGCTGTGCTGTCCTACGCAAGTTTGGTTTTTTCAACCGCTGTTGGTTACCTCATCTTCGACGAGCTACCGCAGCGAGGGTTCTGGGTAGGGGCTGCACTGATCATCGCTGCTACGCTTTGGATCGTACTGGGGCGAAGTGGCGCGATCCTATCGGAACACAAGAAAACACAAAGGGCAATTTCCAAGTGATAACCACGGAGACAAAAATACACCACAACCTGTCGGACAGGGTTCCGTGGTGCGGCAGTGAAGACATACGCCATGCCTCGCGATCTAAGCTTTTCGGCAGTAGCGATTTCGTCTTCGATTAACCTAGCATGCTACGTTCACGATCAGTGTCCGCTGTGGGACAGCGGCGCCGACTGGTAAAACGAAAGGCAGCAATGGGCTGGTGTAGCTACCAGAGGTTTGGTGACGCTATCCACCAGACATTCCCACATGGATCCTTAATACCCGCCATCCGCTCCCCATGCGGCCGATTGTTTGGCTCCATCAGATTAGTCGCACCAAGTTCGAGCGCTAACTGGTAGGTTTGGTCGGTATCTTCCACAACGATGTGCATCTGAGAAATGTTCGGTGGATAGTCGTCCGTGCTTTGATTCAGCATGACCAGGGAGTCACCGATCAGCAATCTGGCGTGCTGAATGCGATTGTCGCTGTACCTGTTCTCTTTGACCAGTGTTGCGCCAAACGCAGTGGTCAGAAAATCAATCAATCGATCTGCGGATTGGACCGTGAAGTAAGGCGTAATCGTATGTCGCTCCGTCTCTGTGTTGCTTTTGGTAACCAACTAACCTCCCTTCCAATTTCTCAAGGCAAGGTGGCAGACAGTGTTACTGCCCGCAACATTTGTCAGGCGCAATACATGGCCAAGCTGCTTCGCTCATGTCGCGAATGTCGGAAATGCGGGCTGCAAGCGCAGAATTCGAAAACCTGCCCGAGGCCAGCTGTAGGCCCTTCGTGTTGGTCAAAAGGATGAGTAGTGTTCAAGCGATGTCGCAACGCCTGAGGACGGTCAGAGCCCAAGATCTCAGGTGCTGGGAGACACTCTGTTGCCCGGAAAAGGCGAAGAGCGGACGTTTTCTCCACTCGCGAATTGGGCATGGCTGAATGTGGGGTTGTGCGGTCAGATAATTGTTTCAGATCGCCAGAGGGCTGCGTATTTGCGAAGATCTGGAAGATTTCCGGGAGGGTGAGCCAAGTTTGGCCTGGCCAATCCATCGCTTTGATCGAAAAGGAGAGCGGCCCCAATGCTGGTGCCTGTAACGGCGTCACTTGTTAGAACTTCCCTCCCGGTTGCGGCCGCAAGCATGGCGGTAAATTCACGATTTCGGGCGAAAGGCCCTTCAACGATTGTTGGGCCGGTTGCGCCGGTCAGCTGCAGGCAGGTGTCTGTCATCAAGGCAAGGTAGAATGAAAGCGCTACGGATCTTGTGCCCGTGCCGAGATCTGGCTCTGTCGGTGTCCAGCGCATCTTTCGACCCTGAAACGGCCCCGTTTGTGGCTCTACTGCTGGCAAAACCATCACGTGCTGTTCTAGGACCTCTACCACGTCCTTGGCTGTCGATGGTGCTGCGTGGCCCTGTTGGATGAGCTCGTATTCTCGCCCGCCCATGAATCGCGCGCTAGGAACGGGCGCACCGCGCGCGTCGACATTGATGAGCGTATCCCGTCTGGAGTCCAGAGAAATGTCTGCACCGCCCAGTGTCATGGCAATAACCCATGTACCAGTCGAGACCACAGAAAACGGACCTGTTTGGGTCAGAAGGTGAGGATAAAGGGATGCATTGGAGTCGTGAATGCCAACGACAACGTTGGTATCGACGGGCAGACCGGTAAGTTGCGCAATTTCAGGTCGGATTGCACCCAAAATATCAGAGGGTTTGTGCACCTGCGCGATCTTGTCAGCAATGCCCAAACGCCGAGGTAGGCCCGAAAACACTCCTTTTCGAGGCTGCCAGAGATCCGTGTGGCAGCCGATCGACGTAACATCGGTTGCCGCAACGCCAGTAAGGCGATGTCCCCAGTATTGCGGGTATGTCACGATATGCGCGGTGCGGTCTCGCAATGATGGGACTTGGGTGAACTGCCAATGCAGTTGCGCGCCGATGTTCAAGCCGCCTGCCAATGTCGGTGATCCGGTTTCAGCGAAGTCCGGCTTGAGAGCCGTGTAGGCTTCTACGATGTGGTTAGGATATTCGTGTTCATAATCGAGGATCGGCGCGGCGAGTTGTCCTTCGTGGGTCAGCAAGGCGGCACAAGCACCGTGGGTCGTGACGGAGATTGCATCCACGCGGTGCTCTTTGTGGGACTGGCTGAGCGCATCGAGCAGAAACTCCCAGTGCCCTTCGACATCGTAGTGCGGCCACGGACCGTCGGTCAGCACGATGTTCGGGCGGGTTAGCACGAGGCTCGGCAGATCGACCAACGCGAGTTTGGCGTTGGTTTTGCCGACGTCGATCACCGCGACATGTTGGGGTGCTGTCATGGCAAATGGAACATGCGTTCCAGCGGCACAGCGACGGGTGCGTTGTCGGGGCCGGCCTCCATGATGTCGGCCATATGTGCCCACCATTTCTGCATGACCGGATGTTCTGCCAACGTGTCCATCGTGTGATCTGACCGGCGCTCGAGAACACCGATCAGCAACAGGGTCTCCGAGTCAAAATGGATTGAGTAATCGCTGACCCCTGCGTCGTGCAAAAGGTCCACCAGCTCCGGCCAGATCTCATCATGGCGGCGCTTGTATTCGGCCTCCATTCCATCATTCAGACGCATGCGAAACACGTAGCGTTCAGTCATGTTGCGCTCCGAGCTGCGGCCATCGTCCAGAGGCGTGGCAAGGCAATGACGCCGATCAGCAGCAAGCCGATGAAGATAGACATGACGATGCCCGGCACATTCAGCAGACCCAAGCCAAAGGTGACAAGTCCCATGACAAAGGCTGCAATGACCACGCCGGGGATCGACCCAGATCCGCCAAGGATATTGACGCCACCCAGAACGACCATCGTGACTACTTCGAGCTCCATCCCCGTGGCGATGCTGGGGCGCGTGGAACCGAGGCGTGAGGTCAGGCAAACCGCCGCCACGCCGGACATCAGGCCGGTGAGCAGGAACAAGATGAACTTCACACGCTGAACCCGGATGCCACTGAACACCGCCCCGGTGGGGTTGTTGCCGATGGCGTACACCGCGCGGCCAAAGTTGGTTTTGTGCAAGAGCACAAAGTAGATGATCGCGATGATCACGAAGAGCAGCATTTCAACTGTGAAGACCCAATAGATGTACCCTTGGCCGAACCACGAAAAGCTGGCAGGGTAACCCCGGAAGGCGTCATCGCCCAGGATGATAAAGCTGATGCCACGAAAAAGGCTCATCGTGCCAATGGTGACGACAATGGACGGCAACCCAAGGATCGTGACGAAAACCGCATTGAACGCTCCGCATAAGAGGCCGACTGTGAGGCCGATGATCACTAGTTCCGGCGTGCCCGCGCCGTATTGCAACGCAAGGCCCATCGCGGTGCTGGCAAGGGCGATGATCGACGCAACCGAGAGGTCGATTTCGCCCGAGATGATCAGCAGCGCCATCGCAAAGGCGATCATGGCTTTTTCGGTGAAGTTGAAGGTCGCGTCGCTGAGGTTCCAAGCGCTCAGGAAATAGGGTGAGGCAAAACTGTTGACGATGAAGATCGCCAACGCGACAGCGAGCAACAGCGCTTCCCAACTGCGGAATGTCCGATACGCGCGGCTTTGCAGACGGTCGGGCACATGGCGGGTCTGAAGGCTAGTATCGGTCATTCCGCGGCCTCCAGCGGTTTTTCGGCTGACTTGAGGATGATACGGCCTTTGGTGCGGCCTCCACGGGCGTTGAAGGCCACGGCAATCAAGATCGCACTGCCGGAGATAGCGAGTTGCCAGAACGGTGAGATGTTGACGACAGGCAATGCATTTTTCACGACCCCAAGGAAGATCGCGCCCAGGACTGCACCACCGACCGATCCGATACCGCCCGCGATCGAGATGCCGCCAATGACACAGGCAGCCACAACCTCAAGCTCGAATCCGCCTGCGATATCGACATAGGCTACGGCAAAGCGGGACACCCAAAGATAGCCGGTCAATCCAGCGAGAGCCCCGGAAATTACGAAGGCCAGAAACTGCGTCTTGCCGACATTGATCCCGGTATAGACCGCAGCATGGGGGTTGCCGCCCACCGCAAAGACGGACCGACCCAGCGGGGTGCGAGACATCATGACCGCAAAGCCGATAACGCAGATTATTGCGATCCACGACAGAACTGGCAAACCAAGAAATTCGGCTCGCGGGAACGCCGTAAACGCGGGCGACATCTCGTGCGAGTTAACCCATTTGCCATCCGAGATCAGAAAGATCATGCCGCGGTAAATGGTCATTGTGCCAAGAGTGACCACGATGGGCGGGATCGCCAGCTTCCAGACCAGCAGCCCATTGATCGCGCCCATGACGGCGCCCAATCCGATGGCAATCGCAATGATCACAGGGATTGGCAGGCCGGGCATCGCGACGTTGATCATCGCCACGGCCATGCCCGTGAGCGCCAGATTAGCCGCCACAGATAAATCAATGCAGCGCGTCAGGATCACGACCATCTGCCCCAAGGCAAGGATGATCAGAGGTGCTGTATCGTTGAATACATTGGCGAGGTTCGAGGGCGCGACAAAGCCGGGAAACCGCGAGGCGATCAGGATCATCAGCACCAGAATGGCGGCGGCAAGTATGGTTTCTCGGACAGGAATAAGACGGGTCATGCCGGAAAACTCTCGGGAGTTGTAGAGATGCCTGCGGCGTGCCGAACAAGCGTTTCCGGGGCCAGGTCATCGCCTACGAGTTCAGCCGCGATACGCCCGTCCCGCATGACAATCACACGGTCAGACATGCCGATCACTTCAGGGATCTCAGAGCTGACCATGATCACAGACAGGCCAAGTGCTGCCAGTTCGGCCATAAATTCGTGCACCGCTGCCTTTGATCCGATGTCGATACCTTTGGTGGGTTCATCAAGGATGATGACTTGTGGTTGGGTCGCCAGCCATTTGGCGATGACGACCTTTTGCTGGTTGCCACCCGACAGATTGCCTACGTCCTGATCAAGGGATGCAGCGCGCAGATCCAACCGCTCGGCATATTTGCGCGCCAGTTTGAATTCCTCGGCGAGCCGCAGGAAGCCACGCTGGGACGTGCGACCAAGGGACGGCAGGGTGATGTTCTGGAATATCGGCAATCCGATAATCGCGCCCTGTTTACCACGATCTTCGGGCACGTAGACGATCCCGTTGTTCACGGCATCTGCGGGGGACCGGATGACGCAGATATCACCGTTGATTTTGGTCACGCCTTTGCTGGGTTTGGTTATGCCAAACAAGGCCTGCATGAATTCGGAGCGACCCGCGCCCACAAGCCCATAGAACCCGAGGATTTCGCCGCGCTTGAGGGTGAAACCGATGTCGGCGAATTCGGTCGGATGATGATAGCCCACGACTTGTAGAACATCCTCGCCTACAACAGGATTACGGTCGGGGAAAATATGGTCTACGGCGCGGCCAACCATCATTTTAACCAGCGCGTCTTCGTCGATGTCTGCGATCAGACCGTCGCCCACAAACGCGCCATCGCGAAAGACGGTGTAGCGGTCGGCGATGCGGAAAATCTCGTCGAACTTATGGCTTATGAACAAGATTGCTTTGCCCTGGGATTTCAAGGTCTCGACCAGTTCATACAGCTCTTCGATTTCCTTGTGCGACAGGGCGGCGGTGGGTTCGTCCATGATCACCACGCGGGCATCAACGGATAGGGCGCGGGCGATGGCGACCAGGTGCTTGTTGGCAATGCCAAGATCGCGCAATTGGGTGTGTGAACTGAACGGCGCGCCGATTTCTTCGAGCAGAGCGGTAGCAGCGCGGTGCATTTCGGCGTTGTCGATCAATCCGAACCGCGTGCGCGGAGCATGGCCGATATAGATGTTTTCGGCGACGGAGAGTTCGTCAAACAGCACGGTTTCCTGATGGATCGCGGTAATGCCCGCGTCGGAGGCATCATTGGGATTGGAAAAGGCGATGGGGTCGCCGTCGATGCGGATTGTGCCGCCGTCAGGGAAATAGATTCCAGTGAGGATCTTGACCGTGGTGGATTTGCCGGCGCCGTTCTCGCCCACAAGGGCGGTAACCTGGCCGGGATACAGGTCCAGTTTGACCTCATCCAATGCCTTCACTCCGGGGAAGGTCTTGGTGATCATGTCCATGGAAACAACCGGGGACACGACGGGCGAATTTGGCGCGGGTTGCGTCGTCATTCGAAACCTCATTTGGAGCGGGGCGACGTTGTCCGGCCCGACGCACCGTAGTACGCCGGACCAGTCAGGGAGGGTCGTTTAGAAGATCGACTTGAACTGGTCGATGTTGCTGGCGTCATAGACGAACGGATCGGCCATGGCGCCTTCGTTGTTCTCGTCCAGCGTAAGGGCACCCATGCGGCCCATCCGAATTTCCGCACCGGGGGCGGCTTCGACACCGTTTTGGCTGAGCTCATAGGCCAGCATAGTGGCGGAATACCCCAGATCAATCGGGTTCCAGATCGCGAAGGACTGGGACGCACCGCTCTCGATTGCACCAGCCATCTCGGACGGCAGGCCAAGGCCAGTCACGTTCACTTCACCGACTTTACCTGCATCCACAACAGCCTGTGCTGCGGCAACGATGCCGACGGACGTCGGCGCGATGATCGCGTCCAGATCTGGGAAAGACTGCATTAGACCAGTGGCCTCGCGGTAGGATTTATCGGCAAGGTCATCGCCATACACGGTCGAGACCACATTGATGCCCGGATAGTTGCCCATGACCTTGTTCATCTCTTCGATCCAGATGTTCTGGTTGGTCGAGGTGGTGGTCGCAGACAAAACCGCCACATCACCACCTTCGGGCAGATGATCGGCGGCCAGCTTGATGATCATGTTGCCAATCAGCGAATTCGACGATGGGTTCAGGTGCAACTGGCGACCCTCAGGTGCCACGCCGGAATCCCAGCTGATCACAGTGATACCACGCTGCATGGCGCGCTTCAGCGCAGGAACCAAAGCGTCGGTGTCGTTGGCAGAGATCGCAATGGCATCGACCTGCTGGGCGATCAGTGCGTTGATGACCTCGATCTGACCTTCCGCCGTCGTGTCAGTGGGGCCGGTATAAATGATCTCGACATTGCCAAGCTCAGCGGCGGCTTCTTCTGCGCCTTCAGCGGCGGCTTCGAAGAACCCGATGCCCAGTGCCTTGACGACCAAAGCGATACGCACATCGTCTTGCGCAAGGGCAGGTGTGCCCAACATGGTGCCGGCCAACGCGACGGAAGTTACTAGTCTCTTTAATACACTCATGGTTTTCCTCCCTGGAGTGGTTTCAATCAGGCTGGCAGCGTCGCCACACCTTCTTTCTGCGCGGAACCGGAAGGCACCACGATCAGTGTTACATCTGCCGCGTCCAGCATGGTCGCAGTGCGGTCCTCTAGCCGGTCGTCGGTGATGATTGTGTCGATCCGGTCAAGCGGGCAAAGCACCAGACTTGAGCGGTTAGCGAATTTGGAGCTGTCCACCAGAACGATCAGTTCTTCGGCTTGACCGATGAGCTTCTGTTCCGCTTGAATAAGCAGCGGGTCTTGTTCCATCAGGCCCAGCGGGCCGATGCCCGCCGCACCCATGAACATTCGCTTGGCATAGAAATTGCGGGTCACATCATTATCGAAAGGCGACAGGATAATATTCTGTTCCCGGTAGATAATGCCACCCGACAGCATAACGGTATTGGTCGTGTTCTTGAGCAGGTGCTCGGCTATCGGAAAGGAGTTCGTGAAGACCTGCATCCGACGCGATGCCAGCGGGTGGACCATCTGAAATGTTGTCGTGCCGCCGTTGATGATAATTGGTTCGCCGTCTTCGCACAACTCAACCGCTGCGGCCGCAATCGCCTGCTTCTCGGCGATGTTCATCGTTTCATTGACCGAGAATGGGCGGCCAGACAGGCCGACAAAAGGCGTCGCGGTCAAGGCTTCGGCGCCACCGCGAATGCGGCGAAGGCGCTTTTGGTCGTCCAATGTATTGATATCGCGCCGTACCGTGGCCTCGGACGCGCCAGTCAGGGCGCAAAGGTCCGCGACCGTGACTACAGAGCGGTCCTGAACGGCGGAGAGGATAACGCGATGTCTGTCTTTCTCGTGCATTGGATACCCTTTCGATTGGCCTAACGTGAATTGAGTCGCCGCTCAGTGTCAATCATTATTTGTCAATAATAGTCATTCTGCAGTGCAGCATGATTGATTATGATTGAAAATGATTGACTTGATCGCGCAGTGCAGTCACCTTGATTTGGAGTTAGCAGCCTAAACCCGTCGTCCACGGAGACCCACATGACCTCTTCCACAAATATGCAACGCCTTGAAAACAAGTGGGATGCTACCTTCTCTAACAAGATGACAGAGCCTGAAAAGCTGCTGTATCGGTCCAACCTTCTTGGGTCGGACAAGAGAATCACAAATTACGGGGGCGGCAATACATCCGCCAAGGTGATGGAAGTTGATCCGTTGAGCGGCAACATGGTTGAGGTGTTGTGGGTCAAAGGGTCAGGCGGGGATGTCGGTTCGATCAAGATGGACGGGTTCTCGACGCTCTATATGGACAAGCTAAATGCGCTGCGGGGGCTGTACCGCGGAGTAGAATTTGAAGACGAGATGGTCGCCTACTTGCCCCATTGCACCTTCAATCTCAACCCGCGCGCGGCCTCTATCGACACGCCACTGCACGCCTATGTCCCCGCCAAACACGTTGATCACATGCACCCAGATGCGATCATTGCGATAGCGGCGGCCAAGGACAGCAAGGCACTGACGCAAGAGATTTTTGGCGATAACATCGGGTGGTTGCCGTGGAAGAAACCGGGATATGAGCTGGGCCTCTGGCTGTCGAACTATTGCGAAAAGAACCCTGATGCGAAGGGTGTGGTTCTGGAAAGCCACGGTTTGTTCACCTGGGCTGATGATGCGCAGGATTGCTATGATCTGACGCTGGAGGTGGTCCAGACGGCGATGGATTGGTTCGCCGAAAGGACCGCAGGCAAGTCGGCATTCGGCGGAGCGGTTCATCAAAGCCTGAACGCGGACGCACGCCGTGCCACGGCAGCCCGCCTCATGCCAGCCATTCGCGGCATGGTATCCGGACAGCAGCACATGGTGGGTCATTTCACCGACAGTGATGCGGTTCTGGAATTTGTGAATGCCAAAGACATGGAGCGGCTGGCCGCCTTAGGCACATCCTGCCCGGACCACTTCCTGCGTACGAAAATCTGTCCGCTGGTGGTGGATTTTGACCCCGCAAAACCAGATGTTGATGAAACCTTGGCAGGGTTGGCCGATGCTATTGCGGATTATCGCGAAGGATATTTGGCCTACTACGATCGCTGCAAACGCGACGACAGCCCCGCCATCCGTGACCCCAATGCGGTAGTCTATTTGATCCCGGGCGTTGGCATGATCACCTTTGCCAAAGACAAAGCCACTGCGCGCATATCCGGTGAGTTTTACGTCAACGCGATCAACGTGATGCGCGGAGCCGATGCGGTTTCGGAATACCAGGGTCTGCCGGAACAAGAGGCGTTCGACATCGAGTACTGGCTTCTGGAAGAGGCCAAGTTGCAACGCATGCCTGCGCCCAAGTCGATGGCTGGCCGCGTGGCCCTTGTCACGGGCGGGGCGGGCGGCATTGGCGCTGCCACGGCGGAACGCTACTTGCGCGAAGGTGCGTGCGTGATGCTGGCCGATATTGACGAAGCGGCATTGGCTGAAACGGCGGATGCGCTAAGCACGCGGTATTCCGCAGACGTCGTGCGCACGGTCAACATGAATGTCACTAGCGAAGACGCCGTGGCCGCTGCCTATGTTGAGATCGCTGCAGAATTTGGCGGTGTCGACATTCTGGTGTCGAATGCAGGCATCGCAAGCTCCGCGCCTGTCGAAGAGACAACGCTGGATTTGTGGAACAAGAACATGGCGATCCTGTCGACCGGGTATTTCCTTGTCAGCCGCGAGGCGTTTAGGCTGTTCAAGGTGCAAAATATCGGCGGAGCGGTTGTCTTTGTTGCGTCCAAGAACGGGCTTGCAGCGTCGCCCAATGCGTCGGCCTATTGCACCGCGAAAGCTTCTGAAATTCACCTCGCCCGGTGTCTGGCCCTTGAAGGCGCGCCAATGAGCGTGCGGGTGAATGTGGTGAATCCCGATGCCGTTCTTAAGGGCAGCAAGATCTGGCAGGGCGAATGGCTTGATCAACGCGCGGGCATTTATGGCACCGATAAGGACGGGCTTGAGGCGATGTATCGTGAGCGGTCCATGCTCAAGCGCTCGGTGCTGCCCGAAGACATCGCCGAGGCGGCCTATTTCCTTGCCTCCGACCTCTCAGCCAAATCGACCGGAAACATCATCAACGTGGACGCAGGCAATGTACAAGCGTTCACACGGTAAGGGGCGGGCACATGATTCAGTCAGATATCATCTCAAAGGCCAATGACGCGGCGCTGGCCAAACTGAAGGCCGACTATGACGCGCTTGGCGAACACCTCGACCGGCGCGGCATCGACATTACCAGGATCAAGGAGAAGGTCGCCCAATATGGTGTGGCCGTGCCTAGCTGGGGTGTTGGCACCGGCGGCACACGGTTCGCGCGTTTTCCAGGAGCAGGCGAGCCGCGCAATATCTTTGACAAGTTGGACGATTGCGGCGTGATCCATCAGCTGACATGCGCCACGCCATCGGTCTCGCTGCATATCCCGTGGGACACACAGCCCGCTGCCGATCTGAACAGCAAAGCCGAGAAAATTGGACTGCGCTTTGACGCGATGAACTCCAACACGTTCCAGGATCAACCCGATCAAGAACACAGCTACGAATTCGGATCCTTAGCACATGTGGACGCCGCGACGCGTCAGCAGGCCGTGGACCACAACATCGCCTGCATCGAATTGGGCGCGCAAATCGGGTCCAAGGCATTGACGATCTGGGTCGGGGACGGATCGAATTTTCCGGGTCAGGCCAACTTCACCAAACAATTCGAACGTTACCTGGACGCCGCCAAACAGGTTTACGGCGCATTACCGAACGATTGGACTCTGTTGACCGAACACAAGATGTACGAGCCTGCATTCTATTCGACTGTTGTTCAGGATTGGGGCACCAACCTGTTGATTGCACAGCAGTTGGGCGACAAGGCCAAATGCCTGGTGGACCTTGGCCACCACGCGCCCAATGTGAATATAGAAATGATCGTCGCGCGCCTGACCCAGTTCGGCAAGCTGGGCGGGTTCCACTTCAATGACAGCAAATATGGTGACGATGATTTGGATACCGGCAGCATTGATCCTTACCGTCTTTTCCTTGTCTTCAACGAATTGGTGGAGGCCGAGGCGAACCCTGATTTCAATCCGATGCACATGCTTGATCAAAGTCACAATGTGACGGACCCGATTGAAAGCCTCATGGTGTCCGCCACCGAAGTGCAACGCGCCTATGCGCAGGCTTTGTTGGTGGATCGCGCTGCCCTGGTCGGTTTTCAGGACGACAACGACGCACTTATGGCGACGACCACATTGAAGCATGGGTTCCGGACGGATGTGGAACCCGTGCTTGCGATGTCACGGCTTGAGAGTGGAGGGGCTATTGACCCTGTCGCGGTGTATCGTGCGTCAGGCTATCGCGCGCTGGTGGCCGCAGAGCGACCGGCCGTGAGTGGGGCAGGTGGCGGTATCGTTTGAGGCTTTCCCAAGATGAGAACAGCCGCACGCATTCTACAGATTGATCGCGTCTCTGTATTAAACGCACATGGCCGCGACTGACCGGAATCAGACCTTAACATTGGGTGGTCTAACATCCACGTCGTCCCGCACAGCTGACACCAAAACTGCGCTAGTCTTTGCAGTTGCAGTGAAAGGCCGGTTTGGCGAAGCCGCACCGCAGCGCAAGACAGCACCGGCAATGGCCGGAATGGGCCGCGAGCGGCTTTATCTTTCTCTAAACTGCCGCAGATTCCGCGCCGTATCCGAGTTCGGCCGAGAGTCGACCTTCCGGAGCGTTCGGCAAATTGCAGCTCGGCGTCTCATGCAGACGGCCATTCCAACATCGTGGCTACAAACCCAGATCGCTCAAACGCCTGGTTTGCCGCGCGGCGAGTGCATCGATTTCTGCGATCGTCTTCGCCGTCAACCCAGCTCCGGGTTTGCGTAGCGTTGAGTGTCGAATGATACCCTGCCGGACAAGCGAATGCTTTCGGATCGCCAGCCCCATACCGGGCTGCGCCTCGTAACGGATCATTGGCATATAGGCGTCGAAGATATCCCGTGCGCGCTCTAGGTCTCCGGCCTGAAAGGCGTCCAGCACCTGCCGCATCATCTCGGGGTATCCAAACCCGGTCATCGCGCCATCTGCCCCGCGCAGCAATTCTTCGAGCAGGTACATCCCGCCATTTCCGCACAAGATGGATATGCGGCGCGATCCGGTATCGGACGCCTTGCGCAGCGCCGTGATCTTTTCAAGGCCCGGCCAATCTTCGTGTTTGAGCACCACACATGTCGGGCAGTCTTCGACGATCTTGAGGACAACCGAGGGTGAGATTTGCACACCAGTGGCAAGTGGGAAATCCTGCAAAACGAAGGGAATGTTGCCCAACGCTTCTGCCGTATTGTGAAAATAACCGACAATCTGAGCATCGGTTTGCAGACCCATGGGCGGAGCGACCATGACACCCGTTGAGCCGGCATCCATGGCTTCTTTGCTGAGCGCTGTCATTGCCGAAAATCCTGGCGCGGAAACCCCGACAATCACGGGAACCGCGCTGCGTGAAGTGACACGCCGAACAACCGACACGGATTCCGCAGCCGTAAGCTTTCCGGCCTCACCCATCATGCCTAGAATCGTGAGACCATCGGCGCCTTTTTCAATGTATGCGTCGACCAAGCGATCGATGCTGTCAAAATCAAGCGCGCCATCAGGCAGGAACGGCGTTGCGGCAATGGTAAAAACGCCTTGAGTGGATTCATTAAGCATGATCGGCTCTTTGCAATTTGTGAGACAGTGTGAGGCGGATTTGCCCCAATGCCATGCTCACCGCTGCCTGGGTGGGCTCAACAATCGGTAGGCCGGTCGCCTCCTGCAACGGGTCGCGATAGCGGGCCATGCCGGCACAGCCCATTATCAGAACATCGGCGCCATCTTCGTCGCGTAGCCGTCTCCCGGTCGCGATCATCGCATCAAGGCTTTTTGCACCGTCGGACAAGTCCGCAACGCCCAGACCAAGGGCACGGTCGCCCGCCAACCGATCTAGCACCCCCATGGCGCCAAAGGCGCGCAAGTGACGTGGAACGGAGGCAGGCAGTATAGCGATCACGCCAAACCGGTGACCCAATGTCAGGGCCGTCATGACGGATGCTTCCTGAATCCCGACAACTGGACTCGACGTCTGGTCGCGCAAGGCGTGCAGACCCGGATCGCCAAAGCAGGCGATCACATATCCTGCAGCATCGTTCTGAGCTGCCGCTAGTTCCAGCATCGGCGCAATTGTCAGATCAGCCTGTCGTTGAGTTTCTATACCCGGTGGTCCCTCAGATAAGGTGAGGCAGCGGATGGGAATTCCGAAGCTGCGCAGAGGGTCAACGGCTGCGTCGATGCCGCCTGTCACATGCTGCGATGAGTTTGGATTGATGACAATCAGTGAGTTCATGCGTCCGGCCGTGTCGCGGATTGGATCTCGATCTGATAGCCCTCGGGATCGTTGAAGACGAAAGCTCGGATGCCGATTTCATCGTTCTCGAATAGCGGAGACAAGGTGTCCAATTCCTTGGTCTGTGCGTAGGCGTACCAATCATCCACCTCGGGAACGCGGATGCATAGCTGTAAAGGTTTGGTTGCTGACCATTTGTTCATGCCCTTCGTCTCGTCCACAAGGCCGACATGAGCACCTGGGCAAATCCGATAGATCTTGCACCACCCCTGATCGATTGCCAACGGCAGTCCGAGGACATTCTCGTAAAACTGCGTGGCCTTCGGCAGATCCCGATAATAGAGAAACGTGATCGCCAGTTCATTGCTTGTGTCTGGGCGGCGTATTTCGCTTGAGCTCAACTGGCATGCCCCCTTGGTTTTGTGGCCAATTTCGGTCGGTCGATCCACATGCTGTGTCCTGGCTCGCCCAGGAATTCGCCATTTTCCACTATAGTCCGCCCTCGGAGCATGACGCGTTCCGGCCAGCCCGTCACTTGATATCCCTCCCACGGGTTGTACCCGACATTGTCATGCAGATCGTCGGCGCCGTAGGTCACTGTTTTCCCTGGGTCCCAAATGACAATATCCGCATCCATTCCTTCAGCGATCGCGCCCTTGTGCGGCAGCCCGTAAATCCTTGCTGGCGCGTGTGACGTCAGTTCGACAAAGGCTTCGGGTCCGCCGCGGCCCTCTGTGACCATCGCGTTGAAAAGAAGCGGCAACCGAGTTTCCAATCCCGGCAGACCATTTGCAATCTGGTGGAATCCAGGGTTTCGGCCAGCCGACAGTTTGCCCGTGTCATCAAAGCGATAGGGCGCGTGATCCGACGAGATGAGGCTGAGCGTTCCGTTCAGCAGTGCTGTCCACAACGCTTCCTGATCCTGTTCGGTCCGTTGCGGGGGCGAACACATCCATTTGGCGCCCTCCAGCCCGGGCTTGTCCAGAACGTCTTCCGTCATGAAAAGGTAATGTGGACAGGTTTCCGCCCAGACCGGAGCGCCACGCGCCTGCGCGGCCTTGATTGCGGCGGCTCCTTCGCGGGTCGAGATGTGAAACAGCATCACGGGTTGATCTGCGTATTCCGCAAACCGGCAGATGCGCTCGACTGCTTCGGTCTCCGCCATACGGGGCCGAGACCTGGCATGATCCCGAGGGGTGACATGGCCAGCATTGATGAGATCTTCTCTCGCCTTAGCGATGATCGCGTCGTTTTCGGCATGGACACATACCAAAGCGCCACTTTGCCGCGCGCTTTGAAATATCCGCAACAACTGCGCGTCGCTGAGTTGGATATTATAGGTCGTGAACACTTTCAGAGACCTGTGGCCGGCACTGATCAGTGCGGCAAGATCGCCATCAAATCCGGCAACATCGGTGTCCGTCAGAGTGATGTGAAATGCATAATCGATCATAGCGCCTCTGGAGGCGCGCGCCGCATAGTCGGCCACGGTTTCGGAGAGCAGTTGCCCATTGGCTTGCGCGGCGAATGAGATGACACTGGTTGTGCCACCCATTGCTGCCGATTTTGTCGCGGTTTCAAACGTGTCAGCATTCCACTGTCCCATGCCCGACATTTGTTCGATGTGGGCATGCGGATCTACGCCGCCGGGCATCACCCATTTTCCCTTCGCCGAAATACGCGCCTTTGCGCCTGCGACGGGTGCACCCAAGGAGACGACCTTGCCGTTGGAAATCGCCACATCACCATGGACAACGCCGTGGGGCGTAACCACCTGACCGTCTTGAATTACGAGATCTATGCCATCGACCATCAATCCCTGCCCATCGCGATTTCGGAGTCTTGTGTTGCAGCATGCCTTCTATTGAAGCGGGTGCAAAGTGCTTTGCAATATGAGATCAGAGACAACTGTCGAGACGCCATGACACGCGTTTCGCAGGTTGCCGAACGACCACATGCTCTAAATATTGGAACAGGCCGTCCGCCATCAGTTAATAAGGAAGCTTTTTTGCCCGGTGGCCTGCGGCTACTATGTCCGCGAATTGTCACTTCGCCAACCCCAAGTTTGCGGCGCTGCAGCGAATGTCTCCTTCGACGGACCGCGCCGCAGCATGACAGAGGCAGTGTGAACGGCTGCAATGGGCCGAAAACGTTGCTCCTTTCCGGTTTTGACAAGGCGAAATCCCAACAAAGGTTGGCTGCGGGTGAAGTACACAAGTTCTTGCTGTTTGCGCCATGGCACCTATCATTGCCGCCTGCAAATTCAAAAGCGAGGTGAAGTAAAATGGCGGACGGAAGCACAGCGAGAAACCCGGCACGGCGCAGCGTCGTCGTTCATGAATTCACCAATAGCGTCCTCGACCCAGATGGCCCCATGTTGGGCCCGATTGAGGATGGGGGAACGATCATAGCTAACACCGCGCCAGGCTGCTGGGGTCCGATGATCACCCCGAGCCTGCGCGGCGGCCACGAAGTGACACAGCCTGTCTTTGTTGAAGGCGCCGAGATCGGCGATGGTGTCGCAATTCGCATTCGCGACATCACAGTCACCTCAAGTGCGACGGCCTCCGGCCACGATAGTTCTCCTGAGGGGTTCTGTCTCGGAGACCCTTATGTGGCTGCACGATGCCCCACCTGTGATACGGTTTGGCCTGAGACCCATATTGAGGGTATTGGCCAAGACTCGGTCAAATGTGATGCTTGCGGGAATGCGGTCAAACCATTTGAGATCGTCCACGGCTACACAGTCACCTTTGACGAAACGCGCACCGTTGGCCTGACGCTGCCCAAAGATGCGGCCGAGACGATCGCTAAGAGTGCCGATCACTATGCAGCATTGCCGGATGAAAGCCGTCAGCACTCCATTCTGAAATATGCGCCTTCGGATATGCCGGGCACACTTGTTCGTATGCGGCCATTCATGGGGCAACTTGGCACCTGCCCATCAATGCCGATGCCTGACAGCCACAACGCAGGTGATTTTGGAGCCTTCTTGGTAGGCGCTCCCCATGATTACGGCATCACGGCGGAACAGTTGGCCGAACATAAGACCGACGGACACATGGATATCGACGCCGTGCGCGCCGGTGCCATTCTTGTGTGTCCGGTCAAGGTTAAAGGTGCAGGCGTCTATATGGGCGATATGCATGCAGGCCAGGGCGACGGTGAAATCGCTGGCCATACGATGGATGTCTCAGGCAGCGTGACCCTGCAGCTGGAGGTGGTCAAAAACTATCCTTTGGATGGGCCGGTCCTGTTTCCGCTGGAAGAAGACCTGCCGCCTTTGGCAAAACCATTCACGGCTGCGGAAAAAAGCAAAGGCGCACGCCTCGCTGAAAAGTGGCAGGTGTCTGATATTGAGGCGCTGGCACCGATTTCGGTCATCGGAACGGCTGCAAATCTGAACGAGGCGATTGAAAACGGTCTGGCCCGTGCGGCAAAGCTGCTGGATGTGACGGTCGCTGAAATTCGCAATCGGGCAACTGTCAACGGAGCCATCGAAATCGGACGTGCGCCGGGTGTGATCCAGGTGACTTTCCTGGCGCCTCTGAACAAACTTGATGCCGTAGGTCTGGGCGACTACGCCCGAGAGCAATACAGTATCTAACTGCGAGCGCGGCACAGTACAGTTGCGCTCTGCCGCGCTTCCTACTGGACTGGACACAAGCGCTTACGACCTATCAAGGCTTATCGTCTGGAATCTGGCACTGGCGCGTCAAACCCAAGTGTAAAATCCAGATCCTGCTTCACGACGTACGGACATCGGCTATAGGAAGCGGAGCAAGCCTCGCCCAAATAGCGGGTAGGTCTTGTTCGCTGATGGACGGTGAGGCCGAAAAAATGCTGCGAGATGCACGAGCGGCGGCTCCGGGAGTCTGCAGTGCGGCATCGGGTCACTGGGCCAATGGCTCTTTTGGGCCGATTCCGAGCCGCTCAGTTGTTTAACGGCCGGAGTTTTGGGGATATCCTGCTTGCACAGAGAGGTTTGTCCGACCAAAAGCCGTTGCGACATTAGGTAATTCCTCTAGTGCAGAGGCATCATTTAAGCCGCGATGTCCTTTGGCGACTACCAACCATTTGTCATCCAGTGCGATTTTACTACCAAATACGACATTTGGATCGCCCGCTGGGTCGTCGATCCGCTGAACGAGTCCGCCTCTAGTCAATTCATAGATGAAAACAGCCCCCAACTGCGGTCCGTTGCCCTCTTGAATCGAGTGAGGTGCGCCAATCGCAGCAATGTCTCCATGCAAATCAATTGCGTCGCCGAACCCATAGTCAAACATGACCGGATCAGGATTCTCGAACCGGTGCAGCATATCGCCACTGGTCAGGTCAAAAACAAACACTGTATCCAAGGTTTCGGGATGGTCAAAACTTGCCTGTGCTGAAACCATGATGCGATTTCCATCTATCGCGACTTGTCCACCGAAACTGCGCAGCCAATCCGGGTCCGGATTTTCGAAGTTGTGCAGTAGATCACCCGTTTTTAGGTCGATCAGAAACACCGCTCCTTGCGCGTTCTTTGATCGGTAGTCCTCTGGCGCGCCAATCAACAAGGTGTCACCCTGCAGGGCAACAGCCGCACCGAAGCGCAACGCGCGGTTCGCCCCGGGTAGGTTGAATGACTGGCGCAAAGCCTTCGTGTCCAGATCGTAGATATGCACGAAACCCGCTCTGTTTTCGGTCGTATCCCCATCCGACACCATGCTGAAATTGCCAGGCGCGCCGACAGCTACAGTGTTCCCTTGTGCCGCGACCGAAGTGCCAAAAGTTGTGCTTGAGTCGGAGTTGGGGTTTTCCAATACCCCAACTCCAGCACCTGAATCCGACGCAAAGATGCTGACCGAACCACGATCCAAAGCGGCCTGCGACCTCTGGCGATCAGATTCAGGCGCGGCAATCAGTGCGTATTCACCAGTCAGCGCCGCCGCTCGGCCAAAGTCAGTCACCAGTGGATCTGTTGCGTTTTCGAAAACGGTTTTGAGTTGCCCCGTTTCAACATCATAAAGATATCCGACCCCATCACGATTTACATCTGTACTGGATGACCGTCCGGCAATATTTGTCACCAAGACATCACTCTGATGAAAGGCGACAGCCCCGCCAAAATCATGGTTTTGCCTTGGCTTGCCCGCAGCAAAATCAGTATGGATATCAAATAAATCGATCATTCGTGTCCACGACGTGGGCAGATCAATCGGATCGGCCCCGGCATCTAACAATGCAAGAATGATTTGATCATCAGCAAACCCTTCTTCCTGCAATGTGAGCGCAAGAGGGGTTAGGCCAATATCCGTTTGCGCCGTTGGGTCGGCTCCGGCCTCCAACAAGACCATTATCAGCGCTAAATCATATCGTGCCGCACTATGCAGGGGCGTATAACTCTGTTGGTTGGCTACATTGGGATCGGCGCCAGCTGCCAATAGAAACGCAGCCAGATCCGCCTCGTAGACACTGTGTAAAGGCGTGTTGCCGAGATCATCTTGGGCATTGATATCAACACCGAGATCCAGCAGCCGCTGAATAACGTCATGATCCCCGGTCTGCACCGCGGCATGCAATGCACTGCTCCCCTCACTGCCTGGCTGTGCGACATCGGCACCCGCTGCAAGGAACGGTTCAACCAATTGTAGGAGATTAGACCTGCGCAGCACTAATTCGAACGGCGTGACTCCGTAACGATTTGGGGTATTCGGATCAGCGCCTGCATCCAGAATGTCAATGATAAGGTGCGCTGAAACCGGTTTTGCTAGGGCTAGGTGCAATGCCGTATTGCCATCTTCATCCTTAATATTCGGGTCAGTATGCGGTATAAGATCCACCACAGCCTGAGATCGATCATACTCGGATTGTAGGGCGAGGTGCAGTGCAGTACTACCTGATGAATTTTGCAAATCCGCGTCCGCACCTGCAGCAAGAGCCATACCAATAGCATCAGCCGATCCGCGATATGAAAGCCTGTGCAAAAGCGTAGACCCAAGGTCATTTTGCGCATTCACATCAGCACCAGCGGCGACGAATATCTGAAAGAAATTCATTACTTCAGTCTTACTTGAAATAAGATGCAGTGGCGTATTGCCGTTATTGCCTTTGATCGTCACATCAGCACCAGCGGCCATTAGCGCCTCAATTACCGTTGGATCAGCATCAAATTCAAACGCCTTGTGAAGCGCCGTATCGCCATCTTCATCAAGGGCATTCGGGTCAGCGCCTGCATCAAGTAACGATGCGACAACATCGTAAGAATGATTGCTGGCCCCGGTCGCCAGATGTAACGCTGTTGGGTTGGTCGTGCCCGCATTTTCGATGAGCAGTGCAACTATCTCGGCATTTTTATTGAACCTTAACGCCGACTGCAGTGCAGTTCGGCCAGAGTGGCTAGCAGCAGTTGTGTCACTTGTTGCGTCAAGCAGTAATCTTACAACGTCAACCGTTTCGCTAGCGCGAGCAGCATCGGAAAGAGGTCGTGTTCCGTCTCGATCCATCGCATCCGCATCTGCACCCAAAGCCAGCATATGTTGAACAACGTCTGGATAGTCATTGTATTCAGCGGCATGATGCAACGGTGTTTCGGCGTCTTCCGGCGCGCGCGCATTTATATCACCGCCAGCGTTCACGAGCATGTCAAACATATCCATATTCTGGGCATATTTTCCCGCATAATGCATCGGAGTGATGCCACCAGCCCCAGCCGCGTTAGGATCGGCTCCTTGTGCTAGCAACGCTGCAATTTGGGTTGTATTATTCTTCTCGATCGCACGATGAAGCGGAGAGTTATTGCGCCAATCTTTGGCCTGAATATCAGCCCCAAGTTCCAAAAGAAGGATCACAGTCGCCGGATCATCCCCGTTCTGAGCCGCGAAATGAAGTGGCGTCGATTGCATCATGTCATCCCGTACCTCAACATCGCCAATCGCCTCGAGCAGTGTCTCTATCACTTGCGGTGGTGCATCCATTGACGCGGCCCAATGCAGGACATTGCGGTCGTACTGGCTGTTTTGGAACGGATCAGCACCTCCAGCCAGCAACGCACTCACCACCGCCGGATTTCGATTGAACAATGCCATGTTAAGTGTGGTGACGTTACTGCCATCTGCACGTCTAAGGTTGGGGTCAGCGCCAAGCGAAATGAGCGTGTCTATGATCTGCGGGTTTGGGTTCTTATTGGCGGCCCAATGCAAGGCCGTCAGTCCAGTATCGTCACGCTGATTAGGTTCGGCACCTGCTGCAATCACTGCGCGCATCACTGCTGGATCATTGTGCATAGCAGCGACACGATGCAAAATGCCTTCTCCGTTGAAACCGTCGTTGGCTCGCACGTCATAACCATCAGAGATGCACGACTGTACACCCTCAACATTCAGCACTGCGACCGCGTTGAACCGCCGCATGGCCTCACAAGCCTGCACTGCGGTTGATGACACAATCAATGCGATGGAGGCCAATAGATATCTCATGCTTCTCGTACCGTAATCTCTCAACCACCAGGGTGTTATTCAAAGGATCGCCGACGCGATTACTTTAGCAATCGCCGACTAATACACCATGTTCGTGTGTGTAACTTGATTTATCAAGTCCAACGATCTGAACTTTGCGGTTGATTGACGTTGCATCGTGCCCTTCACTACCAGCATAGGATCCGCCCGTTTGAGCGGTTCGCCAGAGCCAACGTTCATTTAGGCAGATAGAACGGTCGTAAATTCAGCAGACTGTTAGTTTGCGGGCACCTTCATTATGCAGCCGCAGCGAACGTCCGGTCTGGTGAAGCTGCATCGCGGCGCTTGACGACATTGGGAATGACCTCTGTGGGTGGCTCCTGCATTGCAAGCGTTTTCTGGCGATGTTTGCGGTCATTTTCGTCAGTACCTTCGTCTGTCCGGCCTGTTTATGCGGTGGTGTTCCGCTGGCCCTGATGAATTCCGCGAGCGAGGTTCCAATCGGGT
>NZ_JBKQXN010000150.1:0-284 GCF_046762905.1 Yoonia sp. R2-816 | reverse complement strand
AAGGCTGTCGGGAAACTGACCAAAGACCGCGACGTGTTGCTGGCCTTCTATGACTTCCCTGCCGAACACTGGAAGCACATCCGCACCACCAACCCCATCGAGAGCACCTTTGCCACTGTCCGACACCGCACTGGCAAAACTAAGGGCTGTCTCAGCCGCAAAACCGGCCTCGCTATGGCGTTCAAGTTGATGGTGTCAGCCCAGACCAAATGGCGGAAGCTCGACGGCGCAAACCGCATGCCCGAGATCATCGAAGGGATTGCATTCAAAGACGGGATCAAACA
>NZ_JBKQXN010000149.1:0-438 GCF_046762905.1 Yoonia sp. R2-816 | reverse complement strand
AGCAGCATCAAACATCAGCCAGTCCGGCAGCGCCGCACCCCCAACCAGCGTTGCACTCAAGGTCAGTGCATCGCCATCCACATCCGTGAATGCGTTGGCTGGTAGTGCAAAACTCACGGCTTCATCTTCTGCTGAAGACTGAGGAGGCAATGCAATCGCCACAATAGGTGCATCATTGGTTCCGTGCACAACGACAGAAACGGTTGCGGTACTCTCCCCGCCATGGCCGTCACTGACGGTATAGGTGAAGGTATCCGTCAGTGTCTGACCCTCTGCCAGGGCCTGAACAGCGGCTGCGCCGGTGGGATCATAGCTGATCGTCCCGCCGGTGTTCAGCGTCAGGGTGGCACCATGCGTACTTGTGGCGGACACATCTGTCACCGTGAGTGCATCCCCGTCGATATCACTGTCGTTGGCAAGAAGGGTGGCTGTATCAAT
>NZ_JBKQXN010000148.1:0-612 GCF_046762905.1 Yoonia sp. R2-816 | reverse complement strand
TGGAAGGGGCGGCGTTCGCCGCCCCAAGACCCGCGAGGGGCTTATTCTGTAACGTTGCCGTCTTGATCACCGGCCTTTGGTTCAAAGCCTACGAGTTCGTCAACGGCGACGGGGAAGTCGAGTTTGATGTTGAGGACTTGTCCTGTGCCGTCCGTGCGATCGTTGAGGAAGGCGACACCGACCCGGCGGTAGGATGTCTTTTCGGCCCCGTTGGATGTGTAGGTGACTGGGACAGTGATGTTGAAGCGGTTAGTCATGATCGTTCTCCTTGTTTCGATGGGGCTAATAGAGGCAGGTGCGTTAGGGCGTGATGCAGGCTGAAATGCGGAGGGTCCGCTGCTTGCAGTGGAAGCCGTATTTCTGCTTGCCGAAGCTTTAGCTGAGGGGACATCGCGACCGCGCCTGCCTAGACACATCTTTGAGAAACAAGGAGGGCGGTCGTGACGTGAACGCGGAGATTGGTGTTCCTGTTACCGGTCCGACGGGACCGAAGACTGCTCGCGCGGGCGGAGTGACCGAAGGATTGGTTGCGCAGAAAGGCTCAAGTCCGGTTAATAAACGGTTCACCCGTCCGTTGTGGGACGTGTGGCTGATGCCACCAGTGATCCGGAC
>NZ_JBKQXN010000147.1:0-3936 GCF_046762905.1 Yoonia sp. R2-816 | reverse complement strand
TTCATTTGGGACATCGCGCGGAAAACACCCTTGCCCGCCTGACCAAGCCCGCGATCTGCCTGTGCAGAACGCTGGAGACAGCGGCCAATGATAGGGGAACCCTCGGCGTACTATCGGATGAACCTCCGGCCTTAGACAGAGCCAAGCCCGCATCGGATCAGGTAAGGCGGTATCCAACCCGCGGATGAGAGCATGATAACCATCGGTTCGACACGCATGTCTCCAGCGCCATGCACAGGCTACAAATTTTGACCATCCCGCGCCAGCGGGGGAGTCTCATCGTGCCGGGAAAATCAAAAACGCTCATGAGAGCGTAGGATTCCACACTCTCCCGCAAAGGACCCCAGTACGGCTGTCGGCATCGCGGATCTTCACCCGCAGCGCATCGAAGATCACGACGGGATACAGCCGGTCCAGCGCGCGGCTTTGCCATTCGCGGATCTCGTCCAGTACCGCATCGGTGACGCGGCTGATCAAGTCAGGCGAGACCTTCAGGCCATAGACCTCTTCAAGATGGGCGCGGATATCGCGGACGCTCAGCCCGGCGACGTAGAGACGGGAGTATCCGCTCCATCAGCTTGATCTTCAGCTCTTTCATTAGCCCGGCATCGTCGAGCAGGTCTTCGGGGCGCTCAACGCCCTGAAGAAGTTCGTCCAGGATTTCCTTTGAAATAGTCATTCATGCTTCCTTTCAGTGAAGCATGGACCGGATCAGCCGTACACAAAAGATCGCACACTCTCGAGCAACGTCGCGCCATCCATCGAAGATCGTCTGAAAGCTGGCTAGTCGCCTGAACAGATTGCTGGTCGTATGCGGCTTAAACGCCACCCGATCCGTGTGAGCCATGAGACGATCTATCGCTTTGCCTATTCCAAAGATGTCCGCCGGTCCGCCTCACTTGGATAGACTGCCTCGAACAGGGCGGCGTATTCTTCCGGAGTGTCCAGTCCAGGAAAAGATTCTTGGCTGGTGACAAAGTCCTGTAGCCGGCTCCGGACCGCTGGGTTGGAAAGATCGGCGACGGTTTGCAAAGAGACGCGCCTTTGACTCACATAGAGTTGTTGTTTGAATTCCCAGATCATGTCCCGAGCCGTTGGGATGCCGGCAGAGGCAGAGGCGCCCGCACCAAGGAGCCACATGAGGCCCCCGGACCGCATCGAAAACCTGCGGGCGAAGTCGTCGGCATCTACGGTTGGATACTTTGGTTCGCTCACGTATCAGTCCATTTTTCTTGCCACGCAGAGAACTCCGATGGGCGCACCTGAAAACGCGCGAAGTTGCCAGCGTGTAGGCTGAGAAGTTCTTCTTCGACGACGTTGGCAAACGCGGCCCGATCCTCTGCTCGGACAAATTTTGCAGATAATCGTGAGATTTCGTCGGTTACTTCTCTTCGTCCGATCTTGGAGCGTATGATGTGTCCGACAGCATCGCGCAGTTCTGTGCGGTATTTCAGGCGGAAAGGATCAGGTTCGCCCAGAGACTGCCTGACTGCTGCGTATTGGGCCGCGGATCGTCCATAGGCCCATAGAAAAACATCTTTTAAAAGCGCGATCTCGTTGAGTTCATATACCCCCAGAATGGCTTCGGTATAAGCGCGCTGAGGAACGTCGGTGAATGAGAATGGTGCCAGATTGCTTCGGATAAGAGGTATGTTAGCCGCCAGACGTGAGGCACGTTTGTTTACATCGTCGAAAGGCTGCAGATAGGGGATATGCACCATCACGAAGAACGCCTGTTCGAAAGGGTTTTCAATCGCGGCAGCTTTGGACAGAAGCGTGTTGAAGCACTCGTCGATCAGCTGTGGCACCTCGAGCGGATGGAACGCTGATCTCTCGAGACCCACCGCGATGTAGCGAAGGCGTCCAGCGGCAGACGGATCCGCCAGCAGGTTGTTCGACAGAAGGGCGTGCAGGTTCAGAAAGGTGTAGGTGTTGAAGTCGATCTCGTCGATGGAACCCGCCAGAAACTCAATCGCATCTTTGTGGTTGAGGATCATTTGCGCCTCGATGTGATCTCGCCCGGTCGCTTCCTCTCCGAATTCGATCAAACGCTTAGTATCGAGAAGAGAGTACCTGTTTCCTTCCAGACGGCTTGAGTTCCATGCAAGATCAATCAGCAGTCGATTGAGAATGAGCTTGGCATAAGTGCCAGCCGGCTGCGTGGCTGTTTGCGGTTTACCAAGACGTTCAAGACGTACCCTGTCTTCTTCTTCCAGATAGAACGTGGTGTTGGGCTGATATTGCTCAAGGAAATCTCGGTTATATCCCACGGGTTTTCGCGCCGCGGCTGGTTTTTGAACGTAGTCGCGGATCGCCCTTGCGTGATCTGACAACAGAATGAGGTCGCTGTAGTCCAGGTCCTGATCGCTTTGCTTGCCAGCAGCGGCCCCATCATCTTGCGCAATGCGGTAGCGCGCCCATCGACCGCTGCCCTCCATCTCCAATCTTCCGCTGCCGACCAGTTGCTGCAGACGGTATTGCAGTGTCCGACGAGGAACATCGTTGGTCAGCTGTTCAGCGATATCCGGTGTGGCGATGCCATCGGGATGACCAGCTACGATATTGAGTAGCTCCTTGAGAGCATCTTCGGGGACTCTGTTGGCCATCGTCATCTTTCTTGCGCCTAGACGTTACACGCAACTATGGCTCTTATAGGCGCAAGTATCAAGTCTAGACGCAAGAATTTCTCTTAGGCGCAAGAAACGTTGCGCCTAGCACATTCGCGTCTTGAACAGCGTGCCCAAATGAGCAGGTCAAGCCAGATGGCAGATGATGATGAAAAATTGATACAAGGGGTATTGGCGGAACTCGGTCGATATGCTGATCCAAAAGCGATTGCTGACCGGGTCAAACGCCTCGACCTCGGGCTACCGATCGAAGATGAATTCATCGCCGCTTGCAGTTGGCTCGGGAAGACACGACTCATTCACAAACTCGATCAGCATCAGACCCCCCTCCCAATCGCACGACGAATATCAAGTTCCCGATCTGCTGGCACAGTATCAGGATTCGGGACCGGTCCTGATTGAGGTAAAGGCGAAAAAAGCCCGTACGCTTTCGTTCAAGCCCGACTATCTTGAGCGGCTAGAGGCCTATGCGGCGCTTCTCAACATACCGCTGCTCATAGCGTGGAAGTACCACGGCATCTGGACGCCATTCGAGGCCCGCCACCTGAGCAAGGCACACAAGAACTTCAATATTCGATTTGACCACGCCCTGAGAGAAAACCTACTTGGTGTGCTTGCAGGCGATGTTGCTTACAAGATCGCGCCCGGAGCAGGCATCCATTTGCGGTTCAAAAAAGAGAAGCTCTTGAACATAGAAAAGAATGAAGGTGGCTACACAGAACAGTGGCAAATGCGTGTCGATAAGGTCGGATTCACGTCGGCCGGCGGCGAACCATTGAACGATCCCGATGACGAAGTTACGACGCTGCTCACAACCTGGGATCTTGCTGAGCGCGAAGTTCATTCTAACACCCATGTCGAAGTGCAATTCGTTGCCACGGACGAAGACGGAATGATGTTCGGTCATATGGCCTTGGTTCACTTGTTGAACTGGTCATTGCCCAAGGGCGCTTCCATCAACTGGTGACACGCAATCCGGCGTGATTCAGTCGCCCGGATCATCTTGAAACAGCAACCGCAAAGCTGGCCACAGTTTGTGCCTAAATGAAACAGGGGCAGTCCGACATCGGGTTGACGGTGATTGTGTTCCTGATACTGACGGCAACCGTGAACGATCTGACGTGTTAGCGATCATCACACCCCAGCACATCGCCCACCTGATGCTAGACTGAATTAGTCTCGATGTGATCTGACACCGCCCCCTTCTCAGCAAGCTGAAATGGGGACGGCACATCTCTTGATGGAGATGATGGTTGTCCGTTTTGATGGAGGTGCAAACCAAACCATCAAAGGAAACCACAATGTTGAA
>NZ_JBKQXN010000146.1:0-282 GCF_046762905.1 Yoonia sp. R2-816 | reverse complement strand
CCGCTCTTTGCCCCCCGATGAATGCTGCTTGGGCACCAGTCCGAGCCATGCGGCAAAGTCTCGTCCACATCTAAAGATATCCATGGACGGTGCGAAGGCCTCTACCGCCATGGCAGTGAGTGGACCAACGCCGGGTATCGTCTGAAGCCGCCGGGATATCTCTGACTGCTGAGATGGCTTTCTCAGCTTGGTCGTCTTCGTGTCAATCCGGATCGTAAGATCGTCAATGGCAGTGAGCAGCTCCTCACACTCCTCCCGAACCAAAGCAAGCAAGCCGTTGTC
>NZ_JBKQXN010000145.1:0-269 GCF_046762905.1 Yoonia sp. R2-816 | reverse complement strand
GCCTACGAGTTCGTCAACGGCGACGGGGAAGTCGAGTTTGATGTTGAGGACTTGTCCTGTGCCGTCTGTGCGATCGTTGAGGAAGGCGACACCGACCCGGCGGTAGGATGTCTTTTCGGCCCCGTTGGTTGTGTAGGTGACTGGGACAGTGATGTTGAAGCGGTTAGTCATGATCGTTCTCCTTGTTTCGATGGGGCTAATTGAGGCAGGTGCGTCAGGGCGTGATGCAGGCTGAAATGCGGAGGGTCCGCTGCTTGCAGTGGAAACCG
>NZ_JBKQXN010000144.1:0-443 GCF_046762905.1 Yoonia sp. R2-816 | reverse complement strand
GCATCCAGAACCCAAGCTGGAGCCATGACAGCGACGCCCGGGTCCCGTTCAATCCCCACATACATCCCATCACCACGCCGATAGGACCGATAGACTTTAACATCGACACCAAAATACGCGTGCCACCTGTAGTGCACGCGTTAAACTGACCCGACATGTGCAGAATTAACAGGAACTGGCGAATCTTAGGTTAACGCCTTATTTTGCTGGGAAATGTTCGGTCGGCATTGCGTCGGATTTGCGTCGGCAAAACGTCGGACCCCTGTCGGATTCTGTCGGGTTGAAGCATGCGCGCAGTGGGGGTTGTTAATGGGTGTTAGGGATTTGGAGCGGGATGGGTGAGATCCTACATCTGCCGATGTCGGCTACGAGCCCAGAGTGACGGATGCTGCACCACGCGCAGAAGTCTGCTATTTATGGTTCAGCGAACAGCGAAAACTAGG
>NZ_JBKQXN010000143.1:0-438 GCF_046762905.1 Yoonia sp. R2-816 | reverse complement strand
CAACATTGGCCTTGAGCTTCTCAAGCTCTTTGCGGGTCATGGATTTGAGGTCGGTCTTCATCAGGGAGATTCCTTGCAGTTGTTTGCCGCAATACATCATATGCGTTTAGGGGAGTGAACCGCGTCAATACTCGCTCATGAGGCGTGTACTTTGGGACGCCTGCGCCACAACACATAGCAGACGTGGGTCAGACTACCTCGAAGGTGCCGCGCATATTGAGATCTGGAAGGGTATCCGCATCGGCGTCTATCGCAATGCTCATGTGAGCTTCAAACGCAAGCACACCAACGCGAACTTTCATGGAGTGACGCTTGGCGTGCCTTTGCCCGAACTCTCTGAGGTCCATCACGGCCGTTATCGCGCCCTCATTGAAGTCCAGGAGTGCACGGCACTCCAGCTTGTTCTGCCCGCGCCCTAGCCCAAACGGGGCAGGGGGA
>NZ_JBKQXN010000142.1:0-5830 GCF_046762905.1 Yoonia sp. R2-816 | reverse complement strand
ATGGCCACCCTCGGCTGGGTCGATTGGTTCAACAACCGGCGCCTGCTTGGCCCCATCGGAAACATCCCGCCAGCAGAGGCTGAACAGAACTTCTATGCACAGCACGACGTGCTCGATATGGTCGCATGAAATGAAGCTATAGGTCTCCGGTGAAACCGGGGCGATTCATACGACTGGCCGCGAAACGTGGGTTCGCAAGGCCGCAGTCGCCGCAGCGCGCAAGATTGCGGTGTTGATGCTGACACTGTGAAAAAGGACACCGACTTCAAATGGACAAAGGAAGCCACTGCTTGATCTAAATACCCGCCCGGCGAAGCGGGGAGCCAAGTCCCGACGGGACGGAGGTTGATCTATCTCGTTTTGAAGGGTGGGGATGCGGAGAAAACCGCATACCTCGCGAAAAACATTGGAGACGTCCACCGACGGAAACCATCATGAGGCGCAATTCCCGTGACCTCGCAGAGAACCATGCCCCAGACGGACAGGAAAATGACCCGCTTGACAATGCCGCAAACAGAGAACTCTTCCTTGATTGATGCCCGAACTGCAGAGTCGGATGCTGTTGGCGGGCAATTGCTTCGGGGTTCGGTCAGAACTACGGTAGGCGCGCAAAAACGCAACACCCAAAAAGTGTCTTGGCTTGCGAACACCAACAAAAGCATTTGCCGACGCACGAAGAAAACTAGAATAGTGAAGTGGTCGTACCTTTTCGGACAGGTTTGCAGCGTTTCTAATCTAATTTAACTTCACAAGTTGGGACCCGGCGTTACTCAGTCGAAAGACCGTCTGCCGAGAGGTATCGTAGCGCGGTGCAAGCGACGAGATACTTCCCCCTCCGGCAAGGTCCGCGCGCACCTCAGCCAGAGCTTCGCTATTCAGGGGGGCGACCAAGGCGCCCTCACGCACGCCACAACCTGCGCCTTGAGCATATTCACCAACGCCTCGCGCCTGAAGCATGATCAACGAACCGCCCTAGCTTCAAAACGACCTCAGCCAATGAGTGCAACAGTCTCCTTGGAACACCTATGAATAGAGCGGTTCTATCAAACCATTGTTTTTTAGTATTTTATTTCGACAACCAGCCTTGATTAATATGGAATCATCTTCTCCTAAGTAGAGGCAATCTTGACTTTGTCACGTGTTCCGCCGCCACCTTACACTCGCGCAACGTCTTCGATTTGGGGTGGCCGTTTGACCAAGTTCAAGGGTCAGGTGGCAAGCATTGCACCAAACCTTTCAGTTGTGGTGACCCTTGCGATGCTGTTCGCTGGCAGCGCGACCCAGAGCGTGGTACGCGCTCAGTCCACCGACAGCAGGCCAAGCCGAAATGGGCAAGGTGACGTCGCATGTGCTGTTAACAGCTACCTGAATAGCATCGCTTATGCCGAATCAGATGTGCTCAATCTGATACATAACGATGCTGGCACCGTGGCCGGCGAAGATGATGTTTCAATAGAAATGAATGACGGCACGGTTTCCATAGCATGGCCAGCAAGGTCTGCAAATCCTTTCGGACGATATGCGAAGATCGACAATGAGACGGGTGACTTCACGGCAAACGTGGAAGTGACTGGAGGCATATTCAAGACGAGCGGTGATGATGTCCATGGAATTTCTGCGCGCACTGCTGGCCATGGCAATACAACGGCGCGCATGATCGACGGGACTGTCAAATCAGGCGGTGTTGATCCCAACAGTATTGTTCGGCGGTTCAGTCAGTCGGCTGGGATCAATCAAAAATTCCCCAACATAGAAATACGACCTCTGTTTTTATTGAGGACGTGTAGAGCGGGAGGAGAGCTCCTTTCCATCCCAAACCCAAGAGGCAGGCAACATAGTGGTCTGATCTCGAAAACCCGGCTGGAGGCAATCCAGCCTCAACAAGAGAAGTTATCCAATGAACTGTAATCTGGAAACCGCCATGGCTGACTGTAACAGCTTCGGCAGTGGTTGGTGGCCGCATCTTGGCGTCAGCCCAGAATTCTTGAACAATATCAGAAGTTTTATAGAGGATTGACAGACATGAAACTGAAAGTTTTTGCCGTTGGTGCAATTGCCCCTATTCTTGCTGCATGCTCGCAGCCGGAAGAACCCGCGCCGGTGGCGCCAACGCCGATTTACATCACACCAGAGTACGACAAACTCGGCGCACCTAGTTGCCCGGCGAACACAGAGCTGGCCATAGTCGAGGCGGGTAGGAGTGTCTGTAAACCTACCACATCGTAAACAATTTATGGGCGGTTTTGCTGAAAGCCGCCCGTACGTATCGTCCAGATGAACTGCACATGTGGACGTTTGTTCCCCTTGTAGGCGGTCTGAGGATCGCGGCAACGGTTGCAGCCGTTCTGCCATGGGCCGAAACGATCCAACTGTCGGGTTTTTCGTAAGCGTCCGATGAACCCGACCTAACGGCGTCGTGGAGAGTGATCTAAGTGTCCACCATCGATAGTGGACACCATGAGGCACCCTATGAGCAGGCGGAAGAAGCGGTTTTGGGCCGATGAAGTCAAATCGCAGGCTCTGCTGATCGAGAAGCTCAAACATCAACTGGCAGGACAGAACCGTCATCGGGTTGGCGTGCGTTCCGAGAGCCTGGATCAGTTCAACCTGACCTTCGAGGAAGCGCGCCAGTTGGGAGCTTCAGCAGAAGGGCATCATGGTGTCGTCCTCGGGCGTCCGGTCGATCTGGCTGCGCAATGACCTTGAGACCATGAAAAAGCGGTTCAAAGCACTGGAGGCCCGCGCCGCCCAGGAGGGCATCCTGCTGACCGAAGACCAGATGGCCGCGCTGGAAAAGGCCAAGCAGAAAAAGGAAGCCCACAGTGAGATAGAGAGCCATCATCCTGGCTACCTTGGCTCGCAGGACACCTACAAATAATCGCCCTGCGGGCAATTCTCTACGAACAAGGCCACAGCTTCCCGATAGGAATGGTACAACTCAAGCGCATCAAGGATTTGCTAGATGATCGCTGAGCGAACGGTTTGGATCAATGCAAAAACCAGCAAGAGCAAATCTCCCTCATCGCAGACCGATGTCGCGCGGCGGTTGCAAACAATCCCGGGTTTTGGGCCGCTGACCTCATCATAGCTGATGCCTATTGAAGTATAGTGTCAGAGTATTTCTCAATACAGCAAGTGGGTCCTATTATTGGGTAAGAAGTGAATGACTTGGCCACCCGAATGCTCGATAAAAAATCGCCCATATCCGCAATAAATTCAGCCTGTTACTTGCAGGCCGGACGGCGCGAAAGCAGCGCGGCCGATCTCCGACGTGGTCCGCTTCTGGTTGGGGCTGTCACAACACCTCTGGCCGAAGTCAATCTCAATGCCTGCATTTATGCCCCCCAACTGAACGCCTAGTGGGCAGGACGGTGCCTTTCCCGATCCTGTTCAAACATGTTGGCGATGACCCACACAGGAGTATTTTAGAATGACAATCGATCCCTTGGACCCGCAGCCCGCTCCTCGCCCGCGCAACGTCTCGGCTCGAGGCGGTCGTTTGACCAAGTTCAAGGGTCAGGTGGCGAGCATTGCGCCGGGCCTTTTGGTATTGGCGAGTGCTGCGGTGATGTTCTCCGGCAGTGCGGCTCAGGCGGACAATGAGTGCGGTAGCCCGACTAACGGCGTCGTTTTTTCATGCGGCGCTGGCACCTATAACAATGGCATCAAATATACTGATGTGCCTGGGTACAGGCTGAATCTGAATAATGTCACCGTCAACAAGCTGGGTGCCGGCCAGGGGGTGCAGGCGAAGGGGGTGGAGGTAGGGGGTAATGAGACTGATGCTCAAATAGCCGCGAGGGCTGTTCGTGCGCGAAACTCAACTGATATTGTTGTGAATCTGAACAGCGGCACAATTAGCACGGAGGCCGTTAATGGTATGGGGATTATTGCCGAGCACGTTCACCTGGAGAGTAACGCTGACACGTTCGTAAACGTAGGTACAAGTACACCAGGGGTGGTCACCAGAATCACTACAAACGGCAAGCAATCTCATGGGGCTGTGGCGGGCAATAAGGGTGGCGGCAATGCGCGTGTTGTGATGGAGGGTGAGGATACGAAAATTAACATTACTGGGAAATACGCTATTGATGAGGAAACTGGTAATATCGTGACGCAGGGTCGGGGGCTTTGGGCAACTATCACCAACACAGGCCGGGGCAGCGCGACCGTGGAGATGAAGGGCGGCGAAATCACCACTGACCATACGCGTTCGTTCGCGATTTATTCGAGTGTCAAAAATCAGCAAAGCGACGCCATGGCGAAGGCGACCATGTCTGGCGGGGAGATCATAACAAAGGGTCACCGTGCCTATGGAATGTGGGTGGAGACGGCAGGCACTGGCAGGGCGGAAGCAATAATGACGGGTGGCAAGATCACCACGGAGGCCGCCACGGACGAAGCTTCTGCTACTCGTCTAGGATTAAGTTTCAAACCGAACAATACGTACGGGATTTGGGCGTTTATCGAGGCGAACGCGACGATCGACGCAGATAAGGCGGTGGCGCTTGCGAAAATGAGCGGCGGGGAGATCATAACAAAGAGTGATGTTGGCTTTGGGATTGTGGCGAGCTCCAACGGCAGTGGCACGGTGAAAGTGAAAGTGACGAGCGACAGCAAGGTCACCACGGAGGGGAAAGATGCCCATGCGGTTTATGCGTGGAGCTATAACAGGGGGAACAAAACGGCGACGGCGGTAGTAGACGATACAGCTAGTATCGAGACTTCCGGTGACGGAGCTTATGGGGTTTCTGCGAACCACACGGTCCATGGCGCTGCGAGCGTGGAAATGCATGGCGGCACAGTCACCACGAAGGGGAAAGAAGCGCATGGGCTTAACGCGTTTTCAGCATCCGCGACGGCAAGTGTCCATTTGAGCGGCATCGTCACGGTTTCCGGAGAGGATGCAGACGGGATCCGTGCTGAGGGTGCGACAGGCTTTGACATAAGCGTCAACGGGTCCGTGACGGGCGGAACTGGCAACGGCGCAGCGATCCGAACGATCTCCCGCTCCGGTCTCCCCGGTGTCAAGAGGGAGATCAGGATCAACGGCAACGCCGTTGTGAATGGTACGGCGTCTGGTCTTGCCATAGAAGACGGGGATGGCGATACGACGATCGACTCGTGGGGGGAAATCACCGGTGATATTCGTCTTGGGGCGGGAGACGATACCCTGAAGCTGAACAATGGCAGCTTCACTGGTGATATTTATGCCGGTGCGGGCAATGATACCGTCGCTATTCACACCGTAACCCTCGGTGAGGGGCGCTATATTCTGGACGGCGGGGTGGGCGGTAATGATAAGCTGACGTTCGTTGGTTCGCTCAATGACCCGATAAACATGAATTCCACAGAGACTCACCTCAGTAACTGGGAGCGTGTCGAGGTGGATATGGGCCTGTCCATCGACGCGACGTCTACGTTCCGCGCAACTGGTCGGGAAGGGGGCACCCCCACCGGGGCGATGATTGCGGGTCAAGTGGCCACCGCGTCTGGTGGCGGCCTGACCATCGCCGGTGACGTGATCAATGATGGCTCTGTAATTTTGGACGTGCAGGACGGGGCGACGGGGGATGTGATCACCATAGACGGCGATTACACCGGGTCGGGAAGAAGCGTTTTTGCCCTGGACACGGTGATTGATGGCAATGGTGCGGACACTGATCAGCTTGTCATCACCGGCGACATTTCGGGTGAGATGATGCTGTCTATTGCGGGCCTGGACAGCGCCGGTGCTGCGGACGCCCCGCTTGTGATGGACGTGGTCACTGTTGGCAGAGCGTCTGAGGGGACGTTCACCCTGATGGACGGCAACTATGTCACTGCGGAC
>NZ_JBKQXN010000141.1:0-444 GCF_046762905.1 Yoonia sp. R2-816 | reverse complement strand
TCGACAGAAGATGAACCATCGGTTTTGCATATGCTAAACACCAGAACGCGGCGATCTTGAGTGTTTGCGCGCGCGCGTACACTATGAGCCGATTGTGTTCTCTAATCTGTCAATGTTCGTTTTCACTTTTGTGTTTTTCTTACGTCTGAGGTTGCCTTGGTTCTCTTCGAGCTCGCGGGCTCAGGATGGGGTTGTCTGGGTGTGGATCGGCAATGTTGAAACCGCGATCAGATTGTTAGTCTACTATGTCGCTACAAAAACGGCGCCATGTTCAACGCCCACCCTAGGGCGTCTTACCTTATGGGAACTGTTATGTAGTAATCCTCTGTTGTTCAGGGTTTAGTAAAGTTACCTGGAATTCGTTTTGATCGAGCATCATGGCGTGTAGGATGATTGCAAGTCGCCTTGCCAGTGCCACGCGCGCTTTTCGCATCGTTGACCGCG
>NZ_JBKQXN010000140.1:0-281 GCF_046762905.1 Yoonia sp. R2-816 | reverse complement strand
GCCGAAGTCGGTTCAGGCCAAAGCCAAGGGCCACCTGCACGATATCTGGCAGGCTGAGACGCGCGTGAATGCCGAGGCCGCTTTTGACTTCTTCATCACAACCTACGGCGTGAAATACGACAAGGCTGTCGGGAAACTGATCAAAGACCGCGACGTGTTGCTGGCCTTCTATGACTTCCCTGCCGAACACTGGAAGCACATCCGCACCACCAACCCCATCGAGAGCACCTTTGCCACTGTCCGACACCGCACTGGCAAAACCAAAGGCTGTCTCAGCCGCA
>NZ_JBKQXN010000139.1:0-17691 GCF_046762905.1 Yoonia sp. R2-816 | reverse complement strand
GACTTGATCTGCGGAAACCATCAAGGCCAGCGGACCTAAGAACCGCGCGAACAGGCCGAACACAAGACCGTATCTGACAAATTGCTAACTGCTTCGAAAAAAGTCTTGCTTTGCAGGGACCATCCACACAGGACGAAGCTGGCTTTCGCTGCATATGCGCGAACGACTGGTTTCGGCGTTTGACTTCAGGAACTAACTTGATGGAACACCGCCGGATTTGCTCATTGCAGGCCGCCGCGTTCCTCACCTTTTTTGCGTAATCCGTAACGCTCTTCATCGATCTTGTCGGCGGCGAAGTCCATGAAACTGCGCACGCGAAGCAAGCCGTGCGCCTCTTGCGATGCAACCAGCCACCACGGAGTGTCGAGTTCCGAGGGTGGCGGGAAACAGCGGACAAGATCTGGTAACGGGTCGCCGCTCCCGGTCCACAACAGCCCGACCCCGACGCCGGCTCGGATCATTCCCGACATGTTGGGCACAGAATTGCAGGTGGCTACGATCTTGTCTTCGCTGGTATGCGAAACGAACCATTTGACGAACCCTAAATGCGCGATTTCCTTTCCGAAGCTGACAATTGCGTGGTTTCGCAGGTCTTCCATTCTCTCCGGCATACCATGGCTCGCGACATAGTCTATCGAGCAATAGGCAGACCAGGTGATATCGGGCAGGCGACGGGCGATCAGCGTATCGCCGACCACTGCATCTGTCGCCCGAAAGGCAATATCCGCATCCCCGCGTTCGAGACTGACCTGCGTTTCTGCTGAGAGGTTCTCGAACCTCACCTCGGGGTGGAGCGTCCGGTAGGCCATCATGATTGGAATGATAATGTGCGTCATCAGCGCCTCGGGTGCAGTGACTCGGATGATACCGGACAAATCGCGATTGAGACGCTCGGCTTCGGCTGCAATGTCGAGAGAGGCCTGTTCCAGCTTCTCCGCCCTTGCCAGCAATGCCTAGCCTTGCGGCGTTAGGGAATATCCGCGGGTGTCACGTATGAACAGGGTTAGTTGCAACCCGTGCTCCAGCGCCTGAATACGTCGGCTGACGGTTGTATTGTTGATATTCAGCTGTCGGGACGCCGCCAGTGTTGAACCTTCGCGCGCCACTGCCAGGAAGATGCGGATGTCACTCCAGTCGTACATAACCCAAGAATAGCATGGCTCTGCAAAAAAGCAGAATGGTTCTCAATCTTGATGGATAGATCGCTGGTCGGCACGTCAATATCGTGGGGTCATTACACGGTACCCACAAAAAAGAGAGAATTAGAATGGACACAATGACCGCGCAAGGCGCCCCGTCAAAAACCCGCGATATTCAAAATCACCACATGGATTCAACAATTTGGGACAGTTTCACTTTTCGTGATGATGATATCATCGTGGCAAGCTACGCCAAGGCAGGCACGACTTGGACACAGCAGATCATCGGCCAGCTCATTTTCGATGGGCGCACCGAACCTGCGGCGGGACAAGTCAGTCCTTGGGTTGATCTGCGTGTGCCTCCGCCAGAAGTGAAGTTGCCGATGCTTGAGGCGCAGACGCATCGGCGGTTTCTCAAAACACATCTACCCGTCGATGCGCTCGTCTTCTCGCCCAAGGTCAAATACGTCTATGTTGCCCGCGACGGTCGTGACTTGATGTGGAGCCTGCACAACCACCATCACAACGCGAATGACCAGTTCTTTTCCGTCATCAACGACACGCCCGGTCGCGTCGGCCCTGCGTTGGACCGCGCACCGGAAGATCCGGTCGCCTACTTCCGCCAATGGCTTGATGGAGATGGCTATCCGTTCTGGTCCCTTTGGGAGAACATGCGTAGCTGGTGGGCGATCCGCGACCTGCCCAATGTGCTGATGGTGCATTTCAACGACCTGAAGGCCGATATGGAAGGCGAGATCCGGCGGATTGCCGACTTTCTGGATATTGCTCCGACAAACTGGGACGCGATCCTTCGCCATTGCTCATTCGACTACATGAAGACGAATGCCGATGCCATGGCCCCGATGGGAGGGGCACTTTGGGAGGGCGGCGGGGCGACCTTCATCAACAAGGGCACCAATGGCCGGTGGCAAGCAAGCCTGCCTGCCGCCGACAGTGCTGCCTACGAGGCCCGGGCCATTGCCGAATTGGGCGCTGAATGCGCCGCTTGGATGATGAACGGTCGTCGTTGATTTGAATGGCCGGTGGCCCCCCGGGTCACCGGCCATCCCACTCTTTCAAAAGGTATAGTACAATGACCCTCCATTTTTATGGCATCTGCGCAGCGGGCGCTTTGACCGTGGCTGTCGCTTCGAGCTCTTATTCTGAGGCACAAGAGGCAATCATGATTGTCACCCACGAAGTCGAAGACTTTGATCGCTGGAAAGACGTATTCGACGGCGCAATCGCGACACGACGCAGTGTCGGTGAGGTGAGCGCCTACATCCTGCACAACCCGGTCGACCATCGCGTCGTCACGGTCGTGTTCGAATGGGATACAATGGAGCGGGCGCGCGCCTTTGCGGAGGACCCAGTGCTTGCCAACGGCATGGCAGCTGCAGGTGTAATCTCAGAACCCAACTTCACATTCATTCAGGCGGAGCGAAGCTACTGACGGCATACGAATCCGCAGGGACACATCTAGGTCTCAGAAGTACCTTTGGCCAACTTGGCAAAGGCATAAAGCAAGCTTTGGTGCAGCGCCCAACATCCGTCGAAAAGGGCTCTCCGCCCGCTTTCGCGGCGTTTTGCCGGAACGTTGGCTATGGATGCACCAATGGTGGTACATCGTATGAAGCTGCAGAGTCCCAACTACGCCTGAGAGGCGAATGGCAGGTTACAAAGCACTCACAGACCCGGCTATGCCGCATCAGCATTGGGCGGCTGAGAACCCATGCTTACAAACGCTGCGGTCCGCGTGACGGAGTGTTTTCGGCACTAGGCGACGTAGGCGCCTCATTTGGCGGCAGGGTTGGGCACATACAAGATCGAAGGTTCGTTCGCTCTGCTCAATTCAAGAACATGGTCGGCGTTAGAAACAAGATCAGGTCGGCTTACATTGTAATTCAGGCGTGAAGGAACTACGTACAGGATACAAAGTTGTGGTTTTCTGCGGCAAAGGCGCATCGCCTGCTATAGCGAACTGCAATTATCTATCATCAAAATTCAGCTGTCACGTCCCGTTGCAAGGATCTGATGTTTGGGAAGTTTGCCGATGTTATCGCGCATGGCCACATCGCCCATGCGATAGGTTTATCCGTTTTGGCGGCCGGATACGCCCATGAAATACGACCAGATATGAACAGCGCCCTGTCGATCAATACGGCTTGAAAACGGCCCTGACACAAAATCTTGTCAGCGCAAAAAACAGTGAGGCGGCGCTTTCTCCGTCAAAGGATCAAAAATGACTTTTCCAGAATGGACGAAACCCGGCATCTACGGTGCCTTGGGTGGCGCGATTGCGGTTTCTATCCTCGGCTTTACTTGGGGTGGCTGGGTGACGAGCGGCAACGCCCAAACCATAGCACAGGACTTCGCAACTGACGAAGTGACTTTGGCAATGGTGCCGGTGTGCCTGAACATGTCTGCTGCAGACCCGGAACGCGCAGAGAAACTTGCGATCCTTCAGGATGCCTCGGCATTTGGCCGCCGCAATGCGATGATGGAAACAGGTTGGGCAACCCACCCGGGCTCAGACAAGCCAGATCGCAACCTTGCAGATGCCTGCCTCGCGGGGCTTGAGTTGGATGGATCATAATTCAAAGACAGCGCTGCAATTGCCCCAAACAACTTGCGGGACATCTGTATTGGCGGACATCCGAATGATTTGGGTTTTCTTCCTCGGCCCCACTTTCGCTCTGCTTGTTTTTGCAATCCCTGCATTCGCCCAATCCATGCCGGAAAACGCCAGCGCAAAGAGCTATGGTGACGGTTGGGATTGCAACGTCGGGTATCGGCTTATTGGCGATAGCTGTGCAGCCGTTGTGGCACCCGAAAATGCATATGAGACGAACCGCACATATGGTCCTGGATGGGAATGCTTTCATGGCTTTCGCAAGGTCGATGAAACGGCGTGCGTTGCAGTGGTTGTCCCCGATGGTGGGTTTCTGGACCCTTCTGGCGAACGCTGGCAATGCCTGCGCGGATTCCTCAAGGTTGATGATATTTGCCAAGAGGTCGTCGTGCCCGAAAATGCCCATCTGGTGGATGGATCATATGGGTCGGCGTGGGAATGTGAACGTGGGTTTGAGCGGATGGGTACCCGTTGCGACGCCATTGCGGTTCCCATCAACGGATATTTGAACGGATCTCGCTATGGTCAACCCTGGACATGTGAACGTGGCTTTTTCGAACGAGACGGTCTGTGCGAGGCCGTCGTAATCCCGGATTTCGCCTATTTTGACGATGCAACCTACGGTGAGGGATGGAAATGCCAGAGGGGGTATGAAGCCTCTGGTACAGCCTGCGAAGCGATAGACATCCCCGCGAACGCCCATCTCGACAGATCTGGAAACCGCTGGGAATGTAACAGGAACTTCCAAAAATCCAAAGGTCAGTGCGTTTTCAACAACTAAGAATTTGGCACTAAGGCTGCAGCCTCCACACGCAGGGGCGACGACAGTGTTGCCAACAAAAGGAAATTACCATGAAAACCGAACCTCAAACCGCCGATACCATTCGTCGTCCAATCAGAGGTGCACAAGCGCCCCCATTGACCAGCGACGCACCTACACAGTCCACGTCCATCACTCAGATCACCGTGCAGCCAACTGCGATTGTCTATTGCGAAAGCAACTTCGCCAAAATTGACGGCAAGACTGCCAACGGTCTTGTGCGTCATTCAGAGGCCTACCGGATCGTCTCGGTCATCGACAGCGACCACAGCGGCAACAACAGCGGACTGGTTCTTGATGGCGCGATCAACAACATACCAATCCTCGAAAGTCTCGATGCCGCCGTCACTCACGAAACCTCCATGCCCGATGCCTTTATCTATGGAATGGCCCCCTCAACCGGGCGGCTTTCGCCCGCTGATCGCAGCGTTGTACTGGAGGCGATCGCGCGCGGTATGAACATCGTCAGTGGCCTGCATGAGTACCTGAGCGACGACGCTGAAATTGCGCAAGCGGCATTGGATAGACATGTGACCATCCGCGACATCCGCAAACCCAAGCCCAGCAAGGACATGCGTCTGTTCGATGGCAGTGTCGCGAATGTCGATGCACTGCGCATCGCCGTTCTTGGAACCGATTGCGCCATCGGAAAACGGACGACCGCGACGGTTCTGGCCCGTGCCCTGAACGCAAAGGGCATCAAGACTGTGCTGGTAGGCACTGGCCAGACGGGTCTGATGCAGGGCGCGAAATATGGTGTAGCCATGGACGCCGTACCGCCCCAGTTTTGCTGCGGCGAACTTGAGGGCGCGATTGTCGCGGCCTCGGAGGCAGAGCAACCCGATGTCATCCTGATCGAAGGCCAAGGTGCGCTAAGCCATCCTGCGTTCTGCACATCCGCCTTTATCCTGCGCGGCAGCCAGCCGGACGCCGTCATCCTTCAGCATGCCCCCAAACGTGCCCATCGCTGCGATTTTCCCAACATGCCAATGCCCACACCGGCAAGCGAGATTGCGTTGATCGAGGCGTTTTCCGATACCAAGGTCATCGGCGTCACGCTCAATCACGAAGGTATGTCCGAAGCCGAGATCAAAGACACGATTGCAGGACAATCAGAGAAACTTGGGCTGCCTGTGACTGACGCACTCAGCCGACCAACGGGACATCTGCTGGCTATGGTCCTCAGCGCGTATCCCGGTTTGCAGCAAGGGATGCCTGTGGCCGCAATATGAGCAACCCGCGCATAGAAGTAGATCTTGGCAAGATACGTCACAACACCCGGACTGTTGTTGGGCTGCTGAAGGCGCGCGGCATCCAGGTGACCGGGGTGACCAAAGCCGTTTGTGGGCATCCAGCCATCGCCCGAGCCATGATTGACGGTGGCGCTGCAGGCCTCGCTGAGGCGCGTTTGAGCAATGTGAAGCAGTTGCGCCAGGCTGGAATTACTTGTCCGGTAACCTTGATCCGGACACCCATGCTGAGCCAGGTCGATGACGTCGTGCAAGTCTGTGAGTCGAGCTACAACACAGAGATTGCTGTGATTGCAGCCTTGGCCGCCGCTGCAATCCGGCAAGACACGGTTCACGGCATTATCCTGATGGTCGAAATGGGTGATCTGCGCGAAGGGATCATGCCGCAAGATCTCGGCGACATAGCCCAGCAGGTGGTGGACATGCCCGGTGTGGCGCTGAAAGGCATCGGAGCAAACTTCACTTGTCTGAGCGGCATTGCCCCGACGGATGCAAAGATGCAGGCCCTGTCTGTTCTTGCGAATGATGTTGAGGGGCAGTGTGGGCCATACCTCCAGACGGTCTCTGGCGGCAACTCTGCAAACCTGCCTTGGGCGCTGGGTGGACATGCGAATGGTCGGATCAATGATCTCAGGCTTGGCGAAGCAATCCTTTTGGGCGTCGAGCCGGTCTCTGGAAATCAAATAGGCGGAATGTTCAGAGATGCGTTTACACTGGTCGCCGAAGTCATTGAGACAGACGCCAAGTCTGTGCGCCCGGTCGTCAGCTTTGCTGATCTCACTTTGCCTAGAATTCACCTTGTCCCAAACACCGCAGAAACCACGCGGTTGATTCTTGCCATTGGGCATCAGGATACGGACGCGGCTGGGCTTTCAATGCCTCCCGGCAATACATTTATCGGCGCGACAAGCGATCATCTTGTTATTGGCACCAAGCATTCGGCAACCTGCGTCGGATCAGAAATGCGGTTCCAGATGAATTATGGCGCTTTGATGCGCGCCATGGCCGCCCCCGACATTCAGGCAAATCTACGCAATGACCGACCCGCGCCAAACGCGCGTGAAACCCATGGTTCCGGTAAACACCTGGCACTGGTTTGAACGACCTTGTTCCGACACGCCCAAATGAAACCAATGAGGAGAATGCCAATTGGCAAAGCTAACGAAAACAAGCGTGTTCAAAGCGCAAGGTCCCAAAGTGGAAACGCAGATGGACAAGACCACCCGCGTCGTTCGGAAGATGGCCGACGAAGAAGCGGAACAGCGGCAAGTCAAAATGGACCGTCTTCGCAATGCGCGCCTGGAAAGAGAAGCGAACACACCGACAAAGCCATCGCGGTAGCGCATAAGACAGGTTCACCCAAGGCCGCCATACAGCGATGACACACTGATTGCGCACCCATTTTCAAGTTTCAGTGGCGCGACGACAACCGCGTAGGAGTTACCCATGACGCATGCAGACAAGAGCGCTACAGAAATTCACTATATCTGTCAGACATATGTGGAACAGAAGCGGGGCCGTGACGGGCAAGCAAGCCTGAAGATTGGCAAGCAATTTCAATATTCAACTGCGTCAGAGGCCCAGAACAGAGCCGAACGGGAAGCCCAGTCCGAGGATTGTGCGGGCGCTGATGCCTATATGATCACAGAGGACCCAAACAGTGGCGAAGTCGGATCGCCCAGCTTCCTGGTCAGGCTCGGTAATGTCCCAGAGTTTGATGATTTCTAGAACTTGGCTACCGGCCAAGGATCCGCCCACAAGGCCTCCCATGACAATGTGCCGAGTTCTTTAGAAAAGCGGCAATTGGCGCAGCCGCAGCAAAAGGTCGCTTTGTCCGCATCTGTTAAGCACCACCGCTGATATGTGATACAGTCTGTATGAAGGGCCGATTTTGCCGCTGCGCGGCTCCACTGGATTTTCCGCTCACGCAGCATTTCGCACGCTGCGAGCGCACGCAGCACAAATTCAGCACTTCTGCTATGGGCTAAGACCAGACCTCGGATTCGGATGCAGCGCAGCATCCTGTGATGTAGTGCCCTGTCAACGTCGGGTTGTCGTTGTGGGAGGTGACGGAAGATCGGACGATCAGTCATGGAAACACCAAACTTACCTGCTATTCGCGCTCTTCGCCGCGCTTGGAACAAAGGCCGCATAGTCGGCCAACAACGCCCGCTAAAACCCAAACACGTATGGGCGATTCGAGTGCGTCTTGAGTTGGCCGAAAACCACCGCGATCTTGCGCAGTTTAACATGGCCATAGATAGCAAGTTGCGCGGATGCGATCTGGTCCGAATGCAAGTCGTCGATGTAATGGCATCAGGTCAGATCAAGGAACGTGCTTCGGTTTTGCAAAGCAAAACCCAGAAACCAGTTCGTTTTGAGATATCAGAGGGTACCCGGGCATCCGTATCCAAATGGATGGAAGACCGGTTGATAGTCGGTTCAGAATACCTGTGGCCTGGCAGGTTTCACGAACGCCTCCACATCACTGCCAGGCAATACGCCCGAATCGTGAGGGATTGGGTCACATCGATCGGTCCAGAGGCGACGGCATATGGAACACACTCAATGCGCAGGACTAAGGTCACACAGATCTAATAGAAGACCGGAAACTTGCGCGCTGTTCAGCTATTGCTTAGGCATACCAAAATGGACAGCACAGTCCGGTATCTAGGCGTCGAACTCGAAAATGTGCTCGCTACCTCGGAGGCCATTGAAATCTGATCAGATGGGTCGCTTGCAAGGGCGGCCGATTGTCGACATTCATTATTATTTTGATACCGAAGTGCTTTTTCTCCGAAATCAGCCATTCGTACATCACGTAGCATTTGCTGGATTGCGCTCGGGCCTCTGTCTCAAAGCCGCACCCGGCTTTTTTGCGGGGCTGCTGTTCAGGCTGATCTGCGAGAGCTCGCCCAATTAGACGATCTGTCACTCTAAGGCGTGCCGGCGGCCCTCTTGTCAGAGACTAACGGCTCAATGTTCTGCGCATCAACTCTGAGCTGGATTGAGTTTTCCAACCGCGACCTGTTGCTATCTGTAAGCGCATCCAACTCAATGTCGCGTTTCGACGTGCATCGGCAGTTGACAGCCTTGCGTCCGCAAATTGCCGCTCGACGTCCAATAGCTCTGCCAATGGTATCTCGCCAGTTTCATAGCTGGTGAGCGAAAGTTCCGCGACCGCGCCGATTGCCTCACTTGCATCCTGTTGTGCAGCCAGTTGTTGGCGCCATCCACGCAGTAATGCAATCGCAGCCTCAGTCTCCTCAGACGCCTTTAGGACTGCCTGACGCCACCGCAGCTCTGCTTGGCGGGCGCGGGAAATGGCGGCGTTGCGATTGGCGAGCAATGCACCACGGTTGAAGAGCGCGAGGTTTATTTGCGGTCCAAAGCTCCATTGGTCTGTGTCTCCGGTTCCGATGGAGCCATTCAAGGTGATCGACGGATAAAGCTGCGCTTCTGACACCCCAATAGCCGCCGTTGCGCTCGCAAAACTGCGCTCGGCTGCCTGCACATCGGGCCTGCTCCGGAAAAGGTCAGCCGGAACACCTGCGCTCGTGCCGCCTATCGGTCGCGGAATGGCACGCCCTTGCCCCATCTGCCGCTGTAAAGACGCCGACGGTTCGGCCAACAATGTCGCGATGCGAAAAACGCTGGCTTCGTAATTCGCTATCTGAAGCGGCAATCTTGCCCTTGCCGACGCCAAATCGGCACGTGCGCGTTGCACTTCGATGATCGTGGCATCGCCAACCTCAAGCCGATTTTCAGCAGCCTGAAGTGTTCTGCTGCGACTTTGCACTGTCTGCCGCAGGATCGTGGCGGCTTCTTGATAGTACCGCGCTTGCACGTAGTTATCGACGATTTCAGTCAGGAAAGCCAACCGCGCCGTGCCAAGATCCGCGCGCGTCGCATCCAAGGTCGCGGCTGCCTGTTCGACCTCTCTTGCGTTTCTCCCGAATATGTCAAGGACAAGACCCGCATTCAGTCGATAGGCGCGCGTGTCAGCGGCGATGCCTTCGCTTTCGCCCGTGGTGACTTCGGCCGTCAGGCTCCCATTGGTAAGAGACGCACCAGAGGCACGCAAACCGGCTTGAGACTCTTCAATGCGCTCAAGTGCAATCTGCACATTGAGGTTTTGGGCGATCCCGCGCGCTATCAACTCTGAGAGCAATGGATCGTTGAGTTGCGACCACCAGACGGTTTGGGGTGCATTTGGGATGCTCTCTGCGCCACCTCCTGCAAATCTGCTCGGCAGATCAACTGTGGGCGTCACATAGTCAGGTCCAACTGCGCCGCAAGACATCAGAAAACAAAGCGGGACGACGGCAAATGATTTCATTTCTCGAATTCCTTCAGCTGATGGCGCGACGGCGACCCAGAACCGGCGTCAGTAATACAGCCGCGGTGGAGCGGGCCGCCGCGAGATACGCGGGCACCAGGAACAACACGAAGAGTGAGCCAATCAGGATTCCCGCGCCCAATGAAATCGCCGTAGGGATAAGGAACTGCGCCTGAATACTGGTTTCCAGGACAAGAGGTGTCACACCCAGGAATGTGGTCAGCGTTGTCAGAAATATCGGACGGAACCGAGAGACAACCGCCCTGACGACAGCAGAACTCCAATCCTGGCCATCTTCCACATTTCGGTCCGCAGTCGTGATCAGCAACAAGGCGCTGTTGATCACGATGCCGGACAAGCCAACGACGCCGAAGATGGACAAAAGCGTCAGGTCGAGCCCAAGAACTGCATGACCAATCAGCGCGCCCATGAAACCAAACGGGATTGTCATCAGGATGAGTATTGGGTTGATGTAAGATCGCAGCGCCAATGTCAGCAATGCGAATATGGCGAAAAGTGCGAGGCCAAAGTTCACCGCCAGCGATGGGCCGAAATCGTCCTGTTCTTCTGCCTCGCCTGACAGTTCCATCGTCACATCCGGGTAGCGTTCCTGTATCTCCGGCAGCACCTGCTCCTGCAGCATGCGGATTTCCGCGCCGCCGGTGGTGATGGTTTCATCTACATCGGCAAGAATGGTTGTGATGCGGCGCGCATCAACCCGTGAAATCGTGCTTGGCGCGTTCGACAGCGTAAATGACCCAAGAGAGCTGATTGGAACGAGTTGGCTTCCAATGCGCACCCGATAATCGGCGAGGTCATTCAGATCGGTGCGCTCGCTTTCGGGAAGACGGACGCGCACGTCAATTTCTTCTTCATTCCTTTGCAGCGTTGTCACCAATTCTCCGAACACTGCAGAGCGTATCTCGCGCGCGACATCATTGACTGTGACGCCTAGTGATTTTGCATTCTCGGTCGGAATGAAGACAGCCTCTTGCGATGTTGTTGCCTCTGAGTCTCGCAATGACAGAATGCCCTGCCGGGCCGCTAACGCGTCCTTGATCTGATTGACGGCAAAGACGCGCGCGTCATCGCTTTTGCTGCCAACCTGCAGTGCGATATCCGCGCCGATGGGGACGACGGACGATGAAAACGTCAGCTGCACGATCCCCGGGATATCAGCGGTTTCCTCGCGCCACAGCCGTTCAAAGACGGCGGCACTGAAACTGCGCTGTTCTGCGGACATGATCTTGGCTTCGATTGTCGCGGTATCTGTTGACCCCGTGCCAACGCCGCCCGGGTCACCAGCCGCGAGCGCATAACCGATGGCGATGACGGTTGCTTGCAAAACATCGTCAGATGCAAGGGCCTGATCATCGGCGATCCTGGCCGCGACACGCATGGCTGCTGCAGCCACCGCTTGCGCGCGAACCGCGGTTTCGACCTCTGACACGCCTTCAGGCATCTCTAGTGTGCCGACCACATAGTCACCTTCAACGTCGGGAAAAAAGACGAATTTGACCTGCCCGCCTGACAGCAGGCTCAACGAGGCGAAGAATAAACCAAAGCTGGTCAATATGACGAACAATGGCTGCCGCACGGCAAATCGGGCGGCGCGCCGGACAAGCGTGCGCCCGACATAATCAAGGCTGCCACCAATCAGCTTGCGCAGCAGACCCAGCAAACGAAACGGCGACCAACGCCGGGCCGGGCGGTCTGAAATGCTTGCCAGATGATGGGGCAGAATGAACAGGCTGTCGATCAGCGAAAAGAACAGAACCAGCAAAACAACCGAAGCGACCGGGGCAATGAAGGAGCCCGATGTTCCGGGCAGCAGCAGCAGGGGGACAAACGCACACATGGTGGTCGCTACCGCAAAGAAAACCGGACCAGCCACACGCAGGACGCCCTCTTGCGCCGCTTTCAGGGAGGCATCACCTGATTGCCGTCGAGAAAAGGTATTTTCACCCACGACGATTGCATCGTCCACGACGACACCCAATGCCAATATGAACCCAAAGAGTGACAGCTGATTGATGGTGACGCCAAAGACCGCCATCAGCGAAAACGAAGCGATAAAGGCGGTCGCAATTCCGATGACAACCCAGAAAGCGACCCTGACCTCAAGCGTGACCGCCAACAATACGAGGATAAGAACAAAGCCGACAATCGCATTTGCGGACAACAGATCGATGCGACCGTTCAGAAGCTCAGCTTCGTTTCGCCATTCGATCACGTCCACGGTTTCCGGCAGGCGCGGTTTCAAACGCGTGTTTAGGTAACCTTGGGTCGTCTCAACAAGCTCCAGAATTTGTTGGTCACCTTCGCGATTGATCGAAAGAAAGACCGCCGGATCACCGTTCAATGTCGATACGATGCCACTATCTGCGAGGCCATCCTGAACTTTGGCGATATCGCTCAAGGTCAGGACTGCACCATCGGCCGAACTTACAATGGGAAGCGCGCCAAATTCTGTGCCAGTCTGTGCCTTCCCTTCCGTTCTCAGTTGAAGCCTCTCGCGATCTGACAAGAGCGTGCCACCGGACAGGTTCAGGCTTTCATTTGTGATCTGTGCGGCCAGATCGCGCAGGCCGGTGCCATAGGCATCCAGCGTTCTTTGAGACACCAGGATATCAATCTGGTCCTCGGGCGCACCTGACATGTCGACACTTGTGATGTTTGGAAAGGCGAGCAGCTCCTCGCGAATTTCAAACGCGAGATCCTTGATATCTGTCACCGGAAGCGGGCCAGTAACGACCAGTTGGATCGCCAGTTCTGGTGCCTCCGCCTCAACCACAATCGGGGATTCCGATCCGGACGGAAACACGGTGATTTCCCCCAAAGCGGCCTTCACATCATCAAGGACCACCCGGGGTTCTGCGCCACGTTCCAGCGACAGCGTCACGCTCGCGTTGCCTGTCACAGCTTCCGCCGAAACGCGGCGAATGCCATCTATCGCGCGCACTTTGCCCTCAATAGGGACGATGATCGTATCGGCGACCTCTTGCGGGGTTGCGCCGGGATACGCGACCGATACCTGAATGGCGCCAAGGTCGATCTTGGGGAAATTCTTGACCGTGATCGAAAAGAGGCTCGACAGACCTGCAAGGATCAATCCGATCATAAGGAGATTGGAAAAGACAGGATTTGATGCGGCGGCGCGAATAAGGCCTCTCATTGGTCAGCACTTTCACCAAGTGCGGCTTGCGCACCTTCAGAGGACACGCGCACTTTCAACCCTTCGATTGCATTTGGCAGGCGCGTTGTCACCACGCCCATCCCAACCTCAAGCGACCCTGACCGCAGGATCATGCGATCACCCGCGCGCCGATCCAGCACGGCCGGTATCTGCGTGAGCGCACCATCCACGACGCCCCAAATGCGATCACCGGTTTGAACCGCGGCCACCGGCACCGACAGCAACCTGTCTGAACTGCCCGGCAATGGGATGGAAACATCAAAGAGGGAATTGATCCGAAAGACTCCACCCCTTGTGTCAAAAGGTTGGCTGACCGTGACCAGCACGCCCGTTGTTTGTGTGGCCGCTTCGTTCGTCAATGCGATCCGACTAATGACCCCTGGCTTTTGCGCGCCAGACCCATCCGTCGCAGTGACCGTGACCCGCCGGCCGATAAGATCTTCACCTTGCTCAACAGCGTAAAGCTGCTCGGCATTCAGCCGCACCAACAGTTCCGCTTCATCTGCGGCCACCAACCTGCCCACTTCAGTTCCAGGCTGCAGGAACTGGCCAAGCGACAAGGTTTCTTGCGCGACAACAGCGTCGAAAGGGGCCGTGATGGTCGCTTGCCGTTGCGCCAGCTCTGCTGACAAAAGGGCGGCGTTGCGTTGTTTCAATTGCGCCTCTGCGGCTGCGAGGTTCGCTGTCGTGGTCGCAAGTGCCGCCTGAGACGAGATATTTCGTTCGGCAAGTGTGCTGATACGCGTCAGTTCTTTCTCAAGGCGCTCGCGCTCAGCCTCAGCAGCTGAGATATCGGCCTCTGCCCTGATGACGTCCGTTTCAAGCCGCGCAGCATCCAATTCAAAAATGCGTTCGCCATTCTCCAGCCGCTGGCCCAGTTGAAACCTCTCGTTGATCCATACGACGCGGCCGGCCAACTCTGTTGTCACGGGTACTTCCGACGATGCCTTCAAAAGCGCGGTTTGATTGACACTGGCCTCGACATCTGCACGCTCGACAAGGGCTACTTCCACGACCGGCAAGCGCTGGGGGAGAGCTACGGCGACGTTTGTCGCAGTGCCTGGCTGCGAAAACAGCAGATAACCGCCGTATAAAGCAGCAACGCCGACTGCAGCCAAAATCAAGTCCATTATACGCATATTTTCACCTCATCTGTGCGCGAAACCTTACGCGTGGTTTTGAGCCTGAACACAGGGCGAGGGCGAAAACGCTTCGAATTCGAAAGAGGATGGTCGAAATTCAAATGGTCACGTCGCAACAAGCTTTGTGTGCACCACAAGTTGCGGTATGTCCTGTATCAATGGATACATTCGCCGACTTCTACCAAAACTCGGAATACGCTTCGTTCGAGCAAGACGTGCGACGTGGCGGCACGTTCGGGCTTACCTTTTTGGACGTCAAGCAGGGTGCCATCGAGACGGCAGACCCGGCAATCCCCGAGGTTCCGTTTGTCACCACGATGAACAAGCACGACGCGTTCCAATATGACTTTGGCGATGGCTGGAAAACACACAGCTATGCGCAAGGCGTTGTTGATATACAGCCCCCCAACCAAGAATGCCGGTTCCGATTGCCCGATCTTCACCTGCGCATCGCCTTTGCCCCCGAACAACAGCTTCGCGTGCTGCTCGATGAACGGGGGATGTCATTGACGGCCCTCGAAGGCTTTTCCGGCCAGTTTCGGTCATCGGCCATGGCTTTTGCGCTGATCCAAGATATGTGGCGTCTTTCTTTGTACGACGATCCGGCCACAAACCTGATGATCGACGGGCTCTGGTTGAGCTTGGTGTCCAAATTGCTGGCGGATACCGACAAGAAACTTGGACTTGCGCCAGCTTCCGCAATCGGTGACGCGCGATTGGGACGGGTCGTTGAGTATATAGAAGAGCATCTATCCGAACCGTTATGTGTCGGAAATCTCGCCGCCGTCGCCTGCATGAGCACAACGCAGTTCAGCCGAAGCTTCAAAAGCGCGCTGGGGCAAACACCGGCAAAGTACGTCACGCAGCGCCGCTGCCGAAAGGCTGAAGAGCTGTTGCGGAAAACGAAATTGCCAGTCACTGCGGTCGCCGCGATCTGCGGCTTTCGAAACGTGAGCTATTTCTGGACAGTCTTCAAACGCGAAACAGGTCGAACCCCTGCCGAGACAAGGCAGCACTGAAGACGGTTCTTGGCGTGCTAGGCTTGAAACGTTTGTCCTTTCGCAGAAGTCAGTCCACGGAAAACAAAGTAGTGCTCAACCTGAATAAGCTAGGTTCAACGGTGGCTTGCTGATCGATCGAAGAAGCCGTTGCCGTGCGAAAGGACAATAACTAGTTTTTTGTTGCCATCAATGAAACATATCTACTCAAAACGGATCACCTTGCTATCAGCCTACCGAAGCCCAAAGGAAGCTACCTAACAAATGTCCGCTTTTTCGCAATTTTTTGAACTAACTTCGCAGTCGCAGCGAGCGGCTGCGTCCCGCCCGACGTGCAGAACAATCATGTCTGCTTTGGGCTGACAGTAGTCAACGACGTCAACTTATCGGATGTCGGCTGTGGGTTGGTTGCGCATTTAAGGCAACAAGCTGACCTAAAGTCCAACTTGTCCAATGCGAGTGTTCTTGAAATGTTCTTGAAATGGGGAGACGGACGACACCGCAGAAGAAAGCCGACGAAGCGGCGTTTCCAGGACGCATCCGCTTTGCGGTTCCCCCACGAGGATTTGGGATGCGCCTCGACGCGCTGCATCGCTGGCTTGCCAAAGAAGTAGTGGCGGACAGTACGCGGTTCACTCATCTCCTGCGATGGCGATGGATGCAATCGGAGTATACCTGCGCGATGCCGAGTGTGCACGTGCAGTTATTGAAGCCTTTCCGGACTTCACTCTTGCCGATGCGCTCGACTGTCGCGCATACTCGTCTCCACACCACGGTCAGGCGTGGGGCGGTTCTGAGTTGTTTGGTGTGTGCAATCTGTATTCAATGATGAAGGGGCAAGCGGCGATACGCGCGCTGTTTGACGAACTGAAGGACGTTACCGGCCGTCTGCCGCCCTTGATCGACCGTTCAAGATGCTGCGGTCGCAACCCGCAAAGCCGCCGTTCGCTGCACCTGCGCGATTTGGATCTTGGCTAAGTTCTCAAGAGCGGACAAACCCGACGTTCAAGGCAAAAGGGTCAATGTCCGCTTTCTGTGGCGATCTCAACCGGTCGACGCAACACACTCGGCGAACTTCTCCGCTGGCGTTTGATATTGCAAGGTCTTGCGCGGTCGTTCGTTGAGTTGCCTTGCGATAGCGCTGAGTTTTGCTTGGGAATGGGCGGATAGGTCGGTTCCGCGAGGCAAATATTGCCTTACAAGCCGGTTGGTATTTTCGTTCGATCCGCGCTGCCACGGTGACTGGGGATCGCAGAAGTAGACATCAACATCCGTGGCCAGCGTAAAGCGCGGATGATCCGCCAGCTCTTTGCCGCGGTCCCATGTCAGAGATTTGTAGAGCTCACGTGGCAGCTTCTGAGCCGACTTGATCAGCGCTGTGACCACGCTTTCAGTGTCTTTGTTGGCGACTTTTACCAGCATGACATATCTGGAATGCCGTTCCACGAGGGTCGCGACATAGCTGTTTTTTGAGCCCCCGATCAAGTCGCCCTCCCAGTGCCCCGGAACAGCGCGATCCTCGACCGATGCAGGTCTTTCGCTAATGGACACCGCATCCTTGATCTGGCCATTTCCCTTGCGCTTCTGGCTCGCGTGCTTGGAACGCCTGACTGTACGTTTGGCGCGCAAGTGCTCCAGAAGTTCCTTCTTCAGGACGCCACGTGCCTGTATATAAAGGCTTCTGTAAATAGTTTCGTGTGACACCTGCTTATGCGTCTCTCCAGGGAATGCGCGTTTGAGCCAACCAGCAACTTGTTCTGGCGACCATTTGCGCCGTAGCTTTGCCGATACTGCGTGGGCCAATGTCGGGTGGCAAGCCAACTTGCACATCTTGGGACGTAAAGCCCGGTCCCACGCAGCTTGATCCGATGTGGTTGCGCGATAGCCTGTCATGCCGCCATTGCGCCGAACCTCTCGGCTGATCGTTGAAGGCGCACGCACCAACTGACGCGCAATCGCGCGCAAGGACTGTTTGGTGCTGAGCCCAAGGGATATCTCTTCGCGCTCAGAAAGGCTCAATGCAGACCTGCCGCGTCTGCGATCTGGCGGGCGTATCCCACCCGTTGGTGAGATCACGGAAAAGACTGAGGATGATTGGCGATCAAAAACGCGCCCAATCGACCTCATCGACTCCCCACGCTGCCAGCGATCCCAGATCTCGGCACGCTGTTCTGC